>NZ_MDZA01000121.1 GCF_001816125.1 Hymenobacter coccineus | reverse complement strand
CGGGTTGGTACCCACCAGGGCCAGCAGGGCGGCGGCGCGCAGCCACTGCCGCTGCCGGCGGGGCTGCCGCGCCGCCAGGGCCCCCAGCAGCAGGGCCGCCAACCACACGGTGGGCAGCAGGGCGGCATCCAGGATTTTAGAGATGTAGAAAAACACGGCGCAACGAAAAAAACTGGGCCCCGGGGCCCGGCGCGCAAACGCCCGGCCGCTGCCCAGCGGCCGGGCGTTTCGCCCAAAAAAATAACGTCAAGTCAGGGGCCCCGGGGCCCTACTTCACCGGCACGAAGGCGCGCAGGCGGTCGAGCTGGGCGCGCACGTCGGCCTCGTCGATAAGGGGGGCGCACTCAAGCAAACGGCCCTGGCAATAGCTTACAAAAAAGGGCGCCACCTTGTCCTGCATCAATTTTTTGGCCACCGGGTTTTCGTCGGAGTTGAGCTTCAGGAACAGAATGGTCTGGTAATCTTCTTCGTCGACGAACTTGGCAAACGGCGGGGCCAGGGCCTCGCACGCCGCGCAATCTTCCGACGTGAACTTGGCAAATACTTTGAGGTGCTCGTGAATGAGGTGGCGCAGCTGCTCGTCGTTGGCGGTGTGCACGTGCTGGCGGTGGGCTTCGGTCATGAGGAAGGGAAGTGGCGAGGCAGGCAACGGCACGCAACCCGCGCGCCGTTGCCTATACCCTATTTGCGCCGCATAAGTTCGCGGATGTACTTGACCGGCGCGCTGCCGTAACTCAAAAACTGCTCGTGGAAAGCTTTGAGGTCGAAGGCCTTGCCACGCTGTTGCTTGAGCTCTTCGCGCAGGGCGTAAATCTCGGTGTAGCCGGCGAAGTAGCTGCTGAGCTGCACCTGGCTGAGGGTGGCGCGCAGCCACTTGCCCTCGGCCTCGGCCCGCTCCTGGAAGCCCTCGCCGGTGAGCATGGCCACGGCGGCTTGCTCGGAGATGTTGTCGACCTGCACGGCGTGGTCGAGGATGGTGTTGAGCGTCACGCGCAGGTTCCACTTGTCCCAGAGCAGCCACATTTCGTCGCTGTTTTGGCCGTAGCCCTGCTCCAGCATCATGCGTTCGGCGTACACGGCCCAGCCCTCAATCATGGCCCCGTTGCCGAAAATGCTCTTCACCAGCGAGGGCGAGCGGTTGGCGTACACGAGCTGCGTGTAGTGCCCCGGAATGGCCTCGTGGATGTTGAGAATCTGCAAGGTGTAGTCGTTGTACTCGCGCAGGTAGCTCTCGGCCTGGGCGGCCGTCCAAGTCTCCGGAATCGGCTCCACGTTGTAATAGGTGTTGGCGCCCTTGTCGTAGGGCCCCGGGGCGCTCACGCTGGCCCCGGCCCCGCTGCCGCGCATGTAGAGCGGCGTTTCGCGCACCACCAGCGGCTTGCTGGGGTCTTGGGTCAGCAATTTGTGCTCGTTCACGAAGGCCACCAGCGTCGGAATCTGCTGCTTCACGGCGGCCACGAAGCCATTGCGCGGGGCGTGCTTGAGGGTGAGCTGGTTGACGACGGCGCGGATGAGCTGGAGCGTATCGGCGGGCGCGGGCTGGCCGGGCAGGTACTTGGGGTAGAGGCGGGCGGCGCGGCGGCCCATGTCGTGCAGCAGCTCGGTTTTGTGGGCCAGCGCCTGCTGGTACACCTCGCTGGCCGAGTAGCGCGACTGAATATCGTAGGCGAACTTGCGGTCGAACAGCGCCTGGCCGATGCGGAACGAGCGGAAATTACGGGCCCCCAGCACGTCGGTTTTCAGAAAGGCCAGGTAGCTTTGGATGGCCAGGCGCGCCGTGGCCAGGCGGTCGGCAAACACCTTTTTCTCGCGCGCGCTCAGGCCCGAGCCGCGTACCGAATCGGTGAGGGCGGGGCCCAGCACGGCCAAGCCGCCCTCGTTCTGCCGGATGGCCAGGCGGGTGTGCTCCTGGGTAGGGCGGCGCAGGTTGTTTTCGGCGGCCTGGTAGTAAGCCGGGGCCTGGGCCAGCTGGTCGGAGATGTTGCGCAGGCGGCGGTCGAGCGGGAAGTGGCGGCCGTTGAACAAATCGCCGATGCCGGCGCCCAGGTTGTAGGCGGCCGGGTTCCACTGCCACTGGCGTAGCGTGTCGTCCTCCCAGCGGCTGGCGCGCAGATAGTTGGCCAGCAAGTGGTGGTCAATTTGGTTGGCGGGCGCCAGGCTGTCGAGTGGGAAAGTGGCCAGCGCCTTCAGGTTTTTCTCGCCGAACGCCGCTGCCCGCCGCCGTTGCAGCGAGTCCGGAATTACCAGCAGCGAGTCGTACTTGTGGTAGCCCATGGCCGAGGCAAAGCTGGGGTCTTCGCGCCACAGCTCGTCAATGAAGCGGGTTTTGAACCCCTCGAAGCGCACATCGGCCGAAGCCGGGGCCCCGGCGGCGGGCTTATCGGCCGATTGGCAGGCGGGCAGGGCCCCCAGCAGGGGCAGCAGCAGGTAGCGGAGTTTCATGGGGCGCGGCGGTGGGGGCTAACGGGGCCCCAAAGGAACGGCCAGGGCGGGATAGTTGCGGGGCGAGCTTATCCGCATGGCAACTATCTTCCACCCCGCATTCCCATTTGTCAGCCTTTCCACTGCTACTTGAAAACTTACCTTTCCTCCATCGCGGCCACGGCTGCTACTGGCAACGCCACCGAGCACAGCTACCGCGCCGCCGTCGAAGCCCTGTTTCAGCGACTCTACCCGGAGCTGGCCGTCACCAACGAACCGCGCCGGCAGGCTTGTGGGGCCCCCGATTTCCTGGTACAGCGCGTCGGTGTAGCCATTGGCTACATTGAAGCCAAGGACCTGCCCGAGAACATCGACGACCCCAAGCACCAGGAGCAGTTTAGCCGCTACCGCCGCTCGCTCGACAACCTACTCATTACCGATTACCTGCATTGGCAGCTTTGGCAGCGCGGCGAAAAGGTAATGGAAGTGCGCATTGGCGACTACACCAAGGGCCAGCCAGTGAAGGGCCGCCCGCAAGACTACGACCAGTTTGCCGAGATGCTGAGCGTGTTCACGGCCGCCAAGGGCCAGCGCATCAGCTCGGCCGAAACCCTTGCCCAACTCATGGCCGATAAGGCCCGGCTGCTGCAATACGTGCTGCTGCAAGCCCTCACCCATCCCGAAGTGACTACTAGCCCGTCCGGCCTGACGATGGCCACGGCGGGCTCGCTCGAATCGCAGTACGAGGCATTCCGGCAAATGCTCATCCACGACCTGACCCACGAGCAGTTCGCCGACATCTACGCCCAGACCATTGCCTACGGCCTATTTGCCGCCCGCCTGCACGACGCCACCCCCGACACCTTCTCGCGCCAGGAAGCCCTGAATTTAGTACCCGCCTCCAACCCGTTTTTGCGCAAGTTGTTCAGCTACGTGGCCGGCACCGACCTTGACGACCGGGTGGTGTGGATTGTGGATGCCCTGGCCGAGCTGTTCCGGGCCGCCGACGTGGCCGCTTTGCTTAAAGGCTTCGGGCAAACCACGCAGATGACCGACCCGTTTTTGTACTTCTACGAAACCTTCCTGGGCCGCTACAACCCTGCCCTCAAAAAGAGCCGAGGCGTTTATTACACCCCGCAGCCAGTGGTGCGCTTCATCGTGCGGGCCGTGGACGAGGTACTGCGCCGCGACTTCGGCCTGGCCGAGGGCCTGGCCGACACCGCCAAAACCACGGTGGACGTGCTGGTGCCCGACCTGAAAGGCGGGGCCCCCAAGAAAGTGAAGCGCGAAGTGGCCCGTGTGCAGGTGCTGGACCCCGCCACCGGCACCGGTACCTTCCTGGCCGAAGTGGTGCGCCACATCCACGCCAGCCTGGGCGGCGGCGAAGGCTTCTGGAACCAGTACGTGGAGCAGCACCTCATCCCGCGCCTGCACGGCTTCGAGATTATGATGGCCTCCTACGCTATGTGCCACCTCAAGCTGGGCCTGCTGCTGGAGCAACTGGGCTATAAATCGGCGCAGGCCACCCCGCCCCGCCTGAGCGTGTACCTCACTAACGCCCTCGAAGAATCACACCCCGATACCCACACTTTGTTCGCCTCCTGGCTCTCCGACGAATCCAACCTCGCCAATACAATCAAGCGCGATGCCCCTGTAATGGTGGTGCTGGGAAACCCGCCGTATTCGGGTGAATCATCTAATAAGGGAGAATGGGTTTCTAGCTTACTCAAAGACTACAAACAGGAGCCAGGCGGAGGCAAGCTAAAAGAAAAGAACCCCAAATGGTTAAATAATGATTATGTCAAATTTATTCGCTATAGCCAAAATTATATCGAGCGGAATGGAGAAGGAATTGTAGCATTTATTACCGACAACAGCTATTTAGATAACCCAACATTTCGAGGAATGCGTTGGAATTTGATGCAAGCATTTGATTCACTCTACATTATTGACTTGCACGGAAATTCTCTCAAGAAAGAAAAAGCTCTTGATGGCAGTGCAGATGAAAATGTATTTGATATTCAACAAGGCGCATCAATTTTAATTGCAGTAAAAAAGCCATCGAAAAGCAGATCGAAAGAACTTGCAAGAATATTCCACAAGAACCTTTTTGGAGCACGGCAACCTAAGTATGATTATTTAGATGCTCATATTCTGTCGAAAGTTGATTTTGTAGAAATTGTACCCCAGATCCCGAATTACCTATTCACGCAGACAAATTTTGAAGGTAGTCAGGACTACAATTCATGGTTGCGGCTTGACGAAATATTTGTGTCGTATTCTTCAGGCGTAGTAACTGCGCGTGATGGAGCAACAATTGCGCTAGACAGGGAAACAGTTTGGAATCATGCAAATGACTTTGCTACGTTGTCAGAACAAGAATTACGTGAGAAATATAATCTTGGTGCTGATACAAGAGACTGGCAAGTGTCATTGGCAAAACAAGACGTACAAAACAATCTTGACCGAGAGAGATTAGAACCAATTTTATATCGTCCTTTCGATTTAAGAGCAACTCTTTTCACAGGAACTAATAAAGGATTTTATACAAATCCCCGCACTGATATAATGCGACATTTCGCCGGAAGCAATAACAATATTGGACTTATTGCTCCCAAGCAAAACAAGAGTGACTTAGGATGCTTTGTCACCGAAACCATTGCTGGCCACAAGACTTTTAGTTCCTACGACATTAATTACGTTTTCCCTCTTTACCTCTACCCCGACAGCACCGACCTCTACGCACCGGCCGCACGCCGCCCCAACCTCAAACCTGAGGCGGTGCAGCGGCTAGCTATGGCCACCGGTCTGGCCTACGTGCCCGAAGCCACCGGGGCCCCCGGCACCTTCGCCCCGGAAGACGTGCTCGACTACGTGTACGGCATCCTGCACCAGCCCGCCTACCGCCGCCGCTACCACGAGCTGCTGCGCATCGACTTCCCCCGGGTGCCGCTGCCCGCTTCCGCCGAGAAGTTTCGGGCGGTGGTCGCCTTCGGGCACGAGCTGCGTGAGTTGCATTTATTGCGCCCAGGGGCCCTACCTCACCCGCTGCCCACCCGCACCGGCGGCGCCGGGACCGGCACTGTGGAAAAGCCCCGCTACGACGCAGCCGCCCAGCGTGTGTACTTCAACGCTACGCAATACGTCGAGCCCGTGGCCCCCGAAGTGTGGGCCCTGCCCATTGGCGGTTACCAACCGGCTCAAAAGTGGCTGAAGGACCGCCAAGGCCGCACCCTAACATTCGAGGAAAGCCGCCATTACCAACGCTTGTTGGCCGCCCTGCAAGGCACTGAGCGCCTGATGCGCGAGTGGGACGTGGAGCATTCCGAATCGGTTTAAATCCACCTCTTTCCACCGCGTCAATGGACACCCTTCTCACCGAACCCACGGAGCAAATCATACTCGCTTTTGCCCATGCCCTCGATGGGTATGCCTACGCAGCGCACCGCTGGCCTGGCCAGGAGCGAGAAGCACGGCAGCCGCTGACCGCTTTTTTAAAAGATGGCAGGTTTGCCCCCGATGTGGTCGATAATTTCGCCGCGAATTTCCTATTGCACCGCGACTTTTATTCGCATGGACATTTACCCTCTGCCAATACACCAAATTGGTACGCAATGGCATTTTTCTATCTTCACCTCTACCACCTATCCGTGCCAGAGCCCTGGCGGCACCCACAGCTTTACAGCGGATGGGCAAAACTTACTACCGAAGCAAGAGAATCTGCCGCAGCAGAGATTCGTGAGTTGCTTCGCCAGCCTGATTTTCTTGCCAAGCATTATTAATTCTTCCCAGGCCATACGCCTGCATACCTAAACTCAGTAACCCTCAAGACGCACTAAAAAAGGACTTGTGGTTAACACATAAGTCCTTTTTTAGTGCGTCCGATGGTAGCCCCTACCTTCGCCGCCATGCGTCCTTCCCTCCTGCTTGGGGCCCTGGCCCTACTCGCCTGCTCCTCCAACCCCGACCGCCGCGCCGCGTCGGACCTGCGCCTGGCGCCCGCCGCCACCTTCCCCGAAACCTTCGAGGCCGGCAGCAAGGGCGCCTACACCGAGGCCGACGAGGCGCTGGCCACGGGGCCCTGGCACTTCCAGGACGGGCTAATTGGCAGCACCGAGCAAGACCACAAAGACGGCCAGCACGCGGCGCGCCTGCGCGGGCTGGGCCGCCTGACCATGCAGTTCGACGCGGCGGCCGGCGTGACGCAAATCAGCGTGAGCGCCGCCGCCTACGGCACCGACGGGCCCAGCACCTGGGAGCTGTGGCTGAGCCGCGACGGCGGCGGCCACTGGCAGCGGGCCGGAGCCCCGGTCACCACCCAGGGGCCCCAGCTAGTGCCCCACACCTTCGCTGGGGTCGCCAGCGAGCCGCTGCGCCTGGAAATCCGCAAAACCAGCGGGCCCAAAACGCGCCTCAACCTGGACGACGTGGTGCTGACCACCGCCACCGGGCCCGCCGTGGCCCTGGGCGGCACGGGCACCGCGATGCCCCGCGCCC
>NZ_MDZA01000120.1 GCF_001816125.1 Hymenobacter coccineus | reverse complement strand
TGCAGGATTGGGCCGGGCGTTGCGCGCCGGGGCCGCGGCTGCCAGGCCGCTGGGCGTCCGCACGTTGCCCCGGTTGCCAGCATTAACGGAGCCGTTCCGTTTGCGCAAACCCGCTGGGGCCCCGCCGGCGCCGCCCCGGGGCGCCTACCTTTGCTGCTCATTATGCAAATCGCATTGGACAGCCCCACCCCTACCGCCGCTTTCGACAAGGCCCGCACGGGCCTATGGACGAGCCTACAGAAGCACTTGGCCACGGTGTACGCGGCCGAAGCGGCCTACCGGCAGGCGGTTGCTTTCGCCCCGGACGTTCCCTTTGCGGCGGCCGCCGCCACGGCCGACCAGCTTGACGCCTACGGTAAGCAGCGCAGCGCCCTGCGAGACCTCTTTGCGGACGAAACCACGCAGTTGGACCAGTTGACCAAAGCCATCCGCACCAAGGGCTACGCAGCGGACGAGAAGAAGCAACTCTACGTGTTGCTGCTGGGCTACATAGACATTGCCGCTTCGGTGTTCGCCCTGCTTGATTCGCACGCCCCCACCACGCTGGCCGCAGACGATGAGTTGGCCGAAACCAAGGCGCGGTTTGACCGGGTGAAGAACTTTGCCCGGCTGAATGTGAAGGGCGTGGCTGGGCTGCTGGTGGGTTTATAGAAGCACGGAGCGTCGTCGGTGCCAGCTAATTTACCGCTGGCAGCAGGCCCAAATAGAGGCCAAAGCGAGCTGCGTAGCAGTAGAGTGCGACCCAGAAGTGCGCGACCCCGAAGTGCGCAAACTACGCGCCCAACGCAAACGGATCGGACAGGCGCTCGGTACAGGGCCACACCCGCGATGAAATGTAAACGTGGCCCCTTTTTGGTTAGTTGTTGGCAGCCGCTGGGTACTAGAACCGGGCAAAAAGCGACGAGCTAGCTGTGCAGGGTTTGGGCCGTGCGTTGCGCCCCGGGGCCCCGGCCGCGAAGCCGTTGGGCATCCCCTCATTAGCACAATTGCCGGAATTTTTGGGCCGTTCCGCTTACGCAAACCCGGCGGGGGCACGCCAACGCTGCCTCGGGGCACTAGCTTTGCGGCATCATTTCACCACCCACCATGCTGGCTATACGCGCTACTACTACCCTTCTCGGCACTTTTTTCACCCTGGGGGCCCTGGCCCAAACGGCCCCGACCGACAGCGCCCGCGCCCTGCGCGAGGTGACGGTGTACGGCTCGCGCCTGGGCCAGTCGGCGGGCCAAACGGGCCGGGCCGTGACGGTGATTCCCGGCAGCCGGCTGAACGAGTACCCGGTGCTTTCGCTCGACGATTTGCTGCGCGTGCTGCCGGCGCTGGAGGTGCAGAGCCGCGGCAGCTTCGGGGCCCAGGCCGACGTGACGATGCGCGGCTCGACCTTCACGCAGGTGCTGCTGCTGCTGGACGGCATGCGGCTGAACGACCCGCTCACGGGCCACTTTGCGGGCTATTTACCCATCAGCCCGGCCGAAATTGAGCAGATTGAGATTGTGCGGGGCCCCGGCGCGGCCCTGTACGGGCCCGACGCGGTGGGCGGCTTCATCAACATCGTCACCAAAACCTTCGCCGCCACCCACCGGCCCGACGGCACCCAGTTGGCCGCCACGTTCCAATCGGGCGAGTACGGGCTGAAGAGTACCAACCTGGGCTTTTACGGCCAGGAAAAGGGCCTGCGCCTAGCCGGGGGCCTGCTAAACAACACGGCCAGCGGCCAACTGCTCGACGCGCCCGGCGGGGGCCGTAATGATGTAAAGCTCAACACCTACTCGCTGTCGGGGGCCTACGATATTACCTCGAAGCTCAGCGCCGCCGCCCGGGCCAGCTTTGACCGGCGCGACTTCAACGCCCAGAACTACTACACCACCAACCTCGGCGACCGGGCCCGCGAAACCTTCACCCGCGACTGGTACCAGGGCCAGCTGCGCTACGAGTGGAGCGCCAAGGCCCGCACCGAGCTGCAAATCGTGGGCACGGCGAGCACTGATTACTACGTGTATACGCCCACGTCGGTGGCCAGCGACCACCTCATGCACTACCTCAACGTGCAGGGCCAGCACCAGCTGCAAATCAGCCCCAAGCTGCGGGCCACGCTGGGCGGCCAAGCCGACCGCCGCGCTGTGCAGAGCAACGACCGCGGCGACCACGCCGTGTGGCACACGGGGGCCTTCGCCGTGGCCGCCCTCGCCCCCACCCCCGGCCTGAACGTGACCGGGGCCCTGCGCCTCGACCACGACCAGGCCTACGGCACCGAGCTGGTGCCGCAACTCAACGCCAGCCAGCAGCTGGGCACGAAGCTGACCGTGCGGGGGGCCCTGGGCAAGGCCATCCGGGCAGCCAATTTCACGGAGCAGTACAATTCCAACGTGCGGCCGGGCATTACGCCCGCCGGCTTCAACGTGGGCGACCCCAACCTGGCCGCCGAGCGCACCTTCAACTACGAAGGTGGCGTGGACTACCAGGCCACGCCGGCGCTACTGGTGCGCGCCACCTACTTCCACCGCGACGGCCGCAACCTGATCGACTACGTGGCCCAGTCCGGGGCCCAGGTCATTGCTGCCACCGGCCTCGCCAACATCAACCCCAATAGCAGCTACCGCTTCGCCCAGAACCTGTTCAGCGTGACCACCCAGGGCGTGGAAACTGAGGTGCAGGCGCAGGCGCAGCTGGCGGCCGGCCTGCGCCTAAACGGCAGCCTGGGCTACACCTACGTGAACCTCGACAACCGCACCGGCGTGGCCTCGCAGTACCTTTCCAACGTGGCGCGCCACCTCGTCACGGGGGCCCTGAGCCTGACCCACCGCCGGGCCAACTTCGCCTTCAGCGGCGTGTTCAAGCAGCGCGCCGCTCAGCAGACGGACCCGGCCAGTGCCACGGCCCTACCCAGCGTGCTCACCCCTACTTACGCCGTGTTCAACGTGCGCCTCGAAGTGGCGCTGCTGCCCGGCCGGCTCTGGGTGCTGGGCCAGGTCCAGAACCTGTTCGACGCCCGCTACGCCGACCTGCTGGGGGCCCAAATGCCCCGCCGCTGGAGCATACTGGGCGCCCGGCTGGCACTGGGAAAGTAAGGCGGCTTATGAAGTATGAATGAGGAAGATGAGGCGGTTTGTGGCGTACTTGGCGACGCAAACCGCCTCATCTTTTTTATGCGCTGTTTCCTACTTTACCTGTTACTTTTCCTGGCCAGCAGCCAGGCTTTTGCGCAAACCGCCCCGTCGCTGACCCGCACCGATTCGCTGGTGGCCGCGTCGCAGGCGGCGATGCGGGCCCAGCGGTTAGCGGCCGAGGCCAGCGCGGCCACCGACACCGCGGCGGCCCTGCACCGGTTCTACGCGGCGCGGCGGCATCGGGGCCTGCTGATTGCGGGCGGGTTTGTGGCGGTCACCGGGCTCGGCCTCGCCATCGACCAAGCCCACCCCCAAGCATACCAGGGCTTTTACAACATCGCCACCGTGGTCTTCGTGGTCATTCCGGTGCTGGCGGCTAATTTTTTCTACCACGCCCAGTACAGCCACAAAAGGGAGCGGCGGGCCATTGCCGCTTTCGAGGCCCACTACCTGCCCGCCGCCACCAAGGCCCGGTTGAAGGAAAAGTATTTCCAACTGCCCGCCAGCGCCATTCAGCGTTAGCCGGGGGCCCTGGCTCGTTGCCTGGGGCCCCGGCGACCAGCGCAATTTTGCGGCCTGCGTAACAAGTTAAAAGTTGAGGGTTAAAAGTTAAAGCGCCAGGCACTTGCCTTTTAACTTTTAACCCTCAACTTTTAACTCATTACTTCCTACCCCGCCAGGAAACGCACCAGGTACGGCGCAATGCGGCTATTAGGGGCCCCGGCTACCTCGGACGGGGGTGCGGCAATGACCACTTTCCCACCCTCGTCGCCGGCACCGGGGCCGATGTCGATGAGCCAGTCGGCGGCGGCGATGACGCGCATTTCATGCTCCACGACCACCACCGTGTTGCCGGCTTCGACCAGGGCGTTTAGTTGAAGGAGCAGGCGCTCCACGTCGGAGGGGTGCAGGCCGGTGGTGGGCTCGTCGAGCACGTAGAGGGTGTGGCCGCGGGCGGGGCGTTGCAGCTCGGTGGCGAGCTTCACGCGCTGGGCCTCGCCGCCCGATAGCTCGGTGGCGGGCTGGCCCAGGCGCAGGTAGCCCAGGCCCACGTCGCGCAGCACGGTGAGGGGGCGGCGCACGGTGGCATCGTCGGCGAAGAAGGCCCAGGCATCGTCCACGGTCAGGCCCAGCACGTCGGCAATGCTTTTGTCCTGGTACTTGATTTCCAGGGTTTTTTCGTTGTAGCGGGCCCCGTGGCACACCGGGCAGGGCGCGTACACGCTGGGCAGAAACAGCAGCTCCACCATCACGAAGCCCTCGCCCTGGCAGTTTTCGCAGCGCCCCTTGGCCACGTTGAAGGAAAAACGACCGGCGTCGTAGCGCCGCTTTTTGGCCTCGGGAGTACTGGCAAACAGCTGCCGCACGGGGTCGAACAGGCCCGTGTAGGTGGCCAGGTTCGAGCGCGGCGTGCGGCCGATGGGCCGCTGGTCCACCTGCACCAGGCGGCGAATACCGGCCAGGCCGCTGGCCAGACGGCCGCCGGTGGCCTCGGGCGCGGCGCGCTCCAGGGGGTCGCCTTCCTCGTCCTCCGCGGGCAGGGCCTGGCCGAGCTGGGCGGCCACCAGTTCCACCAGCACCTGGCTCACGAGGCTGCTTTTGCCCGAGCCCGATACGCCCGTGACGGCCGTGAACACGCCCAGCGGGAAGTCAACATCCAGGTTGCTAAGGTTGTGGCGCGTTACGTCGCGCAGCTGGAGCCAGCCGGCGGCCGGGCGCGGCGTGGGCAGCATGGGCTTTGCGGCGTCGAACAAGTAGCGGCGGGTTTGCGACCTCAGCCACGGCGGCCAGGCCGGCGGGCGGGCCGCTGTAGAGGATGCGCCCGCCGTGGGCCCCGGCGTGGGGCCCCACGTCCACGAGCCAGTCGGCCTGGCGCACCACGTCGAGGTTGTGCTCGACCACGAACAGCGAGTTGCCCGCTCGTTTCAGGCCGGCCAGGGCCGTCAGTAGGGCCTCTGTATCGGCCGGGTGCAGGCCGGCGGAGGGCTCATCAAGCACGTATACCACCCCGAACAGGTTGGAATACAGCTGGGTGGCCAGCCGCAACCGTTGCAGCTCGCCGGGCGAGAGCGTGGGCGTGCCGCGCTCCAGCGACAAGTAGCCCAGGCCCAAATCGAGCAGCACGGCCAGGCGGGCCACCAGGTCAGCGGCGATGCGCTGGGTGACGATGGCCTTCTCCGGGGCAGCGGCTTCGGCCTTCTTATCCAGCACCTTGCCGCCGGCGTAGGGCCCCAGCACGTCGGCCAGGCGCTTGAGGGGCAGGCGCGAGAAATCGGCGATGTCGAGCCCAGCGAAGGTGACGGCCAGGGCCTCTTGGCGCAGGCGCTTGCCGTGGCAGGTGGGGCACTCCTGGCCGCGCATATACTGGGCCACGCGCTTCTTCATCAGGGCGCTTTGGGTGGTGGCGAAGGTGTGTAGCACGTGCCGCTTCACGCCCGTGAAGGTACCCATGTAGTTGGGTTGCTCCTTGCGCTTGAGGGCCCGCTGCGTCTGCTCGGGCGAGTAGCCGGGGTACACGGGCACCACCGGCTGCTCGTCGGTGAACAGGATCCAGTCGCGCTGCTTTTGGGGCAACTCCTGCCAGGGCGTGTCCACGTCGTAGCCCAAGGTTACCAGGATGTCGCGCTGGTTTTGGCCGCCCCAGGCCTGGGGCCAGGCCGCAATGGCCCGCTCGCGGATGGTGAGCGACGGGTCGGGCACCATCGTTTGCTCCGTCACTTCGTATACGCGGCCCAGGCCGTGGCAGGTGGGGCAGGCGCCCTCGGGCGTGTTGGGCGAGAAGCCTTCGGCGTACACAATGCCTTGGCCCTTCGGGTAATCGCCGGCCCGCGAGTACAGCATCCGCAGCAGGTTGGCGAGCGTCGTGACCGAGCCCACCGACGAGCGGGTGCTGGGGGCCCCGCGCTGCTGCTGCAACGCCACGGCCGGCGGCAGCCCGTCGATGCGGTCCACCTCGGGCACCGCCATTTGGTGAAACAAGCGCCGTGCGTAGGGCGACACCGACTCCAGGTAGCGCCGCTGGGCCTCGGCGTAGAGCGTGCCGAACGCCAGGCTGGATTTGCCCGAGCCCGACACGCCGGTGAACACCACCAGCGCGTCGCGCGGGATGTCCACGTCCACGTTTTGCAGGTTGTGCTCGCGGGCGCCGCGCACGGTCACGTAGCCGGCAAGCGGCTCATTAGTAGTTTTTTGAGAAGCGTCAGCCATGAAATTAAGGGCAAGCAGGCGCCACCGGGTAGCGGCGGCGCGGCTTCCTTATACGCAAGTGGGGCCCCGGCATCTGGGCCCGGGGCCCTTTTGCAGTTGAGCAGTGCGGGCGGTGGTCGGCAGCGGGGTGGTCCGGCGAATTGCCCGAAGAACTTCATCGAGACACTCTTACTACCCGATGTTACGCAGCGTTTGGCAGCGCAAACTTGGCAGTTCGCGCTACACTCCGGCAGGCCCTTTGGCTAAATCGCTGCGTAACTCAATTACTATGAACCGGAGCCGCTGTTCTTGAGTAAGAGTGGCCCGACGAAGCCCTGCGGGCAATTCGCCGGACCACCCCGCTGCTGGCCACCGCCAAAAACGAAGCCCCGACTGGTAGAACAGTCGAGGCTTCGAAAGTGTGGGCTAATCAGCAATCCTTAACTTAATCCAGAAATGAAAGGTAATGGTAGTTGAGTAAATCTTGTCAATAATCGCTGACAAGGCTTTGGCTTTGCGGTGGCCGCACCGGGGCCCCACGCAAACGGCCGCGGCGGGAATTGCTCCCACCGCGGCCGTTCAAATCATTGGCTGAGCCAGGGGCCCGGGGGCTAGCGTCCGCGGCCACCCCGACCGCCGAAGCCCGCCGCGGGGGCCCCCACCGTTG
>NZ_MDZA01000119.1 GCF_001816125.1 Hymenobacter coccineus | reverse complement strand
GCCCCGGTGCGCCTATGGTACTGCCTTCACCGGTGGGAGAGTCGGTCGCCGCCAACTTTATTGTCAACGCCTGCCGCTCCCCAGCGGCAGGCGTTTTGCGTTATACTACTTCCTAACCCATGGGGGCATTGTTTCCGTAAGGTGGCTAGGCATAGGAAATGGTATCTAATCTAAGCGACCGACGAATTCTTTGATAAGAGCAGGAGCCGTAACTTCGGGTATTATCAGGCCATTTTTTTATGCGTTTAGAATATCCGTGGTTTTTGTTAGGCTTAGGATCGGTGGCAATACCCTTACTGATTCATCTTTTGCAACTGCGTCGACCGCAAAAGGTACTGTTTACCAATATTGGGTTCATTAAGGAAGTAGAATTAACCACAACGAGGCAGCGTAAATTACGGCATCTATTGCTACTGCTTAGTAGAGTATCATTTTTAGTATTCTTGGTACTTGCTTTCTGCCAGCCATTCATTCCAGCCGAAAAACACGAGACTGAAGGAGTGGCTGAGGGGGTTGACGTATTGGTTGATGCTTCACCTAGCATGCGCCGGACAACCAAGGGAGGAGATGCGTTATTCAGTACTTCTGTTAAGCAAGCAGAGGGTTTAACGAAGGTGTACCCTGCTTCGCAATTTCGGTTGTTGAACGGTGGACTCGCTGCGGTTTCGCAAGCCACATACAAGGCCAAGCTTGCTGCGCTGCAACCAAGTGGTAAATTGGATGCGTTGGGTAGACTTAAAGGACTGAGCGTTACGAGCGGGAAAAATGCCCCATTGTATCTGTTCTCGGATTTTCAGCGCGCTACATTTAAGGCCGGCTTTGTGAAGGAGTTTGGCACGACTCGGCCAGTTGTTTTGGTGCCTGTCATGGCCGATAAAACGGGTAACGTGCGGGTGGATAGTGTTTGGTTCGAAGAAACATTTCTGCGCGCGCGAACCAACTTGGGCTTGCACGTACGGTTGAAAAACGGCGGCAGCGAGCAGGTTGTGAACTGCCCCGTAAAGGTATTTATTGGGCCCCAGCAGGTGGCTACGTTTCAGGTAACGGTGGGTAGTGGGCAAAGCGTCGTGTCGGTAGTGCAGGTGCAGCTGCCCAGCCAGGAGCTGGTGCGCGGACGGGTGGTGACGGAGGATGCACCGGTGGTTTTCGACAACACTTACTACTTCACAGCGCAGGCGGCCCAAAACATTCGCGTACTGGAAATTGGAAAAACGCCGGTTACCCAGCGCGTGTACCAGAACGAGCCGTTGTTTACTTATGCCTTTGCCTCACCAGAAAACATCAATTACGACGTTCTACGCAAAGCCAACCTGGTGCTCGTGCAAGAAGTGCCGGCCGTGAGCAACGAGCTGCGGGACGCCCTACGCGCCGTAGTGGCCCGTGGGGGCAGCGTGGCGGTGGTGCCAACCGGCTTGGAAAGCAGTCATTCGTCGTACCAGCAACTGTTTCGCGACTTGGGCCTGGGAACAGTGGAGTGGGAAGCGCCCGGCACGCCGCCGGAAATGCGGGAAGTGGCGGTACCTAACGCCCAGGAACCCTTTTTCCGCGATGTGCTGGGGGCCCCCACGCGGGCCGTGGCCATGCCCCGGGCGGCGCCGGTGCTGCGGTGGGCGCGGACGGGCGCGGATATTCTGCGGTTGCGCGACGGCGAAAGCTACCTGTCCGAATTTGGAAGCGGAGCCGGAAAGATTTACGTGTTTTCGGCGCCGTTTGCTCCAACTTATGCCGATTTTACCGCCCACGCGCTCTTCGTGCCGGTGCTCTATAAGTTGGCCATGCGCAGCTTCCGCAACGAGCAGCAACTGGCCTACCGCTTGACGCAGGCCACAATTGGCCTAGCCGTACCCGCGGCGGCCGCGAGTGCGGGGCAGAGTGCGGATCAGACGCCTTTCCGGCTGGTGCGCGACAGTGCTACGTGGCTGCCGGTGCAACGCGTGCAGGGCAGCGTGCTACGGCTGGAAGTGCCGGCCAGTTTGGAGGCCCCTGGGTTCTACCAAGTGCAACGGGCGGGACAGGTGGTAGCCACGGTGGCGTTCAACCTGAGTCCAAAAGAATCGGAGCTGGCTGCCTACTCGGCCGAGCAGCTACGGGCGATGGTGGGGCCCGATCAGCGTAATATTCGAGTGCTTGATGCGGGGAGCGGCGAAGCCGTGGTAGCTCAGTTGCAGGCCGGACGCAGCGGGCAGCCACTGTGGCGTTACTTCCTCGGCTTGGCGCTGGCGTGCTTGCTGGCCGAAGTGCTGCTTGTTCGGTTCGGGAAGCCGAAGGTTGGGGCCCCACGGGCAGCGGTAATGGCGTAAGGATGCCGCAGGAGCGGCAGAAAACAGGCCGTGGCCGTATCTTGCCGTCCTACTTTTGGCGCATTGCATGACTGATACCCTTACCAGCCCGGGGGCGCGGCCTTCCGATGCTTGGCTGCCCGTGCAGTGGTTGGCGCTGCGATTTGGCGGCGGCGTGGGCCTCGTGTGCGGCCTCTGGGTTGTGGGTCTGCACCTTACCGGCAACAACGCCTTTGGCCCCAAGCAGTTGCTGGCCGAATTGCTGGTGCCTTTTGCCGTAGTGGCCAGCCAGTGGACGCTGCGGCGGCAGCTGCGGCCGGCCAAGCCGGGCTTGGGGCGGGCCCTGGGTGTAGGGGCCCTCACAACGGTGGTGGCCGCGGCGCTATGCGCGGGCAGCGTGTGGGGATTGGGCCAGGCGGCGGGCGAATCGGCCTTGGCCCGGCACCGCGCCGAAATTGCCGAAATTATGCAGACGCAATTGCAGGACGCGACCAAAAAAAACGCGGTGCTGCAACTCACACCCAAGCAGCGTGCCGTTATTGCGGGCATCACGGTGAATGACCTGGCGCTGGCTAATTTTCAAACAGTGTTGCTGCTGGGCTTGGTGTTCAGCTTGCCCGGGGGCATTTTCTTTCGCGAATAACCTTTTCCTTCTGTCCATGGAAACTTCTACTGCTGCACCCGTAACCACTACTTCCGCCGGGCTGCGCTACGGCTTGCTCACGGGGTTGGTGAGCATCATCTTCACGTTTATCCTACTGGCCACCGGTCAAGAGGGCAACGGTGGGCTAGCATCAATAGCATTTGTCATTTTGATTGTTGGGATTGTATTAGCGCACAGAGCGTTCAAATCAGCCAACAAGGGGTACATGTCCTATGGGCAAGGCTTAGGCATTGGGGTGCTAGTGGGCGGAATAAATGGCATCCTGACCACGGTGTTCAATTACGTTTACCGCGCTTTTATCGACCCTGACATGGCGGCGCGCACAATGGATCAGATGCGCGCCAAGCTTGAAGCGGCAGGTAGCATGAGTGAAGCGCAGATTGAACAAGTGGTTAACACCAGCATGAAGTATTCGACGGGAGCAATTGGGCTAGCGATTGGCATTGTGGGCGGTTTTTTCGTGGGCTTGGTGTTCTCGCTGGTTATCGCGGCCATTACCAAAAATGCTAAACCTGAATTTGAATAAGCCTCCTGCGTCTTTTCCGGTGGAGCTGTCCATCGTTATACCCCTGCTGAACGAGGCCGAATCGTTGCCGGAGCTCACGCGCTGGATTGCGCGGGTGCTGACGGCGCGGGGCCTGAGCTACGAAGTGCTGCTGATTGATGACGGCTCGACGGACGACTCGTGGGCCGTGATTGAAGAGCTGGCGGCCCGCGACGCGGCGTTGCGCGGCATCCGCTTCAACCGCAATTACGGCAAGTCGGCGGCCCTGAACGTGGGGTTCCTCGCCACGCGGGGGCGGGTGGTGTGCACCATGGACGCCGACTTGCAGGACTCGCCCGAGGAATTGCCCGAGCTGTACCGCATGATTACGGAGGACAAGTTTGACCTGGTGAGCGGCTGGAAGCAGAAGCGCTACGACCCACTGTCGAAGACCATTCCCACCAAACTCTTCAATGGAGCTACGCGCTGGATTTCAGGCATTCCGCTGCACGATTTCAACTGCGGCCTAAAGGCATACGACCAACGGGTGGTGAAAAGCATTGAGGTGTACGGCGAAATGCACCGCTACATCCCCGTTATCGCCAAGTGGAACGGCTTCCGCAAAATTGGCGAGAAGGTGGTGCAGCACCAAGAGCGCAAGTACGGCGTGACCAAGTTTGGCTTGGAACGCTTCGTGTACGGTTTCCTCGACTTGGCTAGCATCACGTTCGTGAGCCGGTTCCGGCGGCGGCCGATGCACTTTTTCGGCACGCTGGGGGCCCTGTCGTTCTTTCTGGGTATGGTGATGACGCTGTGGCTGACGGGCGAGAAAGTGTACCTGTCGCTGCACAACCTGCGGGCGCGCAACGTGACCGACCAGCCGCTGTTCTTCCTGTCCCTCACGGCCGTTATCATCGGCGTGATGCTGTTTCTGTCGGGTTTTTTGGCCGAAATGGTGCAGCTCAATGGCTCGCAGCGTAACGATTACCTGGTGCGCGACACCATTAAATAATTCAGTTGACAATAAGCCATTTGCAGTGAGCCGCTGATTGCCCTGCGCTTCGAAAACCAACTGCTCACCGATAACTGCTCACTGATAGCTAATTCTGGATGAAGGTCGTCATCATCGGGCCGGCCTACCCGCTGCGCGGCGGGCTGGCCACCTACAACGAGCGGCTGGCCCGGGCGTTTCACGCAGCCGGTGACGAGGTGCGGATCGTCACGTTTTCGCTGCAATACCCGAATTTCCTGTTTCCGGGCCAAACGCAGTTTAGCACCGAGCCGGGGCCCCCGGACTTGGACATTGCGGTGAGCCTGAACTCGGTGAACCCGTTCTCGTGGTGGGCGGTGGGGCGGCGGCTGCGGCGCGAACGGCCCGATTTGGTGGTGTTTCGGTTCTGGCTGCCGTTTATGGGACCCGCGCTGGGCACGGTGGCGCGGCTGGCGCGCGGCAACGGCCACACCCGCGTGGTGGCCATTACCGACAACGTGATTCCGCACGAGAAAAGGCCCGGCGATGGGCCCCTGACGCGCTACTTCCTCAGCGCCTGCGACGGTTTCGTGACCATGAGCCGCGCCGTGCTGGCCGATTTGCAGCGGCTGGGCTTTGGCCGCAAGCCGGCGCAGTACCGGCCGCACCCGCTCTACGACAACTTTGGGGCCCCCAAGCCCAAGGCCGCAGCGCTGGCCGCGCTGGGCCTGCCGGCTGACGTGGGCTACCTGTTGTTTTTTGGATTTATCCGGGCATACAAGGGGCTGGATATTTTGCTTGAAGCCTGGGCCGACCCGCGCCTGGGGGCCCTGCCGGTGAAGCTGGTCATCGCCGGTGAGTTCTACGAAGACGCCGCGCCCTACGAGGCGCTGATTCAGAAATACCAGCTGGAAAGCCGCCTGGTGCGGGCCACCGATTTTATTCCCAACGAGCAGGTAGTGAATTACTTCTGCGCCGCCGACCTGGTGGTGCAACCCTATAAGCACGCCACGCAGAGCGGCGTATCGCAAGTGGCTTACCACTTCGGGCGGCCCATGCTGGTGACCGATGTGGGCGGCCTGGCCGAGCTAATTCCGGACGGCGTGGTGGGCTACGTGGTGCCGCCCACCCCCGGGGCCCTGGC
Organism: Hymenobacter coccineus; assembly: GCF_001816125.1. Taxonomy (GTDB): domain Bacteria; phylum Bacteroidota; class Bacteroidia; order Cytophagales; family Hymenobacteraceae; genus Hymenobacter; species Hymenobacter coccineus. The sequence continues at coordinate 1,451 of NZ_MDZA01000119.1, read as the reverse complement.
CGACGCGCTAGTGGATTTTTACGCCAACCACCGGGAGGAAACCTTTGCCGCCGGTGTGCGGCAGGAGGCGAAGAAGTTTTCGTGGGACGTGATGCTGGGGGCCCTAAAAGAGGTGGCCGGGCTGTAGCGTGAACGCTGCGAGTCCGCGGCGCTACCCGGTCGCCCAACGATTATCGGTAGGACGAAGCGAGCGTCGCGGGCTACAAAGTCCACGCTACATTGCGATGCATCACAGCAGCACGCTTTCGCGCACGGCTTGCAGCACTTTTGCCGCCGGCAAGTCCTCCATGCAGCTGGTGCCGAGCTTGCAGGTGCCGCGATAGAAGCACACGCACTGGCGATCGGGGCCCACAATCTGGCCGCGGCCGTAGAGGTCGAATTCGTGGGGGTTGAAGATGTTGTTCATCAGGATGGTGGGCTTGCGCAGGGCGATGCTGATGTGCATGCCCATCGTGACCTGCGTGACGATGCCCTGCATCTGGTGCACCAGGTTGATGAACTGGGGCAGGGGGAAGGTGCCCAGGTAGGCGGCGCCGGTGGCGGCTTGCAACGTCAGGTTGCGCGGGTGCTCGGCCTCGCCGCCCAGCAGCACGGGTGCATAGCCGGCGGCCTGTAGGTTGGTAATCAGCTCAATCCATTTTTCGGTGCTCCAGAGGCGGGTGGTCCACCGGTCGCCGCAGCCGGTGTTCAGGCCGATGCGGGGGCCCTGGGCGGCGGGCGGCAGGGCCCCCCAATCGTAGCCTTTGTCGTCGTGGGTGTCGAACACGTATTCTTCGCCCCGGAAGTCGAAACCGCACAGTTCGAAGATTTCCTGCACGTAGGGCTTGGTGTTGGCCAGGCTGAGCTGGTCGAACACGCCGGTGAGGAATTTGTGGTCGGCTTGGGCGTTCACGGGCCACGGCACACCGTCGTATTCGCGCAGGGTGTAGCCAAATTTGGCGTCGGCCCGCACGTTCAGCAGCAGGGCGCAGGCTTCTTTTTCCTTGTCGAGGTTGATGGCCACGTCGAATCGCCGGGCCTGGAGCTGCAAGGCGCTGGCGTAGTCAAACTTCAGAATCTCCTCCACCTCGCGCTGCGGCAAAATGGCCGGCGTGAGCGTGAGCCAGGTGATGAAGCAGCCCGGGTGCTCTTGCCGCAGCCGCCGCAGCAGCGGCGTGGTCCGGATTACGTCGCCGATGGCCCCGAGCTTAATCAGTAGAATGCGCTTGCCGGCGGGCGCGTACACCGGGCATTCGGCACAGGTGTAGCCGTGCTCTTTGTTGGGCCGGCAGGGCAAATCACCGCGGAAGTGGCGGCAGTCGGGGTGAACGGGAACGTCGTGGAGGAATTCGGGCACGCGAAAAGGAAAGATGGCAAGCGGCAAAAGTAGCAGGTCCTTGCCATCGTGCCCGACGGGCGCCGCCGCGTCAGGGGCGCGGCGCCTCCAAGGGCGGTGCGGTGGGCGGGCGGGG
>NZ_MDZA01000118.1 GCF_001816125.1 Hymenobacter coccineus | reverse complement strand
GCCGTAGTTCCCCCCGCGGTTATCGAGCCCGCCCACGGTTGCCACCGTAGTTCCCCCCTCGGTTGTCGCCGTAGCCGCCGCGGTGGTCATCGTAGCCGCCGCGGTTGCCGTAGCCGCCGCCGTAGCCGGGGCGCACCACCACGCCAGGGCGGCCGTAGCCGGGGCGGCCGGCATAGTAGCCGTTGCGGTAGTCGTTGCCATAGCCGTTGCCGTAGGGAGAGTAGGGGCGGTAGGCGTAGCGGGCGTGGTAATACTCGCCTTGCAGCCAGGGCTGGCGGCCGCGGTAGCCAATCACGACGGGGTGGAACTGGTAGGGGTCGTAGCCGTAGAGCTCGGGCAGCGGCACCCAGTAGCCGTCCTGGTACACAATGTATTGCTGCGTGTACAGGTCGTAGTAGCCGTCAATTTCGGGGATGTAGTAGTACTGCGTGCCGTAGGGCACCTGGGGCCCCAGCCCGGGTTGCCAATGTTAATGCTGACCCCCACCTGGGCGTGGGCGGCCGGGGCGGCCAGCAAAGCAAACGCACTGACCAGGGCGGTACCGATGAATTTGGGGAGGGCTTTCATAACAGGGAGGAAAAAGGCAAGAAACCAGAGCGCTAACGGTGGCGCCTACCCAATAGATGCAAGGCAGATGCCAGGTTACGCAGCCACGTTCGGCGGGGGCCAAACAATCGACCAATGGGCCCAAACTTCCGGCGCACCGGGGCCCCGGTGGGAGCCGGGGCGGCCACGCGTCCTTGCCCAGGAAAGCACTGATTGCACCGTCCATCCGCCCGCAGCTGCTCAGTTTCTGGCTTTGCGAAATAGGTAGCGTGTGGTCGGTAAGTCAGGGGAGAAGGCGAATGGATAGGCCTGCACGAACTCCCAGCCGGCGGCGGTCAGTTCAGTCAGCTGCCGGTTAATTACTTCGGTATTGCGCGCAATCTTAGCCAGGTTTTTTTCGACGGAGAGGCTCCCAAGGTCCTCTAGCTGTACCTCGGTTTTGCCTTGGAAAGCGGGGGTAATCAACATTTTTGCCAAAGACTTTGTGCCCGATTCTATATTAGTAACGGTCAGGAAGTCATACGTCTTAGCAGGTGCGCTTTGCGCCGGGGCGAGGTGGGCCCCCACCGCCAGCAAAACACTCAATGAGGCGGTGCGCCGTTGCGCAGAAGAAAGCAGGGACATAAGCAGTAGGTAGAGCAAAGTGGGTGGGAAAAGGCCCGGTTGAGCAATCGGCGGCGGGCCGGCCGGGCAAAGAAAGAGAAATTGGAATACTGCGCACTAATCAGGCTGGGGCCCTGTTGTGGCTGGCTGCGCCCGGCCGCGCAATAGTGCAGAAAAATCCAGCTTTTTGCCATCCTCAGCCGGTCGTTCGCGTACCTTCGCTTGTTCCTCCGATTTGCCCGCATGGCCAAGAAAAACCCGGCTACTTCCGTTGCCCCAGCGCCCAAAGTGGCGGCTGCCTCGTTGAAAAAGAAAATAGCAGGTGCTACCACCAACGCCGCCGGGGCCCCCGGCAGCCAGCCCACTGAGGCCGGCCTAGCGGTGGCCTTGCAGCACCAAACGCCCGAAACCCTGCCGCCCGCGGGCCCCCCCGCCGGGGCCCCGGCAGGGGGCCCCGCGGGCCTGCCCGCCCCGCGCCCCTTCGATGCCCCGTTCATTGAAGTGTACGGCGCGCGCGAGCACAACCTCAAGAACGTGAGCGTGCAGATTCCGCGCAACCGGCTGGTGGTGTTCACGGGCATTTCGGGTTCGGGCAAGAGCAGCTTGGCCTTCGACACGATTTACGCCGAGGGGCAGCGGCGCTACATGGAAACATTTTCGGCCTACGCCCGCTCCTTCATGGGGGGCCTGGAGCGGCCCGACGTGGACAAGATTGAAGGCCTCTCGCCGGTCATCAGCATCGAGCAAAAAACGACCTCGCGCAATCCGCGCTCCACGGTGGGCACCATCACCGAAATCTACGATTTCCTGCGCCTGCTCTACGCCCGCACAGCCGAAGCCTTCAGCTACGCCACCGGCGCGAAGATGATCCGGCAGTCCGACGACCAAATCATCAATTACATCCTGCGGCACTACGACGGCAAGAAGCTCGTGGTGCTGGCGCCCGTGGTGAAGGGCCGCAAGGGCCACTACCGCGAAGATTTCCAGAAGATTGCCAAGCTGGGCTTCACCAAGGTGCGCGTGGATGGCGAGCTGCTCGACATCACGGCCAAGATGCAGGTGGACCGCTACAAAATCCACGACATCGAAATCGTGATTGATCGGCTCGTGGTGAAGGAAGAAGACCGCTTCCGCCTCTCGGGCTCGGTGCAGAACGCGCTGACCCACGGCAAGGGCACCATGCTCGTGCTCGACCCCGACGCCAAGGGTGAGAGCAAGAGCGAGAAGGGCAAGCCGCAGTTTTTCTCGCGCTTCCTGATGGACCCCGCCACCGGCATCGCCTACGACGACCCGGCGCCCAACACGTTCAGCTTCAATTCGCCCTACGGCGCCTGCCCCACCTGCAACGGCCTGGGCGAAGTGCAGGAAATTACGGAAGACGCCGTGCTGCCCGACCGCAAGCTCAGCATCAGCCGCGGCGGCATTGCGCCCCTGGGCGAGTACCGCGACATCTGGATTTTCCAGCAGCTCCAGCTCATCCTCAAAAAGCACAAGGCCACCCTTAACACGCCGCTTGAAAAGCTGCCCGAGGAGCTGCTCACCCGCCTGCTGCACGGCATCACGGAGGACGAGGCCGACGACCGCAAAACCATCTACACGGAGCCTTTCGAGGGCCTCATTCCGTTCCTGCGCCGGCAGATGGACTCGGAGTCGGACAACATCCGCGAGTGGATTGCCCAGTACGCCCAGGCCCAGCCCTGCCCCGAGTGCCAAGGCTACCGCCTCAAAAAGGAAAGCCTGCACTTCAAGCTGGCCGACCGGCACATCGGCGAGCTCTCCACAATGGACCTGGCCGAGCTGGCCGCCTGGTTCGAGGGCGTGGAGGACCGCCTGAGCGAACGCCAGAACGTGATTGCCCGCGAGCTACTCAAGGAGATTCGCAAGCGCATCGGCTTCCTGCTCGAAGTCGGCCTGGACTACCTCAGCCTGCACCGCCCGGTGCGCACGCTCAGCGGCGGCGAGAGCCAGCGCATCCGCCTCGCCACCCAGATTGGTACCCAGCTGGTGGGCGTGCTCTACATTATGGACGAGCCTAGCATTGGCCTGCACCAGCGCGACAACGAGCGCCTGATCAAGGCCTTACAGCACCTGCGCGACATTGGTAACTCGGTGATTGTGGTGGAGCACGACAAGGACATGATCATGCACGCCGACCATGTGCTCGACATCGGGCCCGGGGCCGGCATCCACGGCGGGCACATCGTGGCCAGCGGCACGCCGCAGGAAATTTTCAACTCCGGCTCGCTCACCTCGCAGTACCTCAGTGGCCAGAAGCACATCGAGTTGCAGAAGAAAAAGCGCAAGGGCGAGGGCACCGAGCTGGTGCTGAAAGGCGCCAAGGGCAACAATCTCAAGAACGTGACCCTGAAGGTGCCGCTGGGCAAGCTGGTGGCCGTCACGGGCGTGTCGGGCTCGGGCAAAAGCACGCTCATCCACGATACGCTGTACCCGATCCTCAACCAGCACTTCTTCAACGCCAAGCGCGAGCCCCTGGCCCACGGCGGCATCGAAGGGCTCGATTTACTTGACAAGGTGATTGAGGTGGACCAGTCGCCCATCGGCCGTACGCCGCGTTCGAACCCAGCGACTTACACCGGGGTGATGACCGAAATCAGGGCCCTGTTTGCGGAGATGCCGGAGGCGAAAATCCGCGGCTATGGCCCCGGGCGCTTCTCGTTCAACGTGAAGGGCGGGCGCTGCGAAACCTGCGAGGGCGCCGGCATCCGCACCATCGAGATGAACTTCCTGCCCGACGTGCACGTGCCCTGCGAAACCTGCAAGGGCCGCCGCTACAACCGCGAAACGCTGGAGGTGCGCTTCAAGGGCAAGTCCATCACCGACATCCTCGACATGACGGTGGAAAAGGCGGTGGACTTCTTCGAGTTCCAGCCCCGCATCCTGCGTAAGATCAAGACCCTCAACGAAGTGGGCCTGGGCTACCTCACCCTGGGCCAGCAGGCCACCACCCTCAGCGGCGGCGAGGCCCAACGCGTGAAGCTGGCCACCGAGCTGGGCAAAAAGGACACCGGCAAGACGTTCTACATCCTCGACGAGCCTACCACCGGCCTGCACTTCGAGGACATCAACCACCTCGCCGCCGTGCTCCAGAAGCTGGCCGACAAGGGCAACACCGTCCTTATCATCGAGCACAACTTGGACCTGATCAAAGTGGCCGACCACGTCATCGACATCGGCCCCGAGGGCGGCGGGGGCGGCGGCAGCATCGTGGCCCAGGGCACGCCCGAGCAGGTAGCCAAGAGCGGCAAGGGCCACACCAGCCGCTTCCTGGCCGAGGAGCTGCGCACCAGCAAGTACGCGGAGGCGTAGAGCCCCGGGGGCTTGTTTGCAGTTTCTAGAAATATAAGAAAAGAGCTACCAGAAGCTACCAATTCTATTAAGGATTGGTAGCTTCTGGTAGCTCTTTTCGTTTTGCTGAAAGTGTTAGTTGGCAGTGGGATAACTGCTGCTTCCTGGCTGACCTTGGGGCCCCATGGACGGGCCCCGGGGCCAACCAGCCGGCGCGCCCCTGCGTAGGGCCCCCATATGATGCCCGACCCGCCCAAGCCTTTGCCCAACTACGACCAGCAGCGGCTGGCCGCCTCCCGCACCCGCATGGCCAACGAGCGCACCTTGCTCACGTACGTGCGCACCAGCTTGGCGCTGATGGCCTTTGGGCTGGCGCTGTTACAGTTTCACCCCGAGCGGGGCGGGCGGCTGGGCTACAGCGCGTTGGCCGCGGCGGGCGCCACCATGTTGGTGGGCTGGCTGCGCTACCGGACGCGCCGCCGCGACATTGAAAACTGCCGGGTGCCGGGCTAGGCGCCGGGCGCCGGGGCGCCGGCTGGGGCCCCACCGGGGCGTGCAGTGCCTCGTGGCGGGCCAGCCGGCGGCGGTAGCGGCGGCCGTACAGCGCCATCAGGGGGAAGATGGCGATGAGGGCCAGCCGCGACAGTACCACGAAGCCCAGCAGCATCAGCACGGCGCTGGCTACGAACGCGGCCACCGACACCAGGGGCCGCAGCAGGTCCAGGTCGGGGTGCTGCCGGTGTTCGGGGCGGGTGATGCCGTGGGCCGGGTTACGGATGTAAGCTTGCAGCCACACCTGCATCAGGGCCGTGAAAACGACGCTGGCGCAGTACAGCACCCACGGCGTCTTCAGCATGGGGTATTCGCCCTGGAAGGCGGCCGTGAAGGGCATGAGCACGATGCTGAGCAGGAACAGGACGTTCAGCCAAATCAGCCCGTTAGTGTACTGGTACACGTAGCGGAACACGCGGTGGTGGGCCACCCAGTAGATGGCGATGACGAAAAAGGCCACGAAAAAGCCCACGAACCGCGGAATCAGGTGCAGCACGGCGTTCACCACCTCGGTTTCGGAGTGCACTTCGTGCAGCTCGGGCACCTTTATCTCGATGGCCAGCAGCGTGATGGCGATGGCAAACACGGCGTCGGTGAACAGAATTAGCCGCTCCAGCTGGAACTCGGTGCGGTCGTGGTGGTGCAGGGCGGTGTCGGGGTGGGCCATAAGCAAAGGCAAAAAGAGGGGCTAAAGTAGGGGAGGCCCCGCAAAGGGGCCCCACGGGCCCGCCGCCATTTGCCGGTTGGCCCGGCGGGCTGGCGCTCCCGTGCATTGGCTCAGAACAGGCTTCCATCCGCTCCGGCGGGGCCCTGGTGCGGGCCCTCGCCGCCAGGTTCGTTAGCTGCTAAGGCGCTTTCTTCCAGCCCGTCGGGGGCCACGAAGCGGGCTTTGAAGCGAGCATACAGCGCGTTCATGCCCAGCAGGAGCAAGCCCATAAAGATGAAGACGATGGCCCGCATCACGGTGCCGCTCTGGCTGAGGTCGAAAAACACCAGCCGCACCAGGCAGCCGAGCATGCCGGCTAGGGCCCCGTAGCGCAGGTCTTGCCGGCGCAGCAGCAAGCTGGTGCTGAACACCGCCACAACTTCCAGCATCAGCAGCACGGTGAGCACCGAGCGGTCGAACGACTGAATGAACAGCAGCGCGAGGGCCCCGAACGCGGGGTAAAGCAGCCACGCTTCCAGCTGGCGGCGCGTGGGCCGGGCCAGCATGGCCCAGGCCGGTGGCAAATCGGCAAAGGGCGCGTTGCCCACGCGCAGCCCCAGCCCCACGTAGCCAAACAGCAGGCCCACCGCGGTGGTAATTACCCACCAATTGAGGCTAAGCAGCTGGTTGGGCGTGATGTAGCGTAAGCACGCGGCGCTGGCCGTGGCCGCCGCCAGCCAGTAGTAGAGCCGCCCGTACAGGCCCAGCCGCCGGAAGCGGACCGGCAGCCCGGCCGCCGCTTGGGTGAGGGCCAGCGCCGCGGCCGCCCACAGCAGCGGCAGCCAGGGCGTGCGCACGTGGTGGGCCAGCGTGGCGGTGCCAAACAGCAGCGCCGCCTCGGGCAGCCACGGGTGCAGCACGCGCCACGAGCGGTACACCGGGGCCGTGGCCGGCGGCTGGGCCGTCGCCAGGGCCCCCAGCACCCCGAAGAGCAAGGCCGCCGTGAAATACTCGGCGGGCTGGCCGAAGAAGGTTTCGGTGCGGGCCAGCAGCCAGCCGTGGGTTAGCAGGGTGCCCGCCAGCAGCCAGTAGCCCAAGTGCAGCAAGTAGCGGTCGGGCTGGCCGGCGCGGACCACAGCGGCCGCGTCGGGTAGGGTGCGGCGCCACGCCAGGGCCCCCGCGAAAGCTGCGCCCGCCAGTGCCAGCAGTCCCAGTGCGTAGTATGCCACATGGCCCGCCGGCACAGCGGCCCCCAGCGCCACCAGCAGGTGCAGCCCCAGTACGTACAGCCCCGGCCACCGCACGAACTGCCCGCCCGCCGGCCACCACGCGGCCCGCAGGCTTACCAGCGGCACGGCCAGCGTGGGCAGCAGGTATAGCAGCGCCGCGCCCGTGCCGAGTGCCCGGGCCGGCAGCAGCACGTGGCCCCCATTGCAGCCCCCAGGTAG
>NZ_MDZA01000117.1 GCF_001816125.1 Hymenobacter coccineus | reverse complement strand
CCCCGCGCCCGGGGCCCCCACCACGGCCGTGGACACGGTGCAACTGACGCTGGCGCAGGCCGAGCAGCGCTTCGTGCAAGGCAACTTGCAGCTGCTGGCCCAGCGCTTCAACGTTACGGCCGCCCAGGCCCAGATCTTGCAAGCTCGGCTCTGGGACAACCCCGTGGTGAGCATTGAGCAGAACATCCACAACCCCCAAACGGGCCGCACCTTCGACGTGACCCGCACCGGCGAGAGTATTGTGCAGGTGCAGCAGCTCGTTGCCATTGCCGGGCGCCGCCGCGCCGCCGCCAACGTGGCCCAGGCAGCCGCCCTCGTCGAGCAGTACAACTTGCAGGACCTGCTGCGCACGCTGCGCTTCCAGCTGCGCACCGCCTACTACGACCTGTATTATAAGCAGCGCACGCTGGCCGTGTACGACACCGAAATCACGTCGTTCCAGCGCATCATTCCCGCCTACCAGCAGCAGTACGAGAAGGGCAACATCGCCCAGAAAGAGGTCGTCCGCCTCAAGGCCTTTTTGTTTGTGCTCCAGAACCAGCGCCAGCAGCTGTTTGTGGACATGGCCCCAAACCTGAGCGACTTGCGGGTGCTGACGCGCGACACCTCGGGGGCCTACCTCGTGCCCCAGGTGAGCCTGCCCCGCACCCGCGACCTGAGCCTGGGGCCCTACGCCATGCAGCAGCTCGTGGACTCGGCCCAAGTGCTGCGCGGCGACCTGCTGGCCCGCACCGCCTACTTGCAGCAGCAGGGCAACAACCTGCGCTACCAGCACGCCCTGGGGGCCCCCGACCTGCTGGTGGGCTACACCTACGACCGCGCCGGCTCCTACATCCAGAACTACAACGCCCTGACGCTGGGCGTGGCCGTGCCCGTGTTCAACCGCAACCAGGGCAACATCCGCACCGCCGAGGCCCTCATCCAGGGCGGCAAGGCCCAGCTCGGCCAGGCCCGCCTGGTGGTGCAGAACGAGGTGCAGCAGAACTACCAGCTCGTGGGCCTCATCGACGCCCAGTTCCGGGAGGCCGACCGCGACACCTCGCCCTTCGACCGCATCATCGGCGGCATCGAGCAGGCCTACGCCCGGCGCCTGATCGGCCTGGTCGAGTTCCTGGACTACTACCAGTCCTACAACGACAACTTGGTGCAGCTCAACCAGCTGCGGGCCAGCCGCATGCGCGCCTTCGAGCAGCTCAATGCCGCCGTGGGCCGCCCGGTGTTCCGGGCCGAGTAGCCTTTTTCTTAGCTATTAGTTGTTGGCTGTTAGCTGCTAGCTTTTTCGCGCCGGCCGATGGCTGGGGCCCTAAAACGAGCCTCGTCAGCAACAGCAATTTCTTGTTCAATTATCCGCATCACCTAAAAGCTAACAGCTAGCAACCAACAACTAATAGCCAACAGCTTAGATATCCTAATGAACCGTATTTCCCTACTGGCCCCGGCCCTGCTGCTGGGCACGCTGAGCGCCTGCTCCTCGGCCGAAAAGAAAGCCCCTGAAACGGCCGCCGCGCCGGCCTTCCACCTCACCGACGAGGTGATGAAGGAGCTGCGCATCGACACGGTGAAGGAGCGCCCCATGCTGAACGAGCTGAGCCTGACCGGCCAGATTGCGCCCGACGAAGACCACACGGCCAAGATTTTCCCGCTGGTGGGCGGCGTGGTGGAAAAGGTAGACGTGGAGCTCGGCGACTACGTGCACCAGGGCCAGCAGCTGGCCATTATCCGCTCGGGCGAGATTGCCGACCTGCAAAACCAGGGCACCGCCGCCGGCTCCGACCTGGCCATTGCCCGCAAAAACGTGGACGTGGCCCAGGACATGTTCAAGGCCGGCCTGAGCTCGGAGCGCGACGTGCTGCTGGCCCGCAGCGAGTTGCAAAAGGCCCAGGGCACGGCCGGCAAAAGCCGCAAGCAGCTCGCCATCTACGGCGTGACGCCCGACGGCAAGTACTCGCTGAAGTCGCCAATCTCGGGCTTCATCACCGACAAGAACGTGACCACCTCGATGCAGTTCAACAACAGCAACGTGGAGAACCTCTTCACGGTGAGCGACCTGGACGACGTGTGGATTCTGGCCAACGTGTTCCAGTCCGACATTTCGAAGGTGCAGCCCGGGTTCACGGCCGATGTGACGACGCTGGCTTACCCCGGCCGCCACTTCACGGGCCATATCGACAAGGTGTTCAACATATTGGACCCCGACAGCAAGGTGATGAAGGTGCGCGTGAAGCTGCGCAACCCCGGCTACCTGCTTAAGCCCGAGATGTACGCCCAGATTAAGGTGCAGAACGCGGCCGGCGGCACCATGATGGCCGTGCCCGCCGGCGCCGTGGTGTTCGACAAGGACCGCACGTTCGTGATGGTGTACAAGGACCGCGACCACGTGGAAACCCGCCCCGTGACGATTGCCAGCACCGTGGGCGACGTCAGCTACGTGGCCAAGGGCCTGAAGGACGGCGAGCGGTTCATCTCCCAAAACCAGCTGCTGATTTACGACGAGCTGAACGACTAGTTTTTTCCAGCTTTTAGCTGATGCCTATCGGCTGTTGGCTTACAGGAAAACCATGTAAAAGGCCTGTTTCCCAACGCAAAAAACAGCAAGCAGGGCCCCATCAAAAAGCTAACAGCCAGCAGCTAATAGCCAACCGCTACCATCAAATGAACAAGTTCATCCAAGGCATTATTGCCTTTTCACTTAAGAACCGGGGCTTCGTGTTCCTGATGACCATTCTGGCGGTCGTCGCGGGGGCCATTAGCTACCGGAACACGCCGATTGAGGCGTTTCCGGACGTGACGAACACCGAAATCACCATCATCACGCAGTGGCCCGGCCGCTCGGCCGAGGAGATTGAAAAGTTCGTGACGGTGCCCATCGAAATTGCCCTCAACCCGGTGCAGAAAAAGGCGTCGGTGCGCTCCACTACGCTCTTCGGGCTGTCGGTGGTGAAGGTCATTTTCGACGACGGCGTGGACGACGCCTTCGCCCGCCCGCAGGTGAACAACCTGCTGCGCGAGGTGGACCTGCCCGACGGCATCCAGCCCGACGTGCAGCCGCCCTACGGCCCCACGGGCGAGATTTACCGCTACACCCTGGAGGGCAAGGACCAGACCATCCGGCAGCTGAAAACGCTGCAAGACTGGGTGCTCGACCGCCAGCTGAAATCGGTGCCCGGCGTGGCCGACGTGAACAGCTTCGGCGGCGAGGCCAAGGAGTACGAGGTGAGCGTGAACCCGGGCGAGCTGCAGGACTTCGGCATCACGCCGCTCGACGTGTACCAGGCCGTGCAGCGCTCGAACGTGAACGTGGGCGGCGACGTCATCAACTCGGGCCAGCAGAACTACGTGGTGCGCGGCATTGGCCTGCTCAACAACATCGACGACATCAACAACACGGTCATTAAGAACGTGAACGGCACGCCCATCCTCATCAAGGACGTGGCCATCGTGCACGAGTCGGCCCTGCCGCGCCTGGGCCAGGTGGGCCGCAACTACGAGAACGACAAGCTGGAGGGCATCGTGGTGATGCGCAAGGGCGAAAATCCCTCGGAAGTCATTGCCCGCCTCAAGGACAAAGTGGAGGAGCTGAACACCAAGATTTTGCCGCCCGGCGTGCAAATCAAGACCTTCTACGACCGCCAGCAGCTGATTGACTTCTCGACGGAAACCGTGATTCATAACCTGCTGGAGGGCATCATTCTGGTGACGCTCATCGTGCTGGTGTTCATGGCCGACTGGCGCACGACGGTGATTGTGAGCATCATCATCCCGCTGGCGCTGCTGTTTGCCTTCATCTGCCTGCGTCTGCGCGGCATGAGCGCCAACCTGCTCAGCATGGGCGCCATCGACTTCGGCATCATCATCGACGGGGCCGTGGTGATGGTGGAAGGGCTCTTCGTGGCCCTCGACCACAAGGCGCACGAGGTGGGCATGGAGCGCTTCAACAAGCTCGCCAAGCTGGGCCTGATTAAGAAGTCGGGGCGCGACATGGGCAAGTCCATCTTCTTCGCCAAGGCCATCATCATCACGGCGCTGCTGCCCATTTTCTCCTTCGAGAAAGTGGAGGGCAAGGTGTTCTCGCCCCTAGCCTGGACGCTGGGTTTCGCCCTGCTGGGGGCCCTGATTTTCACGCTCACGCTGGTGCCGGTGCTCGCCTCGCTGCTGCTGAACAAGAACGTGCGCGAGAAGGACAACTTCTTCGTGCGCGCCATCAACAACGGGGCCCAGCGCTTTTTGGCCTTCACCTACGCCCGCAAAACCATCAGCCTGGTGGTGGCCTCGGTGGCGGTGGTGCTGGGCCTGGGGGCCTTCCACTTCCTAGGCTCGGAGTTTCTGCCGGAGCTGAACGAGGGCTCGATTTACGTGCGCGCCCAGCTGCCGCTGAGCATCAACTTGCAGCAGTCCAACCGGCTGTGCAACGAGATGCGGCGCGTATTTCTGAGCTTCCCGGAGGTGGGCGACGTGGTGAGCCAGACCGGCCGCCCCAACGACGGCACCGACCCCACGGGCTTCTACAACAACGAGTTCCTGGTGCAGCTCAAGCACACCGACGCGGTGAACAAGGAGATGAAGAGCAAGGCCAACCGCGAGGCCCTCATTGCGCACATGCAGGAGAAGCTGAACCGCTTCCCGGGCGTGGACTTCAACTTCTCGCAGCCCATTACCGACAACGTGGAGGAAGCCGCCTCAGGCGTGAAGGGCAGCATTGCCGTAAAGATTTACGGCCAAGACTTGAAAACGCTGGAGGCCAACGCCCGCCAGGTATATGGCATCTTGAAAAAGGTGGACGGCATCGGCGACCTGGGCCTGCTGCGCAACATTGGCCAACCGGAGCTGCACGTGGAGCTCGACGAGCAGCGCATGGCCGCCTACGGCGTGAGCAAGGCCGACGCCCAATCGGTGCTCGAAACGGCCATCGGGGGCAAGGAAGCCTCGCAGCTGTACGAGGGCGAGCGCAAATTTCCGATTCGGGTGCGCTACGAGGAGAACTTCCGCCAGACGCCCGAGGAAATTGCCCGCCTGATGGTGCCCACCCAGAGCGGCAAAACCATCCCGATTACTGAAATTGCCACCATCAGCAGCGTGACGGGCCCCAGCCTGATTTACCGCGACGACAACAAGCGCTTCGCCGCCGTGAAGTTCAGCATCCGGGGCCGCGACATGGGCAGCACCATTGAGGAAGCCCAGCGCAAAGTAGATGCCGTGGTGAAGCTGCCCAAGGGCTACAGCATGCGCTGGACCGGCGACTTTGAGAACCAAAAGCGGGCCCAGCAGCGCCTCACGCAGGTGGTGCCGGTGTCGCTGGCCCTCATTTTCTTCATCCTGTTCATCCTGTTCGGCAACCTGAAAGACGCGGGCCTGGTACTGCTCAACGTGCCGTTTGCCATCATCGGCGGCATCGCGGCGCTGCTCATCACGCACACCAACTTCTCGATTTCGGCCGGCATCGGCTTCATCGCGCTGTTCGGCATCTGCATCCAGAACGGCGTGATCCTCATCTCCGTCTTCAAGCAAAACCTGGTGAAGAAAATGACGCTCGACGACAGCATCCGCGAGGGCGTGGCCAGCCGCGTGCGCCCCGTGGTGATGACGGCCCTCATGGCCACCATCGGCCTGATGCCGGCCGCCATCAGCACCGGCATCGGCTCGGAAACCTCCAAGCCGCTGGCCATCGTCGTGATTGGGGGCCTCATCACGGGCACCGTCCTCACGCTGTTCATCTTCCCGCTGGTGTTCGAGCGCTTCTACCGGGCCGAGCACACCAAGTACGTGCCCCTGGCCGAGGGCCCCGCCGAGCTGGTGGCCCACTAGGGCCCCGGGCGGCGCCGCACCGGAGCGGGCAGCCGGCTTGCGCCAGCTGCCCGCTCTTTTTGTTGCCGGGCCAGTGCCAGCGGCGATTTTTACCCCAGGGGCCCCAGCAGACCCCGGGGCCCCAGCACCTTTTTGGCCGGGGCCCGTACTAGGGACCGATGAATTTGTACTACCTGATGTACCAGAGCCAGGCGGAGCGCCCGTTCACCACGGCCCAATTGGCCGCGGCGTTGCAGCGCTGGCGGCCGGCTAACGAGGCTGTCCGCATCAGTGGCATGCTGCTTTGTACCGACGATGGCCGGTTTTTGCAGGTGATTGAGGGCGGGGAAGCCGCCGTGCGCCACCTGTACTACGATAAAATTGCCTGCGACCCGCGCCACGGCCACTGCGAAATATTGGGCGAGGGTCCCATCAACCGGCGCAGCTTCCCCGACTGGGGCATGGGTTTCCGCCCGGCAAACGACGTTGACCTTCAGCAGATTGTAGGCTACCTTGATACCGCCAACGGCCGCTTCCTGCTACCCCGGGCCCACACCATGCCCACGGATATGCTGCTGATGCTGCTGCGCTTCGTGGCCGAGTACGACCACACCCCCGGGCAGCCAGCGCCGCTGGATTAGGGCCCCCAGCAGCTTACTTCCTGGGCGGGTCAATGAAGTTCTGGAAGTTGTAGGCCACGCCCAACGTCAGGCCCTGGCTGTGCTGGGTGCCGCTGTCCTGGTCGTAGTCATAAAGGGCCGTGCCGTTGAGCGATACGTTCACGAAGCGCGCCACCTTGGCCGTAAGCGTGAGGTAGAGGCGGTGGTCAATGCGCTTGGGGTCCAGCGTGTCGTAGTTGGCAAGCAGCACGTAGCGCGCCTTCAGGTTGAGGTTAGCGCTCAGGTTGCGGTCGAGTTCGGTCAGCACATAGGCAGCCAGAATCTCCCAGCGCGTGCTATGGCCAGGGTTCACGCCGCAGGGCGTGGCCCCCAGCGCCGGCACGAACCACTCGACACGGCCCACCACCGTGAGGCGCGGCGCAAACGGCGATAAGCGCACATGAAACGTGGGGTTGGGGTGGTACTCAAACCCGTAGGCTACGGTAAAAAATGCAGGCGCGAACAGGTCCGATACCTGCTGCACGCCGCCGTCGTCGTAGCGGTAGCCGGTGGCAAACTGCGAGAGCAAGTTCAGCGACACGAACATATCCCACTTCGTACTCAGGGCCCGGCCATACTTAGAAGCTATCCAAATAGGTTGTAATTTGGGGTCATGGCTACAGTTCAAGAATTTACCATTTCCGACACCTTATGGGAGCGGCTTTCCCCGCTCTTGCCG
>NZ_MDZA01000116.1 GCF_001816125.1 Hymenobacter coccineus | reverse complement strand
CGTGATGAAAACCGCCACCGACTGGATAACCGAACAAGACGCGAAAAATTGGTTTGACCATTGCGGCTATCATGTACAGTAACCTGAGAACTGCTCTAAAGCGGTAGGGAAACGGGTGGGGTAGGGAAAGGGTCGGGGGTGGTCCGGCGACTTTTTCCGTCGTCGGACCACTCTTACTATTGAACAGCGGCCCCGGGCAATCGCCAGAGTAGCCCGACGACTGAAAAAGTCGCCGGACCACCGCACGCTGGGTCCGTCAGCTAGATGAAAAGCTGGACAAAGCTACCGATTGGGGCCCCGGCCGGGACGTTTCGCCCGTACCTTTGTTGTAGGACTTTACGCCCCGCCACCCCCACTTCATGCCCCTACCGATGTCGCTGAAACCCCAGCCCGCCGACGTTTTTGAAGCCCGCCACAACGCCCCCAGCGCCGCCGACCAGGCCGCGATGCTCCGCACCATCGGGGTGGCCAGCGTGGCCCAGCTGATCGACGAAACCGTGCCGCCCGCCATCCGCCTGCCCCGGGCCCTGGATTTGCCCGCCGCCCTCAGCGAGCGGGCTTTTTTGGCGAAGTTCAAGCAGATTGCCAGCCAGAACCAGGTGTTCAAGAGCTACATCGGCCTGGGCTACCACGACACCACCCTGCCGCCGGTCATCCAGCGCAACATCCTTGAAAACCCCGGCTGGTACACCGCCTACACGCCCTACCAGGCCGAAATTGCCCAGGGTCGCCTCGAAGCCCTCATCAATTACCAGACGATGGTGATTGACCTCACGGGCCTCGAAATCGCCAACGCCAGCCTGCTCGACGAGGGCACAGCCGCCGCCGAGGCCATGCACATGCTGCACTCGCAGACGAAGAAAAAAGGGGCCCACAAATACTTCGTTTCGGAGCAGGTGCTGCCCCAAACCATCGACCTGTTGCGCACCCGCGCCACGCCGGTGGGCATTGAGCTAGTAGTGGGGGACCACCGCGAGGCCGACCTCAGCGGCCCCGATTTCTTCGGCACGATGGTGCAGTACCCGGCCGCCGACGGCGAGATTTTTGACTACAAAGACTTCATCGCCGGGGCCCAAAAAGAGAACGTGTTCGTGGTGATGGCGGCCGACTTGCTGGCCCTCACGCTGCTGATGTCGCCCGGCGAGCTCGGGGCCGATGTGTGCGTGGGCAACTCGCAGCGCTTCGGCGTGCCGATGGGCTACGGGGGGCCCCACGCGGGCTTCTTCTCGTGCAAAGACCAGTTCAAGCGCGTCATCCCCGGCCGCCTGATTGGGCAGAGCATCGACGCGGCCGGCAACAAGGCCTACCGCATGGCCCTGCAAACCCGCGAGCAGCACATCCGCCGCGAAAAAGCCACCTCCAACATCTGCACCGCGCAGGTGCTGCTGAGCGTGCTGGCCGGCATGTACGCCGTGTACCACGGGCCCCAGCGCCTGCGGCAGTTCGCCATCAACACCCACGCGCTGGCCCAAACCCTGGCCACCGGCCTGCACCAGCTGGGCGTGGAGCAAACCAACGAATTTTACTTCGACACCCTGAACCTGCGCCTGGAAAGCGCCGAGCTGCAGCAGGCCGTGCGCCAGGAAGCCGAGGCCCGGGGCCTCAACTTCCGCTACTTCGGCGAGGTGCGGGTGGGCCTCTCGCTCAACCAAAACACCGAGCTGCACGACGTGGCCGACATCCTCGACGTGTTCGGCAAGGTGCTGGGCAAGGAAACAGAAAAGCCCGCACCGCTGGAGGAAGTGGAGCTGCTGGCCCCCGCCGGCCTGGCCCGCACCAGCGAGTACCTCACGCACCCGGTCTTCAACACGCACCACGCCGAGCACGAGCTGCTGCGCTACATGAAGCAGCTCGAAAACAAGGACTTGAGCCTGGCCCACAGCATGATTGCCCTGGGCTCGTGCACGATGAAGCTGAACGCCACCGCCGAAATGATTCCGGTGACCTGGGCCGAAATTGGGGGCCTGCACCCCTTCGCACCCGTGGAGCAAGCCAAGGGCTACGCCCAGATTTTCAGCGACCTGCAAGCCTGGCTGTGCGAGGTGACCGGCTTTGCCGCCGTCAGCCTCCAGCCCAACTCGGGGGCCCAGGGCGAGTACGCCGGCCTACTGGCCATCCGCGGCTACCACGAAGCCCGCGGCGACCACCACCGCACCGTGGCCCTCATCCCGGCCTCGGCCCACGGCACCAACCCCGCCTCGGCCGTGATGGCGGGCATGGAGGTCGTCGTAGTGAAGAGCAGCGAAGACGGCAACATCGACGTGGCCGACCTCAAGGCCCAGGCCGATAAGTACGCCGACAAGCTGAGCTGCCTGATGGTGACCTACCCCAGCACGCACGGCGTGTACGAGGAAACCATCATCGAAATCTGCGCGATGATTCACGCCCACGGCGGCCGCGTGTACATGGACGGCGCCAACATGAACGCTCAGGTGGGCCTCACCTCGCCCGCCATCATCGGCGCCGACGTGTGCCACCTGAACCTGCACAAAACCTTCTGCATCCCCCACGGCGGCGGCGGCCCCGGCGTGGGGCCCATCGGCGTGGTGGCCGACCTGGCCCCCTACCTGCCCGGCCACGCCGTGGTGCCGGTGGAAGGCCGCAGCAGCGGCGCGGTGTCGGCGGCGCCCTGGGGCTCGGCCAGCATTTTGCCCATCAGCTACGCCTACATTTCGATGATGGGCGGCGACGGCCTGCAGCGCGCCACGGAGCTGGCCATCCTGAACGCCAACTACATCAAGGCCCGCCTGGAGGCGCACTACCCGGTGCTGTACACCGGCAGCCACGGCCGCTGCGCCCACGAGATGATTCTGGACTGCCGCCACTTTAAAAAGGCCGGCATCGAGGTGGAGGATATTGCTAAGCGCCTGATGGACTACGGTTTCCACGCGCCCACGGTGAGCTTCCCCGTAGCCGGCACGCTGATGGTGGAGCCCACCGAAAGCGAGAGCAAGGCCGAACTGGACCGCTTCTGCGAGGCAATGATTGCCATCCGCAAGGAGATTGCCGAGGTGGAAGCCGGCCGTGCCGACGCCAAGGACAACGTCCTCAAGCACGCACCGCACACTGCCGCCACCGTGCTCGTGCACGACTGGACGCGCCCCTACTCGCGCGAGCAGGCCGTGTACCCCCTGGAATCGGTGCGCGCCAACAAGTTCTGGCCCAGCGTGAGCCGCATCGACTCGGCCTACGGCGACCGCAACCTGATTTGCAGCTGCACGCCCATCGAGCAGTACGTGGACCACGAGGAGGAGCTGGTGCAAGCCGACAAGGGCCCCTCGTACTAAGTTACCCCTTACCGATTGCCAACAAAAAGGGCCGCTTCCAGATTGGAAGCGGCCCTTTTTTTATCGGCTGCGAAGCATAATTGATGGCCGAACAATAAGCTCCGGCCGCCGATAACTCGGCACCGGCCCTACTTGCTGCCTCGTTCGCCGAAGCAGCGGCGGTCCATGTAGCCGGTGGTGGTTTTGCCGTCCTGGTCGAGGCGCACCTTCACGAAGTAGGCGTTGATGGTATCGGTGACCTGCACCGTGGTGCCGGTGGTTTGCTGCGCCAGCACGGCCGAGGTTTTGGTCATGCCGTCGTACACGGGGCAATCCACGATGGTGGTGTGGGGCTGCGGGGTGCGGTTGGCGTTGGCTGTGCGCAAGCGCTCGTCGCGCGCAGCGGTGCAGGAAGCCAACCCGGCAGCGACCAATAAGAGGGATAAAACTTTCGACATGGAGATAAAGATTTAGAAAATAGGATGGTTAAGAAGTTGGAAAGATAGAAGAATTTTAGGATTAATCCATTTGATTCTGCCCATTCAGCCCACTAAATCATCATTATTCTGCTAAAGCTGGTCCATAAGCTATTTCAGGCGCTTATCTTACCGGCGCACATCGGCGGCTTGCCTTTTTGTGGGGCCCCGGCCGGCTAGCCAATACCACGCGCCAGGCTTTCGGCGTTACGCAGCAAGCGGCTGGCGGTTAGCGCTTCCCAGCCGCCAAGAAGCCCGCACCAAGTCGGAACGCAGGGGCCCTGTTTTTCGTTAGCTCCCCACGCACGTAAGCCCAGCCGCGGCACTCCGCCCGCCGGGCCGACGCCCCACTTTTCAATCCTTTGTTATGAAACCCAATTCCCAATTTTTTGCCCGTCCGGTAGCCCTGGTTGCCACGGGTTTGGCGCTGCTCCTGGGCACCGCCGCCTGCACCACGCAGCGCGTGGGCGTGTCCAACGATTTCGACCACGCCGTTAACTTCCGTGCCTACAAAACCTGGTCTTGGTACCCCAAGCAGCAGGCCGATACCCAGGGGGGCCCTGCTAAAGGCTACGAGTCTTTTGTGGACCAGCGCATCCGCGCGGCCGTGGCAACTGACTTGGCCAACAAGGGCTTAACTGAAGTGGCCCCGGGCCAAGCCCCCGACGTGTTCGTGGCCTACAGCGCCCGTGTCGAAAACCAGCAGCAGCAAACGTCGCCCTACTACAACGGCCTGGGGTACCCCTATGGCTACGGGTACGGCTACGGCGGCTACGGCCGCGGCTACGGGTCCGTAACGCAGTACAAGGCCGGCACCGTCATCATCGACATCGTGGACGCGCGCCGCAAGGAGCTGGCCTGGCGCGGCACCGGCATGGCCGCCCTCAACCAGAACAACATCTCGCAGGACGAGGCCACGCGCATCGTCACCGGCATCTTGGGCACCTACCCGCCCAACGAGAACAACACCCGTCGCTAAGCGGCACAGCTTTTAGCAAAAGGGACCCCTTCCGTCGCGGAAGGGGTCCCTTTTGCTTTTTATATAACCACGGTAAACCGTGACCGGCATTGCCTTGGCAACGCTACCGACGTTGGGCCTGATGCAACACAGCGATGATGTCCACCTGAAAATCACCGGCCGTGTACACCAATCGGTATTTCCCAACGTACAACTCCCGCACTTCGGGGAAATTCCCCTCCGGCAGCGCCCGCCCCAGGTACGGAAAATCGGCCAGGCGGGCAGCGCTGGCCATCAGTTCGTCGACCAGCAAGTAGGCCGCGGCCACCGAACGCAACTGCAAACCGTCGGTTATGTCGGCAAGCTGCGCCAAGGCCTTACTACTCTAGTGAACCCGCACGTTGCGACATTCGCTGCTTCAGGTAGTTCCTGGCTTCTGCCATTGGTATGGTGCGGCCCGCCGCGACATCAGCCAAGCCCTGCTCCACTGACTGGCGCACGTAAATTTCGTACAGGACATCGTCCCAAGTGGCTTTTTCCGGCAGGCTGCTCATTATCGCAGCCAATTGTTCCTTGACGGCAGGCAGGGTCGGTAGCATAGCAAGGAGATAAAATGAATGGATGGGAGACGCACCTACACCGGCACGTTCACGTGGCGCTCGGCGTGGTACGAGCTGCGCACCAGGGGGCCGCTTTCCACGTACTTCAGGCCGCGCTTGAGGCCTTCCTCTCTGTAGTGGGCAAACTGATCGGGGGTGATGAACTCGGCCACGGCCAGGTGGCGCTTGGTGGGTTGGAGGTACTGGCCGAGGGTGAGGATGTCGAGGCCGTTGGCCACGAGGTCGTCCATGGCCTGGTACAGCTCGTCGGGCTGCTCGCCCAGGCCCAGCATAATGCCCGACTTGGTGCGGTGCCCAGCCAGCTTCGTGCGGCGGATTTGCTCCAGGCTGCGGTCGTAGCGGCCCTGGGGGCGCACAAGGCGGTAGAGGCTGCCCACGGTTTCCATGTTGTGCGAAATCACCTCCTGGCCGCCCGAAATCATGGTTTCCAGGGCCCCCCAGTTGGCTTTCACGTCGGGTATCAGGGTTTCGATGGTGGTGCCGGGCGAGAGCTGCTTGGTAAGCACCACGGTTTCGCGCCACACGCTGGCGCCGCGGTCCTTCAGCTCGTCGCGGTTCACGCTGGTCAGCACGGCGTGCTTCACCTTCATCAGGGCAATGGCCTCGGCCACGCGGCGGGGCTCGTCGAGGTCGAGCTCGGTGGGGCGGCCGGTGGCCACGGCGCAAAACGAGCACGAGCGGGTACAGATGTTGCCCAGGATCATGAACGTAGCGGTGCCGGCGCCCCAGCACTCGCCCATGTTGGGGCAGTTGCCGCTCTCGCAGATGGTGTGCAGCTTGTGCTCGTCGACGAGCTTGCGCACAGCGGCGTACTCGGGGCCCACGGGCAGCTTCACGCGCAGCCAGTCGGGCTTGCGGGGGCGGGCCGGGGCGGCCGTTTCGGGCTGGTTGAGGATGGGCAGGTCAATCATAAGGTTAGTTAAAAGTTAAGAGTTATGAGTTAAAATTTGCGGGTTTTAAGCAGTACTGTTGAGGCTGAAACAACCAATGATGGTCGTTCGCTCAGCCGCACAGTTGTTTAAAATCATAACTTTTAACTCATAACTTTTAACTTATTTATGAGCGGTGGCCGATGTACAAAGTCAGGTACACCGACGGGAAGAACTTGTTGTTGATGAGGGCGGCGTCGCCCTGGGTGCCGGGGCTGAGGATGAGCAAGCGCTTGGCGTAGGTTTCAACCAGGAAGCCGGCTTCGAGGCCCGCCACGGCGTCGCGGTAGCGCCCGTACTCGAAGCTGAGGGCCCCGCGCAGGTGGGCCCCGGCCACCAGCTGGGTTTTGCTGATGCCGCTAAAAAACGGCGCGCTGTCCACAATAGCCCCTTCCTGCACGTGGATGGAAGGGTCGTACTGCTGGTCGCGGATGTCGTCGCTGGGGCTGAAGCGGCCGGATTGGGCCGCCGTGTAGTCGTAGCTGATGTAGTAGGGCAGCAGGATGCCGATGGAGGGCCCCGCGCTCAGCAGCGCGTTCACCTGCACGCCGGCGTCGGCGGCCTTGCGGAACAGGATGCGCTGCACCCCGAACGAAGGCCGCAGGGCAAAGGCGTAGTTGGTTTTGTGGTAGATGTAGCTGCCGCCGGTGGTGTTGTTGCTAACGCGCTCCTCTTTTTGGTTTTTCAGCGACACGCCCTCCAGGCTCCAGAAGCGCAGGTACCGGTCGTCCAGCACCCGGGCCGAGCGAATGGAGACGCCCCCGATGAGGCCGCCCTGGGTGTTGAAGTTGAGGCCGTACACGAATTCTTTGCGGTACGACTGCTCGTCGGACGGCGCGGCCGTGGCCAGGGGGGCGCGCCCGTTGGCGGGGCCCCAGCCGCGGA
>NZ_MDZA01000115.1 GCF_001816125.1 Hymenobacter coccineus | reverse complement strand
GGCCCCGCGCTGGGGGCCCTGGCCGAGGGCCAGCCGCGGGCGCTGCGCCTCTCGGGCCTGCAAGCCTACCGGGCCCACGCCGCGCACTTCCTCGACCGGGGCTTCACGCGCCGGTTTGTGGTGCTGGAGGAGCTGACGCAGGAGCTCATCAAGCAGGAAAAGCAGGCCTACGAGCAGCTCATCCGGCTCATGTCGCACGAAATCAACAACTCCATCGGGGCCATCAACTCCATTCTGGGCAGCTTCCAGCACTACGCCCCGCAACTCGTGCCCGCCGACCGCCCCGATTTCACCGAGGCGCTCGACGTAAGCATTGCCCGCAACACGCAGCTGGCCAGCTTCATCGCCGATTTTGCCCGCCTCGTGCGCCTGCCCGCGCCCCAGCTAGCCCCCACCGATGTGCACGCCCTACTGCGCAACCTGGGCCGCCTGCTGGGGCCCCAGAGCGCCGAGCGCCGCGTGGCCTGGCACTGGGAGCTGGCCGCTGCCCCGCTCATCATCAAAGCCGACGCCCCGCAGCTGGAACAAGCCCTGTTGAACGTGGCCAAAAACGCCCTCGAAGCCATCGGCGCGGACGGCAATATCTGGGTGCGCACCACGGCTAATCCGTTCAGCATCAGCATCGAGAATGACGGCTCCCCGCTCACGCCCGAGGTGCGCGAGCGGCTGTTCACGGCGTTTTTCAGCACCAAGCGTGGCGGGCAAGGCATCGGCCTCACACTGGTGCGCGACGTGCTGCTGGCCCACGGTTTCGCGTTCGGCCTCGCCCCCGGGCCCGCGGGGCGCACGGCTTTTACCATCGGGTTGCCGTGAGGGGCCCCAGCGGCGTAAATTCCATAAAAATTGCGAATACCTTAAAAATAAAGAGGCTTTTTTATGATTTTATCTATTTTTGTTGCCGGTAGGGGCCTGAATTTACTCTTGCCATCAGCAAATGGTAGTAGATTTAGAGCCTAGCACCATCGAATCCGCGGTTGCCATCACGCGCAAGCAGCGGCTGGCCTCCATCAGCGTGGCCGTGCTGGTGGTGCTGGCGTGCGTGGCCGCTTTCATCCCGCAGGAGCACCCCGACGCCGCCCCCAAGTCCTTCGACCCCGCCGACGTGGCCTGGATGCTCACCGCCTCCGGCCTGGTGCTGCTGATGACGCCCGGCCTGGCGTTCTTCTACGGCGGTATGGTGAACAAGAAGAGCGTGATTTCCACTCTTTTACAAAGCTTTATTGCCCTGGGCGTCATCTCGGTGCTGTGGTACGTGGTGGGCTTCTCGCTGGCGTTTGGCGATAGCATCCACGGCATCATCGGCAATCCGATGACGTTCCTGCTATTCAACCACGTGGGCACGGCCCCGCACCCACGCATCGCGCCCACGCTGCCGCTGGTGCTGTTCGCGGCGTTCCAACTCAAGTTCGCCATCATCACGCCGGCCCTCATCAGCGGGGCCTTTGCCGAGCGCATTCGGTTCTGGGGCTACCTGCTGTTCATGTGCCTGTTCAGCCTCCTAATTTATTGCCCCCTGGCCCACTGGACCTGGCACCCCGACGGCTTCCTGTTCAAGTGGGGCGTGCTCGATTTTGCGGGCGGCACGGTGGTGCACATCTCGGCGGGCTTCGCGGCGCTGGCCGGGGCCCTGGCCCTGGGCCGCCGCCACGTGCACAAGGAAGGCCACCAGCACACGCCCACCAACGTGCCCTTCGTGCTGCTGGGTACCGGCCTGCTGTGGTTCGGCTGGTTCGGCTTCAACTCGGGCTCGGCCCTAGGGGCCAACGCGGTGGCCGTGCAGGCGTTCTTCACCACCCACATGGCCTCGGCCGCCGCCATGCTCACCTGGATGCTGATTGAAGCTGTGCGCGGGCAGCGCCCCTCGGCGGCCGGGGCGGCCATCGGGGCCGTGGTGGGCCTAGTGGCCATCACGCCCGGCGCGGGCTACGTCAGCTACGGGCCGGCGCTGTTCATCGGCGTGGTAGCCGCGGCCATCAGCGCTTTCGCCGTCGATTTAAAAAACCGTACCACCCTCGACGATACTCTCGACGTGTTTCCGTGCCACGGCGTGGGCGGCATCGTGGGCATGATCCTCACCGCCGTATTTGCCAAGGAAGGCGGCCTGGCCACCACCGGCTCGGCGGTGCTACTCTACAAGCATCTTGGGGCCCTGGTGTTCATTTCGGCCTTCACGTTTGCCGGCTCCTACCTGCTCTATAAGCTCACCAACCTGCTCATCCCCATCCGAGTAAACGCCGAGCACGAAGCCCACGGCCTCGACACCACCCAGCACGGCGAAACGGTGCTGGTGAACTAAGTTTGCCATTCCAAAGAGGGCCCCGGTGGTGAAGCTGCTTCACCGCCGGGGCCCTCTTTTATGTACTATTGGTACATTCTTATACCCCAAGTACAAATACGGTCGGAATCTTGTGTAATTCCGGCGCCGTCTGCTTCCGCCATTCGCTCACCGGGCGGGTGCGGATAAACTCACCCGCGCCCGTAACGTCGGCCGCCACGCATAGCCGCGTGGCAGGCTGCAAATGCGCCAGCAAATCCAGGAATAGGGCCCCGTTGCGGTAGGGCGTTTCGATGAACAACTGGCTCTGGTTACGCTGCTGGGCCTCGCGCTCCAGCGCCTTGATGGCCGTGGCCCGGGGCCCCTTTTCGATGGGCAAGTAGCCGTGGAAGGCGAATTGCTGCCCGTTTAGGCCCGAGGCCATTAGGGCCAGCAGCAGCGACGAGGGCCCCACCAGCGGCACCACGGGCAGGCCCAGCCGGTGGGCCTCGGCGGCCAGCGCCGCGCCCGGGTCGGCAATGCCCGGGCAGCCGGCTTCGCTGAGCACGCCGGCGTCCAGGCCCTCGCGCAGCAGCGGTTCCAGCGCGGCGCGTACCTCGGCCGGCGTGCTGTCCTTGTCAATCACGCCGAAACGAATATCCTCAATCACCCGCGCCGGAGCCACGCTCTTCACGAAGCGCCGCGCCGTGCGGGCGTTTTCCACCAAAAAGTAGGGGAGGCGGGCCACGGCGGCCACTACCTGCGGCGGCAGTACCTGCGCGGCCGTGTCGTCGGCCAGGGGCGTGGGGATGAGGTAGAGCGGCAAGGCTTGCGAAAAAATGAGGGTATAAAAAGTGAAACGGCGGCGCTACTGCCCCACAAACGCGCGCACCAGCTCGTACACTTCGTCGGGCTTTTCGGCGTGCAGCCAGTGGCCGGCGTCGGGCACAGTGGCCACCTCCGAGTTGGGGAACAGCGCTGGGATGACGTACAGCTTGTCGTTGGCCGTGATGTAGTCCGACTTGCCGCCCCGCACAAACAAGGTTGGTTTCAGGAAGGGCTCGCCCGTGATTTCTTCGCCCACGGCCGCCATGGCCCCGGCCAGCACCGGCAGGTTGATGCGCCAGGCAAAGGCATTGGCGTCGTCGCGGTACAAGTTCTTCAGCAGGAACTGCCGCACGCCCACCGCGCGGATATGCTGGCCCAGCGCCGCGTCGGCCTCCTGCCGGTTGGTGATGGCGGCCAAGTCCACGGCGCGCAGCCCGGCCAGCACTTCGTCTTGGTGAGTCATGTCGGAAAAGTTCGGGGCAATGTCGAGCACGATGAGGCGGGCCAACCGCTCGGGGTGGCCCAGGGCGAAGCGCATGGCCACTTTGCCGCCCATGCTGTGGCCCATCAGCGTGGCATCGGGGCCCAGGCCGAGGTGGTCGAACAGGGCCCCCACGTCGGCGGCCATGGCGTCGTAGCTGTGGTCGGGGCTGTGAAACGAGCGGCCGTGATTGCGCAAATCCACGCTGATGACGCGCAAGCCTGCGTCCTGGGCCCAGCGGCGGGCCAGCGTTTGCCAGTTGTCGAGCGTGCCAAACAAGCCGTGGAGAATGACCAGCGGCCGGCCCTGGCCTTGGTCAAGGTAGTGCAGTAGGGGAGAAGCGGACATGGGGCAAAGGTCGGGCGCGGCCGCCGGTTGGGCCCCGGCTACGCCCAGGCCCAGGCCACGGTGCGCCGGTCGGTGGGCACCGAGCGTAGGAACACGGTCAGCGGCTCCAGGTCGGCCAGCAGCGAGGTGAGCACGATTTCGCGGCCGTCGTGCAGCAGCAGGCGCACGTAGTTATACGGGGCCCAAAACGTGGCCCGGGTGCGGCACGTCACGCGCTGCACCCGGGCAATGTCGCGACGCTCGAAGTACTGCCGCTGGCCGTGCTGGTACACCTCTAAGCGGTTTTCCTTGGGTTGCAGCACCAGCACGGTTTCGTGGTTCAGCACCCAGTAACGCAGGTGCAGCACCGCCGCCGGGGCCCCCAGCGCCAGCGCCACGGCCACCAGCCCGGCGGCCAGGCCCCACTCCAGCGGGCTGGCGTTGCCGTGGGGCCCCTTGGCCAGGGCCGGCACCACGCTCAGGCCGGTGCCCAGCGCCAGCAGGGGCCAGGCCAGCAGCCGCAACTGCCGTGCCGCCGTGACGCGATACGTGTGGGTGCGCTTGCCAAACCAGCCGGCCACCCACCGCGCCACGCCCAGCACCAGGGCCAGCACCGCCAGCACTTCGAGCAGCGGGCGCAGCAAAACAAATTTCATGGAGCGGCAAAAACGGTACGGCGGTCAAAGGTAGGGGCCCCCGGCGCGGTTTGCTTTGGCGGCGGCAAAGCCGTACCTTTGCACCCGAAGTTTGGTATTCAATCTGAAAAGAGGGGACGCGCAGTCCCCTCTTTTTTTGTCTTAGCCCCGGGTTAATTTATGGTCCTCGACCGCGCTTTAGTGCTGCAAATGCTCCACGACGCCATCGGCGACGACGTGGACGTGTTCTTGGTGAATCTTACCGTCTCCGATTCGGTTTTACCCAAAGTGACGGTCACCCTCGACGGGCCCCAGGGCTTGGGCATCGAGGAGTGCGCCAAGGTGAGCCGCCGCTTGGCCCGCCGCATCGACGAGCACTACGGCGAAGAAGCCGCCTACTCGCTCGAGGTGACCAGCCCCGGCGCCGACCAGCCCCTCACCGACCCGCGCCAGTACCAGCGCCACATCGGCCGCTCGCTGGCCCTCAAGCTGGCCGACGGCACCGAGAAAACCGGCGAGTTGCTCACCGCTACTTCCGAGGGCGTCGAGATTGCCGAAGTCGTTAAAGTCAAAACCAAAAAAAGCATCCTGCCCGCCGCCTTTTTTCCTTTCGGGGACATAAAGGAGGCCACGGTTGTTATCTCTTTTAAGTAAGCCAGTTAGCGGGTACCCGTTGCCGGGGCCCCGCACTACCGACCATTACTATGAACAGCAACGAACTAATCGAATCCTTCGGCGAATTTGCGCGCAGCAAAAACATCGACCGGCCCACGATGATGTCCATCCTGGACGAGGTGTTCCGCACGATGATTCGCAAGAAGTTTGAGGAGGACAGCAACTTCGACGTTATCATCAACCCCGACAACGGCGACCTAGAAATTTGGCGCAACCGCGAAATCGTGGACGATGACTCAGAGGACATCTGGGATTTCGACAAGATTCCGCTGGCCGAGGCCCAAAAAATCGAGCCCGACTTCGAAGTAGGCGAAACCCTGCCCGTGTCCATCAAGCTCGAGGATTTCGGCCGCCGCGCTGTGCTCATGGCCCGCCAAACGCTGATTCAGCGCGTGAAAGACCTCGAGCGCGACAACCTATACCAGAAGTACAAGGACCAGGTGGGCGAAATCGTGACCGGCGAAGTGTACCAGGTGTGGAGCCGCGAGGCCCTCATCATGGACAAGGACGACAATGAACTGGTGATGCCCAAGGGCGAGCAAATCCCCAAGGACCGCTTCCGCAAGGGCGACACCGTGCGCGCCGTGGTGCACCGCGTGGAAGTCATCAACGGCACGCCCAAAATCATCCTCTCGCGGGCCGCCCCGGCGTTCCTCGAGCGGTTGTTTGAGCTGGAAGTGCCCGAGATTTACGACGGCCTCATCACCATCAAAAACGTGGTGCGCGAGCCCGGCGAACGCGCCAAAGTGGCTGTGGAGAGCTACGACGAGCGCATCGACCCCGTGGGTGCCTGCGTGGGCATGAAGGGCAGCCGCATCCACCCGGTGGTGCGCGAGCTCGAAAACGAGAACATCGACATCATCAACTACACTGACAACCTGGAGCTGTACATCGCCCGGGCCTTGTCACCGGCCAAGGTGGGTTCGATGAAAATCAACCCCGAGAACGGCCGCGTGTCGGTGTTCATGAAGCCCGATCAGGTGAGCCTGGCCATTGGCCGCGGCGGTGCCAACATCAAGCTGGCCAGCCGGTTGGTGGGCATGGAAATCGACGTGTTCCGCGAAGCCATTGACTACGAGGAAGACATCTCGCTCGAAGAATTCAGCGACGAGATTGAGCCTTGGATCATCGCCGAGCTGAAGAAAATTGGCCTCGACACCGGCCGTGCCGTGTTGGCCGTTAAAAAAGACGACATCGTGCGCCGCACGGAGTTGGAAGAAGAAACGGTAGACGACCTCTACCGGGTTATCCGCCAAGAGTTTGCCGACGACGACGACCTCGACGATCGGCAGGCCGAAGCCGGCAAAAAACCGGCTCCCGTGGCTGAAACTGTAGAAACGACAGCAGAGGCTGGGGCCCCCACCCCCGTCTCCGAGGAAGCGGGCACCGGCTCAGCCGCTGAGCCGGCCCAATGACGGCCGGGCGGCCGGTACGGCAAGGACGTTAAATCGCGCTAGCAGGCGCGGTTTGCGCCTCGCTGGCAAGATTTAATGTAATACCTTTGCACTTAGAAGCGTATCGTTCGCGAGAAACATAGAATGGCGGAAGCAACCCCGAAACGGCTACAACAGGCGGCCAAAGACCTGGGAATTGGCATGGACACCGCCGTTGCGGCCCTGTCCAAAAAAGGAACACAAGTAGAAAACAAGCCCACCACGAAGCTGACCGCCGACCAAGTGAGCTTGTTGGAGAAGGAATTTGCCTCGTCGGCGCTCGACCGGCAGGAGTCGCAGAAAATCATCCAGGCCAAGCGCCAGAGTGATTTGGACGCGGCTCCAAAGCCCGCGCCTGCCCCGCCGCGCCCTGCGCCGGTGGTAGCTGCGAAGCCTGCGCCCACGCCAGCACCTACGCCGGCCCCGGTGGTTGCTCAGGCAGCACCCGCCGCTCCGGTAGCGGCGCCGGCGCCTGTTGCCGCTGTGCCCGAAACGCCCACCGTGCCCGGCCTTAAAGTGCTGGGTAAAATTG
>NZ_MDZA01000114.1 GCF_001816125.1 Hymenobacter coccineus | reverse complement strand
TGCCGGCGGGGCCCCACCGCCCGCCGCCCCATGAACCAACCCGACCCGCACAGCCTGAACCAGTTGCGCGCCCGCGCCGAGCGCCAGCGCCTGGCCGCCGCCGTGCCCCTGGCCCCCGCCGATGCCCAGCGCCTGGCCCAGGAGCTGCAAGTGCACCAGATTGAGCTGGAAATGCAGTACGAAGAGCTGCTGCTGACCCAGGCCGACGCCGAAGCCAGCCGCGCCGAGTACATTGACCTGTACGACTTTGCGCCCGTGGGCTACTGCACCCTGGCCCCCGATGGCACCCTGGCCCAGCTGAACCTGCGCCTCTCCCAGCTGCTGGGCCCCGTGCGCCAGCAGCTGCTGGGGCGCCGGCTGGCCCTGTACGTGGTGCCCGCCGAACGGCTGGCGTTTGCCCGGTTTCTGGAGCAGCTGTGGGCCACGCCGGGCCAGCGCCACACCTGCGAGCTGGCCATGCACGGCCCCGGCGAGGCGCCGTTTTTTGCCCAACTCGAAGGCCTGGTGGGTACCGGGCCCGGCAACGAGCGGGCCCCCGCCGGCTGCCGCTTGGCCCTCACCGACGTGACGGCCCGCCGCCGGGCCACCGATGCCCTGGCCGCCAGCGAGGCCCGCTTCCGCGCCTCCTTCGAGCAGGGCCACGACGGCCAGGCCCTGCTGCGCCACCTGCACTTGGTAGACGCCAACGCCGCCGCCCTGCGCCTGCTCGGCCAGCCCCGCAAAGCCCAGGTGCTGGGCCACCACCTGCCCGAATTTTGGCCCGACGACCAGCCCGGCGGCCAGCCCCTGCTGGCCGGCCTGCTGGCCTGCGCCCAGCAGGCCCACGCCCAGGGCTGGTGCCGCCACGAGCTGCGCCGCTACGCCGCCGGCCAGCCCGTGTGGGACGAGCTTTCCTTCAGCCCGGTGGTGGTGCAGGGCGAAACGCTGCTGCACCTGACCTGGCGCGACGTGACCGACCGCCGGCTGGGCCAGGAGCGCCTGCGCGCCAGCGAGGAGCGCCTCCAGCTGGCCCTGGCCGCCTCGGCCACCGGCGTGTGGGGCTGGGACCTGGCCACCGGCCTGGTGGAGCAGGATGCCTGCGCCCAGCAGGTGCTGGGCACCGCCGCTCCCCGCGTGCCGTGGGCCGAGCTGGAAGCCCTGATGCACCCCGCTGATCAATCCAGCGTGGAGGCCGCCATGCAGCGGGCCCAGGCCACCCGCGGCCACTTCGAGCTGGAGCACCGCCTCGTGCGGCCCGACGGCAGCGTGCGCCACGTGGCCGCCAGCGGCCGCTTCGAGTACGACGCGGCCACCGGCCAGGCCCTGCGCCTGGCCGGGCTGGTGCGCGACGTGACGGCCCCCGCCCAGGCCCAGGAGGCGCTGAAGTTTCAGAACCGGCTACTCACCAATATCCTCCAAAACCTGCCCGTCATCCTCGCCCGCCTCGCGCCCGACGGCCGCTACCGGGCCCTGCGCGGCGCCGGCCTGCGCCGCCTGGGCCTGGCCGACGATGCCCTGGTGGGCCAGGCAGCCGCCGAGGTATTTCCGCAGGAGGGGCCCCACGTGGCGCGCTTGCTGGCCGGCCACAGCGAGAGCCACGTGGCCACCTTTGCGCACGAAGGCCAGCCGGTGCACTTCCTCACCTACAGCTTCTGGAACCCTGACCACCAGGAAGGCGTCAGGTTTTTCATCGATGTCACCGAGTCGGAAATGCTCAAGCAGGCCGTGGCCCGCCAGCAGCAGGTGCTGCTGGCGGCCGTGCTCACGGCCCAGGAGGAGGAGCGCCGCCGCATTGCCGAGGCCCTGCACAACGGCGTGGGCCAGCTGCTGTACGCCACCCGCCTGCACCTCGATGCGCTGCCCACCTCGGCGGCGGTGAAGGCCGGCCAGGGCCTGCTCAGCGAGGCCATCCGGGCGGCCCGCACCATGGCCTTCGAGCTCACGCCCGGCGTGCTCGAAGACCTGGGCCTGCCCGCCGCCCTGCGTGCGCTTGCCCAGCGCATTCCCGCCACCCAGCTCGCCGTCGACCTGAACCTGAAAGGCCTCGAGGCCCCCCTGCCCGCCCCGCTGGCCACCGCCGTGTACCGCACGGTGCAGGAGCTGCTCAACAACGTGATGAAGCACGCCCACGCCCGCGAGGTGTTTGTGCAAGTGGCCCGCGAGGGCCGCGAGGTGCACCTAAGCGTGGAGGACGACGGGCTAGGCTTCGATGCTGACGCGGCCGTGCCGGGCCTGGGGCTGGCCGGCATCCGCACCCGGATGGGGCTGCTGGGCGGCACGTTCACCGTACGCTCGCGGCCAGGCCAGGGCACGGGCGTGTTCCTGGTGCTGCCGGTGGCGTAGCGCTGGGGCCCTGCCGGGGCCCCAAATGTTCTGGTGCGCCGGCGAAAATTCGTGGAAGGAACCGGGCTTTCACCTACGGAAATAACCCGCTGGGGTGTTCAACCAACGCGTGCAGGGCCCCCAGGGTGCCGGGCCCCGGCGCTTTCAATCCGCGCCTTCCACTTTACCCCGCCAGGGGCAGCGTGAAGTGGAAGGCGCTGCCGCTGCCCAGCTCGCTCTCGACCCAGAGGCGGCCGCCCTGGGCGGTGATGAACTCGCGGGCGATGCTCAGGCCCAGGCCCGAGCCGCCCTGGTAGCCGGTTTTGTCGGGAATCTGGGTGAAGCGCTGGAAGATTTTGTCGTGGTGCTCGGCCGCGATACCGGGGCCCCGGTCGTGCACCGTTACCTGCACGAACTGGCCGGCCGGGGCGGCCCGCACCGTCAGGGTTTCGCCGGGGGGCGAGTAGCGGATGGCGTTGGCCAGTAGGTTGATGAGTACCCAAGTGGTCTTCTCCACGTCGGCGCGCACGGCGGGCAAGTCGGCGGGCAGGGTGGCGGCGAGGTGCAGCTGCTTGTTGTCGAGCTGGGCCTGCACGGTGGCCGTGGCGAAGGCCACCACGTCGGGCAGGGCGGTGGGCGCGAAGTTCAGCTCGATGCCGGCCCCCGGGTCGAGGCGCGACACGTCGAGCAGCTCGCCCACCAGGCGCAGCAGGCGCTGGGTTTCGCGCCGGATGCCGTCGGTGACGCGCGTGCGCTCCTCGGCGTCAATCTTGTCGGTTTGCAGCAGCTTCAGGCTCATGTTGATGCTGGAGAGTGGCGTTTTCAGCTCGTGCGATACCGTGGCCAGGAAGTTGGACTTCACCTGGTCGAGCTTTTTGAAGTCCGACACGTTGCGCAGCGTGAGCACCTGGCCCACAAATTCCGTTTTGTCGCTGGCTTCGTTGAAGCTCACCAGCTCCTGCACCGCCAGGCGGTAGAACACTTCCTCGCCGTGGCGGGCCACCGTCAGCAGCGGGGTTTCGGCCACGGCGGTGGCGCGGCGCGGGGCCCCCAGGGGGCGCAGCATGGCGGCCAGCAGGTCGTTGCGCTGGGCCACGTCGGCGGCCAGCTGGTCCACGAGCTGGGCCACGGGCAGGCCCAGCAGCTCGCCCAGGGCAGGGTTGGCCAGCAAAATGCGGCCGTTTTCATCCAGCAGCAGCAGGCCCTCGTCGAGGCCGTTCACGATGCTGCGGGCCCGGTTGCGCTCCGTCACCAGCTCGGCCAGTGTGGAGCTGCGGTACTCCTGCAATTGCACCAGCATGCGGTTGAAGGCCCGCGCCACCCGCCCAAACTCGTCGGGGCTTTCGACCGGAATGCTGGCCTCGAAGTTGCTGCCCACGGCGTGCTCCAGGGCGTTGGTGAGCTTGCGCAGCGGCAGCACCGCCGCCTCGGGCACGCTGGCCACCAGCAGCAGCGCCAGCAGCACGGCCAGCGTGGCCACCAGCAGCAGGTTGCGGCCGGCGCCGGTGGCCTGGGCCCCCAGCTGGGCATTTTTGCGCGTCAGGGCCACCGTGTTTAGCCGAATCATGCGGTGGGTTTGGGCGCGCAGCTGCGCGAGGGCCGGCCCGGCCGGCTGCCGCTGAAACGCATCGAACGCCTGCGTGAGCGAATCGACCAGCGCCCGCTCGCCCGCTTCCGTGATGTTGCCGGCCTCGCGGGTGAGGGCCTGCTGGAACCGGGGCCCCGCCGCCGGGGCCCCCGGCGCGGCCTCCAGCTGGTCGAGGGCTTGCAGCATCCGCTGCCCCAGCTCCACGGAGTAGAAGTTGGCCGTCAGGATGTTGCCCGCGCCCGCGCTGAGGCCCCGCACCGTGTAGTAGGCGTAGCCGCCGATGCTGCCCAGCAGCAGCAGCAAAGCCAGAAAGCCCAGCGTAATCTTGGTTTTGAGGTTCATGGTTGTCAATGAACAGTTAACAGTGGGCAGTTAGCAGTTATCAGTGAGCAGTTATCGGTTAGCAGTTATTACGTGGTGATTTAGGGCCCCCAGGCCGTCATGCAGAGCGCAGCGAAGCATCTTTCCCGCAGCAGTAATCCAATTCAACGAAACAGTAGTGCTCCAACAAGCCTAGCCGGACGGCCCGGGGGCCCTAAACCGGGCGCTACCCCATTGATTACTGCCGCAGGAAAGATGCTTCGCTGCGCTCTGCATGACGGCCTGGGGCCCCAAATCACCCCGTAATAACTGTTCACTGCTCACTGATAACTGTTCACTGATCTTCAATACGTTACCAGGAAAATATCCAGCTCGGGCGTGGCCGTGGCAATGGCCCGCACCAGGCCCCGGGTGATGCCGCCGCGGCCGGCGAGGCGCTCCCAGGCGGTTTTTTCGCCCGTCACGCCGCATACTAATAAGGTAGCGTTTTTCTCGGCTGCCACCCGGCGGATGGCGCCCACCACGTCGTCGTCCTTCACGCGCAATATTTGGGCCCCCAACTCGGCGGCCAGCTGGAGGTTGTGGAGCAGGTGGCGCTGGGTGGCCAAGCCGATGCGGTCGGCGCTTTCGCGGCCGGTTTGCACGTACAGCACGTACCAGGCGGCCGCCCCGAAGCGGTCGGCCAGGCGCGAGGTTTTGCGGATGATTTCCTTGGCCGCCTTTTCGTTGGAGTTGATGCAGGCCAGCAGGCGGTCGTCGTTGCGGCGCTGGGCGGCCACGGCGGGGGCCCCACCGCCGCTGCTTTCCACCTGGTGGCCCAGCAGCTGGGCCACCTCGCGCACGGCCAGGCGGCGCAGCTGCAACAGGTTTTCGGCCTGGAAGAAGTTGGCCAGCGCCGTGGGCACCTTGGCCGCGTTGTAAATCTTGCCCTCCTCCAGGCGGGCGCGCAGCTCGCCCACGGTTAGGTCCACGTTCACCACCTCGTCGGCCTCACGCAGCAGCCGGTCGGGGATGCGCTCGGTCACATCGGTGCCGGTTATTTTCAGCACCTGGTCGTGCAGGCTTTCCAGGTGCTGCACGTTCACGGCGGTTATCACCGAAATGCCTTTTCGCACCAGCTCCTCCACGTCCTGCCAGCGCTTTTCGTGGCGCGAGCCGGGCACGTTGGCGTGGGCCAGCTCGTCCACAATCACCACCTGCGGGCGCTGCTTCTCAATGGCGTCGAGGTCCATTTCCGGCAGGGCCCGGCCCTTGTAGTACACCTGCTTGCGGGGCAGCAGGGGCACGCCGCGCAGCTCGGCCTCGGTACCGGCGCGGCCGTGGGTTTCCACGTAGCCCAGCAGCACGTGCACGCCGTGCTGGTGCAAGTCGTGGGCCTCCTGCAGCATCCGGAAGGTTTTGCCCACGCCGGCGGCCAGGCCCAGGTAAATTTTGAGCGTGCCGCGCCGCTTCTCCTGCACCAGGCGCAGGAAGCGCTCGGCGGATTGGTCGCGCGGGTCGTTTTCGGCGGGAGGCATGGGGTTAATTAAAAATTATCAATTAAAAATTAAAAATCAGGTGGTTTTCAGGCGGTTTCAGTTGCTGGTTTTTCCTCATAATAGCAGCCAATTCCATCCATTTTTAATTTTTAATTGATCATTTTTAATTCGTTTCAAAATGACAGCGCGACGCTGGTTGTCAGGTTGCCGTAGTTGCGGCTGGGGCCCCCATCGTGCTGGAAAATAGCGTTCTGCGCCCGCAGGTAGCGCCCCTCCACGCGGAAGGTGACGTTGGCCGTGGGCAGGTAATCGAGGTTGAGGGAGGTGCCGCCGGCCTTGAAGTCGGCGTCCGTCAGGCCGGGCGAAATGCCGTTGATGAACACGCCCCGCTGGGCGTAGTAGTACTCGCCGCGCAGCGTGGTCGAAAACTGCTCGGCGAGCTTATACTTCACGAAGGCCGAGCCCGTGTGCCAGCTGTCGTAGCCGTGGTGGCCGGCGCTTTGCTGCTTGCCCACGTCGAAGACCAGGGCCAGGTTCAGGCGCTCGGTGGCGGCGTAGGTGACGAAGAAATTGTGGAAGTAGCGCCGGCGCTTGAGCGAGTCCTGGGGCTGCTCGTTGCCGTAAAACGTGCTGCTGTTGACCAGGATTTTGGCCGTCGGCCGCCACTGAATTTGCGTGCCCAGCGCCTTGCCCTGGTTGGTTTCGCGGATGTTCTGCCAGCCGTTCAGCACCAGGCCAGTCAGCGTCAGCCGGGGCCCCACCTCGTAGGTAAAGCGGGCCCCCGACTCGTAGTACGGCGAGTTCTCGGCCATAATGGAGCGCGTCAGCGTCCAGTTATCCTTGCTCAGCGCCGACTCAAACCCGATGTGGGAGGCAAAAATGCCCAGGTCGAGCCAGGCCTTTTTGAAGGGCCGGAAGCCCGCGTAGGCCTCGTAGATGTGCTGAAGCACAGGGTCTTCGGTGGCGTAGTTGGCGCTCACGTAGGTGCCGGCGTGCAGGGCTACGCTGCCGCGCACCCGGCCATCGTCGTAGCGGGCCCCCAGCACGGCGTTGTTCACCGCAAACTCGTTCTGGCGGTTGTGGGCGTACAGGAAATAGGGCCGCGCGTTGGTGTTGTCGTGGTTGAAATCGAAGCCGTAGTAGGCATCCACGAAGCCGTAGTAGGTGAGGGGCCCCGGGGCGGCGGCGGGGGCCGTAGCAGGGGCGGCGGCGGTGGCGGCCGTATCGGCGGGAGTGGGGGTTTGGGCTTGCGCCGCGCCGCCGCAAGCGGCCAGCGCGCCGGCCAGTAGTAGTTTTTTCATCGGTAAAAAGCGGCCCGAATGGCTGCCCGTTTTTCTTCTCAATACAATAAATGGGAGCTGGCCCGGCCGTTGGGCGCGGGCAAGCGCCAGCGCGCCGGCCAGTAGTAGTTTTTTCATCGGTAAAAAGCGGCCCGAATGGCTGCCCGTTTTTCTTCTCAATACAATAAATGGGAGCTGGCCCGGC
>NZ_MDZA01000113.1 GCF_001816125.1 Hymenobacter coccineus | reverse complement strand
CCTCCCGTATGCTTCCTTCCCTCCGTTTTGCGCCCGCGGCGCTGGCCGTGGCGCTGCTGGCTACCGCCTGCCACCAGGCCCCGCCGCCCGCCGCCGCGCGCGGGGCCCCGGCGACACGGCGCTCTGCCCCGGGCCCTGCACCCGAGCGCCCGCGCCCCCTGGCGCGGGCTTTTTGGGGCCGGGCGGGGCCCCGGGGCCCTGGCGGCCGTAGTATCTTGCCCGCCGTTGCCGCCCTGTTTCCCTCCCGTATGCTTCCTTCCCTCCGTTTTGCGCCCGCGGCGCTGGCCGTGGCGCTGCTGGCTACCGCCTGCCACCAGGCCCCGCCGCCCGCCGCCGCGCCCGCCGCCCGGCCCGTGGTGCCGGGCCCCGACATTGCCACCCTCACCGACGAAACGGCCCCGGCCGCGCTGCTCGCCTACGGCCAGCAGTACCCCGGCTCGGAGGTGCTGTTCACCACGCGCTTCGGCAAAATCCGGGTGCATTTGTACGACGACACGCCCATCCACAAGGCCAACTTCCTGCTGCTTACCCGCAAGGGCGTGTTCAGCGAAACCATGTTCAACCGCGTGGTGAAGGGCTTTGCCGTGCAGGGCGGCCAAACGGCGGGGCCCCGCACCATCCGGCTGCACCGCTACCGCCTGCCGCCCGAGTTCCGGCCCGCGCACTTCCACCACCAGGGGGCCCTGGGCATGGCCCGCTACGACGACGAGAACCCCGGCCGGCTCTCCTCCAACACTGATTTCTTCTTCGTGATTGGCGAAAAGCTCGACGCCCGCCAGGCCCAGGCCATGACGCCCCGCCGCTTGACACCCGAGCAGTTGCGCGCCTACGCCACACAAGGCGGCACGCCCTCGCTCGACGGCCAGTACACGGTATTCGGCGAAATAACCGAGGGCCAGGACGTAGTAAACAAGATTTCGCAGGTGCCCGTGGAGCCCGACAAGTGGCCCGTGCAGGACATTACCATGAAAGTAGAAGTGGTGAAATAGGGCCCCGGCTTAGTCGCTCACCCCAAATCCGGGTAGCGGGCCCCGTTCAGGCCCACGGCTGCTCCGGGGCCATAAAGCTGGCCAGTACCGGCGCCAAACGGGCCGTGTGGCCAGCAGCGGTGTTCATCTGCTGCACGAACTGCGCAAAATCCTGGGGGTCCACGGTGCGGAACTGCATCGACCACTCGGCGAACGCGCGGCCCTGCGCGCGGCCATCCGCCAGCTTGGTCACGTTGCGGTGCCGCGCGTCGGCGGCAATGATGGCAAAAAGCGCGTGCAGCGCATCGGCCTCGCCTTCGAGCACTTGCAGGATCTGGCCCTCACTGTAGAGCAGGACGCCGGTAACTTGTGCGCGCGCATTGTTTGCGCGCCAGGGCCCCAACAGGCGGCGCAAATCGGCAATGGTAAGCGGAAAATTAGCGGTGCTGGTGTAAACCAAGTAGTGCATGCGGGTAAGAAACAAAACAGGTTAGTGGCCAAATTTACCGGCCGGCATCAACCCGTGCAAACACAACCGTAGCGCGGAATAAGCATTAAAAAAGGCCTCTTGCTTGCGCAGGAGGCCTTTTTTAGTAGGACTGGCAGCAATGGTCCGCCACCGATTCAATCATTCGTCATACTTAATCTCGGCAGGATGCCGGCCGCTTACCAAATACGCGAGCGGTCGGTGGTAGCGCGCACCATCTTGGTGCCGTCTTTGCAGCCAAATGCTTCGTAGAATTCGGGCATGTTCATGAGCGGGCCGTTGGTGCGGAACTGCTCGGGCGAGTGCGGGTCGGTTTGCACTTGCTGGCGCACGTACTCGGGGCGCGAGTTGGCGCGCCAGATCTGGGCCCAGCCCAGGAAGAAGCGCTGCTCGGGCGTGAAACCATCAATTTTCTGGCCGCCCTTGGCTTGCTGCGTTTTCTGGAAGGCTTGGTGGGCGATGGTGAGGCCCCCAATGTCGGCCAGGTTTTCGCCCATCGTCAGCTTACCGTTTACGTGCACCGAGTCAATCGGCGTGAAGGCGTCGTACTGCTTGCCCACCATGTCGGCCTTGGCCGTGAACTTCTCGTTGTCCTCCTTGGTCCACCAGTCGCGCAGGTTGCCCTTGGCGTCCGAGCGGCGGCCCTGGTCGTCGAAGCCGTGGGTCATTTCGTGGCCAATCACGGCGCCCACGCCGCCGTAGTTCACCGCGTCGTCGGCCTTGGGGTCGTAGAACGGCGGCTGCAAAATGCCGGCCGGGAACACGATTTCATTGAGGCTGGAGTTGTAATAGGCGTTCACCGTGGGCGGCGTCATGCCCCACTCCATGCGGTCAATCGGCTTGCCAAACTTGCCCAGATTGTCGGCCCGGCGCCACTCGGAGGTGGCCAGCAGGTTTTGCAGCGCGCTCTGGCGGGTAATGTTCAGCTTCGAGTAGTCCTTCCACTTGTCGGGGTAGCCAATCTTCACGGCGAAGCCGTTCAGCTTCTGAATGGCCTCCTTCTTGGTGTCGGCGCTCATCCAGTCGGTGGCCATGATGCGCTCGGCGTAGGCGGCGCGCAGGTTTTCCACCATCTGCTTGGCGCGGGCCTTGGCGGCGGGCGAGAAGGCTTCGTCCACGTAGAGCTGGCCGAAAGCTTCGCCCAGGGCCCCATCGGTGGCGCGCAACGAGCGTTTCCAGCGAGGCTGCTGCTGCTTAGCGCCCGTCAGCACCTGCTGGAAGCGGAACTGCGCATCGCCGTACGCCTTGGGCAGGGCCGAGGTCACGTCCGACACCAGGTTCCAGCGCAGGTACTGCTGCTGGTCGGCAATGGGCGTGCCGGCCAGCAGCGTGTTCACGGCCGCCAAAAACTCGGGCTGGCCGATGATGACGTCCTGGGCCCCGCTCAGGCCCGCGTCCTTGAGGCGCAGGGGCAGGTTCAGGTTGGGGTAATCCTTCACGGCCTGGGCCACGGGCACCTTGTTGTAGTTCTTGAGGCGGTCGCGCAAATCCACGCGGCTGCGGCTAGCCTGGGCCAGCTTGGTTTCCAGGGCCAGCACGGCCTCGGCGTTGGTGGTGGCCAGGGCCGGCGCATCGCCGAGTAGCTGGAAGATGCTGGTCATGTACGTTTTATAGCCCGCCCGCACGGCTTTCGAGCGCGCGTCTTCCTTCAGGTAGTAGTCGCGGTCGCCAAGGCCGAGGCCCCCCTGGCGCAGCTGCACCGCGTACACGCTGCTGTTTTTGCTGTCCTGCCCCACGCCCATGCCGTACCAGCCGGTCGAAATCGACTTCGGGCTGGCCATGTACTGCTGGATGGCGGCCAGGCTTTTGAGGCCGGCAATTTGGGTCAGGCGCGGCTGCAAGTACTTCAAGCCCGCTTTTTCAATGGCCATCGAGTCCATGGCAGCGGCGTAGAAGTCGCCCACCTTCTGCTCGTTCGAGCCCATCTTGGCGGTGGGGGCCGCGGCGGCGGCCTTCACCAGAATGCGCTTCTCGATGGCCTGGTTGCGGTCGCCCAGCTCGTTGAACGAGCCCCAGCGGCTTTCAGCGGCCGGCACAGGGTTGTTTTTCAACCAGTTGCCATTGGCATAGTGGTAAAAATCGTTGCAAGGCTGCACCGAGTTGTCGATGTTGGCCAGGTTGATGCCGATGCCCTCCTGGGGCGGGGCGGGCTTGGATTTGGCGGGTGGTCCGGCCGCTACGGCTGCGGCCACGCCGCTCAAACCCAGGGCGGCCAGGCTCAGCCGGCGCACAATGGTGGTTGAAAACATAGGAGGAAAAATGGGATTGGGAAAAGAAAATACGTTGCAATAACCTTAAAGACATGGTTTCTTAACCTGCGTTGCAGCAGATAGCCGCCCGGGGCCCTACACAATTATGGCATTGGCGGTAGGGCCCCGGGCCGCCGCAAAAAGCCCCGCTGCCAGGGCTGGCAACGGGGCTTCGAGCAAGCGAATCGAGGCGATTCCTTACCAGATTTTGGCGCGGTCGGCTTGGGCGCGCACCATTTTGGCGTCGTCCTGGCAGCCGAAGGCTTTGTAGAACTCGGGCATGTTTTGCAGGGGCCCGATGGTGCGGAACTGGTTGGGCGCGTGCGGGTCGGTGAGGATGCGCATGCGGGCGGCCTCGGGGCGCATGTTGCTGCGCCACAC
Organism: Hymenobacter coccineus; assembly: GCF_001816125.1. Taxonomy (GTDB): domain Bacteria; phylum Bacteroidota; class Bacteroidia; order Cytophagales; family Hymenobacteraceae; genus Hymenobacter; species Hymenobacter coccineus. The sequence continues at coordinate 3,095 of NZ_MDZA01000113.1, read as the reverse complement.
CTGGGCCCAGCTCAGGAAGAAGCGCTGCTCGGGCGTGAAGCCGTCGAGCTTAGCCTGCTCCTTGGCCTGCGGGGTTTTCTCGAAGGCCTGGTAGGCGATGGTGAGGCCCCCGAGGTCGGCGAGGTTCTCGCCCATCGTCAGCTTGCCGTTCACGTGCACCGAATCCAGCGGCGAGTAGCCATCAAACTGCTTGCCCACCACGGCGGCGCGGGCCGTGAACTTCTCGCCGTCCTCCTTGGTCCACCAATCTTTCAGGTTGCCCTGGGCGTCGTACTGGCGGCCCTGGTCGTCGAAGCCGTGGGTCATCTCGTGGCCAATCACGGCGCCGATACCGCCGTAGTTCACCGCGTCGTCGGCCTTAGGGTCGTAGAACGGCGGCTGCAAGATGCCGGCCGGGAACACGATTTCGTTCATGCCCGGGTTGTAGTAGGCGTTCACCGTGGGCGGCGTCATGCCCCACTCGGTGCGGTCAATCGGCTTGCCGAACTTCTTGAGGTTGTCCTTGGCGGCCCAGGCGCGGGCGGCCAGCACGTCGTTCAGGTAGCTGGCGCGGCTGATGGTGAGGGCCGAGTAGTCCTTCCACTTATCCGGGTAGCCAATCTTCACGGCGAAGGCGTTCAACTTCTTGATGGCCTCCACTTTAGTGGCGGCGCTCATCCACTCCGTGGCGTTGATGCGCTCGGCGTAGGCCGTGCGCAGGTTCTCAATCATCTCCTTGGCGCGGGCCTTGGCGGCGGGCGAGAAGGCCTTTTCCACGTAAATCTGGCCGAAGGCTTCGCCCAGGGCCCCGTCGGTGCTGCGCAGCATGCGCTTCCAGCGGGGCTGCTGCTTTTTAGCGCCGCTCAGCGTTTGCGAAAAGCGGAACTGCTCGTCGCCGAACGCCTGCGGCAGGGCCCCCATCAGGCTGCTGGTGAGGTGCCAGCGCAGGTAGGTTTTCTGGTCGAGCAGCGGCTCGGACTTGAGCATGGCGCTCACTTCCTTTAGGAATGCGGGCTGGCCCACAATCACTTCCTTGGCCGTGCCCAGGCCCTCCGTCTTCAGCATCAGGGGCAGGTTCAGGTTCGGGAAATCTTTGTTGGCCTGGGCCACCGTCAGCTTGTGGTAGTTGGCGTAGGGGTCGCGCAGGTCCACGGGCTTTTTGCTGGCCTTGGCCAGGCGCGTTTCGATGCGCATGACGGCGGCGGCGTGGGCCTTGGCGGCGGCATCGAACTCGCCAAGCAGCTTGAAAGTGTTCACCAGGTACGTCTGGTACGCGGTGCGGATGGACTTCGAGCGCGCGTCTTCGTCGAGGTAGTAGTCGCGGTTGGGCAGCGTGAGGCCGCCTTGCGAAAACTGCACCGCGTACTGCGAGCTGATTTTATCATCGGGCGATACGTACGCGTCGAACCACGCGCCACCGAGCGACACGGTTGGGTCGGCGAGCAGGCGCTGCATTTCGGCCAGGTTTTTCACCGCGTCGATGCGCTTGAGGTGCGGCTCGAGGTAGCGCAGGCCGGCTTTATCGATGGCGGCCGAGTCCATGGCAGCGGCGTAGAAGTCGCCCACCTTTTGCAGGTTCGAGCCCTTGGTGGCCGTGGGGGCCTGCTGGGCCGACTCGTCCAAAATGGTGCGCAGGGTGGCGTTGTTGTGCTCGGCGAGGATGTTGAACGAGCCCCAGCCGCTCTCGGCGGCCGGAATGGGCGTGTTCTTCATCCAGTTGCCCGACGAGTAATGGTAGAAATCGTCGCAGGGGTTCACCGACGGGTCCATGCCGGCCACGTCGAGGCCAACGCCCTTCACCACGGGGTCGGGGGCCGGGGCGGCGGCAACGGATGGAGCGGCCGGCGCGGGCGCGGCGGTTGTGGCGGTGGGCTTGCTGCCGGCGCAGCCGGCCAGGGCCAGCGCGGCAGCGGCCACGGCCGCCAGGGGCAGGTGGGAGGCTTTTGACATGGGTAGGAAAGGGGGAAAAGGATGGGGCGCCGCGGCCAGCGCCCGCGCTAAAATTAGATGGGCGCAAAGTAAAGGCTTAAAGCACATAAGCCGCACCCCGGCCGGCCGAGGCCCCGGGACCCCAAAACCCGCGGGGGCCCGCCTGTATCTTGCGCCCATGCCGCTCTACAACCGCCGTTCCGAAGCGCCCGTGCCCGCGCCGCCCGCCCCGCTGGGGCTGGCCGAGCTGCTGGGCCGCGTGCGCCTGGCCCTGCACCGCCAGTTCCCCGAGTCGTACTGGGTGGTGGCCGAGGTGGCCGATCTCACCAAGCCGCGCTTCGCCGGGGGCCACTGCTACCTCACCCTCACCGAGCAGGCCACCGACGAGCGCGGCCAGCCGGCCAAGGCCCAGGCCCGCGCCACGCTCTGGAGCCAGCGCTACCAGCAGGTGGTGCCCGCCTTCGAGGCTCATACCGGCCAGCCCCTGCGCCCGGGCCTGCGGCTGCTGCTGCGGGTGCAGCTGCGCTTCCACGAGCAGTACGGCCTGAGCCTCGACGTGCTGGCCCTCGACCCCAGCTACACCGTGGGCGAGCTGGCCCGCCAGCGCCTGCTGGCCCTGCAAACCCTCGAAATAAAGGGCCTGCTGGAGCGGCAGAAGCGGCTGGCCCTGCCCCTGGCCCCGCAGCGGCTGGCGGTCATCTCCTCCCCCACCGCCGCGGGCTTCCAGGACTTCGTGCGCCAACTCGAAGAAGCGCCCTACGACTTCGCCCTCACCCTGTTCCCAGCCATGATGCAGGGCGATGAGGCCCCCGCCAGCATCCGGGGGGCCCTGGACGCGGTGCGCGGCCGGCGGGCGCAGTTCGAGGCCGTGGTGATTATCCGCGGCGGGGGCAGCAAAACCGATTTGCTGGCCTTCGACGACTACGGCCTGGCCGCCGCCGTGGGGGCCTTCCCGCTGCCTGTGCTCACCGGCATCGGCCACGAGCGCGACGAAGCCCTGGCTGATCTGACGGCGCACAGGGCCCTGAAAACCCCAACGGCCGTGGCCGCCTTCCTTGTCGAGCGCCTGGCCCGGGTCGATGGCCTGCTGCACCACTTGGCCACCGAAATCCGGGCCGCCGCCGGCCACCACCTGCGCCAGCACAACGCCCACCTCGACCGCCTCACGGCCCGGGGCCGCGCCGCCG
>NZ_MDZA01000112.1 GCF_001816125.1 Hymenobacter coccineus | reverse complement strand
GGTGCGTGGCCGGGGCCCCACTGCTTCATATTCCACCCGTATGCGCTCCTTCCTTTCGTACCTGGCCGGCGGGCTGCTGGCCCTGGCGGCCCCCGCGGCGCAGTCCCAGTCCGCACCAAGTGTTGCACCAAGCCCCGCGCTGGGGCCCCCGGTGGCCATTGGCGTCGATTTGGCCCGGCCCGTGGGGCCCATGCCGCCGCTGTGGGCCTATTTCGGCTACGACGAACCCAACTACACCTACATGCCCGACGGCCAGAAGCTGCTCTCGGAGCTGGCCGCCCTCAGCCCGGGGCCCGTGTACGTGCGGGTGCACAACCTGCTGACCACCGGCGACGGCACGGCGGCCCTGAAGTGGGGCTCGACCAACGCTTACACCGAGGACAAAAAAGGCCGCCCGGTGTACGACTGGACCATCGTGGACCGCATTTTTGACACCTACATCCAGCGGGGGATGCGGCCCATTGCCCAGCTTGGGTTCATGCCCGAGGCCCTCTCCACGCACCCCGTGCCCTACCGCCACCAATGGGCCCCGGACCAGTCCTACAAGACCATCTTCACCGGCTGGGCCTACCCGCCGAAAGACTACAAGAAGTGGGGCGAGCTGGTGTACCAATGGGTGCGGCACAGCGTGGCCCGCTACGGCGAGGCCGAGGTGAAAACCTGGCGCTGGGAGCTTTGGAACGAGCCCAACATCGGCTATTGGCAGGGTACGCCCGAGGAATATTACCAACTCTTCGACTACACCGAGGCCGCCGTGCACCGCGCCCTGCCCGCCGCCGTGCTGGGCGGCCCCGAAACCACCGGCCCCGGCTGGGACAAGGCCGCCGCCTACCTGCGCGGTTTTCTGGAACATTGCGTGAGTGGCAAAAACTACGTGACCGGCGCCACCGGCACCCGGCTCGACTACATTTCCTTCCACGCCAAGGGGGCCCCGAAGGTGGTGGACGGCCACGTGCGGATGAACATGGGGGCCCAGTTCGGCGACATCGAGGAAGGCTTCAAAATTGTGGCCTCGTTCCCCACGATGCGCCACCTGCCGGTCATCCTGGGCGAAAACGACCCCGAGGGCTGCGCCGCCTGCGGCGTGCAAACCAACCCCGAAAACGCCTACCGCAACGGCCCCCTGTTCGCCAGCTACACGGCCGCCGCCTACGGCCGCCTCTACGCCCTGGCCGAGCAGTACCAGGTGAATTTGGCCGGGGCCGTGAGCTGGGCCTTCGAGTTTGAAAACCAGCCCTGGTTCGCTGGCTTCCGCGATTTGGCCACCCACGGCGTCGACAAGCCCGTGCTCAACGTGTTCCGGATGCTGGGCCTGATGAGCGGCCCGCGCGTGGCCGTGGCCAACCCCGGGGCCCTGGCCGTGGCCGACATCCGGGCCCAGGCCCAAAGCCAGCGCTCCGACGTGGGGGCCCTGGCCACCGCCGACGCCGGCGGCCGCACCGCCAGCGTGCTCGTCTGGAACTACCACAACGACGACCTGCCCGCCCCGCCCGCCGAAATTGCCCTCACCCTGCGCAGCCTGCCCGCCGCCCGCGCCCTGGTGCAGCACTACCGCGTGGATGCCGCGCACGGCAACGCCTACGCCGCTTGGCAGGCCCTGGGCTCGCCTCAGCAGGTGTCGGGGCCCCAGCAAGCCGCCCTGGAGCAGGCTGGGCAGCTGCCCCTGCTGGCCGCCCCGGCCTGGGTAAGCACCCAAAACGGCCAGGCCGTGCTGCACTTTGCGCTGCCCCGCCAGGGCGTGTCGCTGCTGCGCCTGAGCTGGTAGGGCCCCGGCGGCCGGGGTTTCAGCGGCCGCTGGCAACCAGCATTTGTTCGAGCCGCGCGCGCCATGAAGGCGAGAGGTTGGGCAGCCGGAGCATGGCTTCAATTTTGGTGAAGTCCTTGTCGGGCAAGGCATTGCTGTCTACCATGTCCTGGATGGTAACGTCCCCGGGGGCCCCGGGCTCGAGGCGCGTGAAGGCGTCGCCGGCCTGGATGGTTCCCTCCCGTACTACCCGGAAATAGACGCCGCTGCGCCGCGCCTCCTCGAAGCGCCGGACCATGCTGGGGTCGTTCAGGCGGATGCCCAGCTTCGCGCAGGGGCGGCGGGGCTGCACGGCCATCAGCACGGCGGTGCCCACGCGGTAGTGGGCTCCCACGGGCACGGCACTTTCGAGCAAGCCGCTGGTGGTCAAGTTCTCGCCAAATGCGCCCGGCACCAGCAGCGCGGGTGGCAGGTGCTGCTGCCAGTAGGCGTAGTGCTCGTGCGGGTAGGCGTACACGGCCTTGTCGGGGCCCCCGTGCACGCGCAAATCGGCCTGCCCGTCGCCGGCCAGGTGCTCGGCCAGCACGGCCACCGGCCCCGCCGCGGGCCGCTTAAAAATGCTGGTGCGCACGGTTTGGCCGCGCCATTCCACGTCTTGGGGCAAGCCGATGTTGACGGAGAGAAGCTGCATAGAATGGTGGGAAAGAGGCCGGCGTAATAGCGGAGGGTAAGGCGGTGGCACAAAATGGGGTGGTCCGGCGAATTACCCGAAGGGCTTCGTCGGGCCACTCTTGCTAAAGAACAGTGGCTTCGGGCAATCGTAAGAGTGGTCCGACGACAGAAAAAGTCGCCGGACCACCCCGTTTCGAATCACTGCCTCGAACAGCTTCTTGATTACGCTGCGCTCACCGCGTCGTAAATCACGACTTTTTCCCAGTATTGCGCGCACTCATTCCGAAAGTCGTCGTGTAGTGGGTGGTGCTGGTAAATCTGCTCGTCGGCCGCGCTGGCGAACAGGCACAGCAAGGAGAAGGCATACGCCCGGTCGATGACGGCGCGGTCGGTGGCGGCGGGCGTACCAATGTGCATCAGCTGGATGGCCGGAATGGCCCGCATTTTTTGCAGTCCTTCGAGGAGCCCGGCCCGGTCGGCATCGGTAGCCGTTGCGGGCAGGTAGAACAAAACGTGGTGTACAAAAACTTCGGGCGTGGCGGGGGCGGGCATGGGGCGAGGAAAGGCGGTGAAGCGTTTGGTAGGGCAGAAGCTGTCGTTCTGGACCCCCGAAAGATAGGGCCCCGGGCTGGCCAATTTCGCCTGGTTAACCTCCAACCTGCTGCGCCAGCACGGCCGTAGCGGTGCTCGGCAAACACGCGCAGGCGCTGGAAGGCGCGCTCGATTTCGTCGCCGTCGTCGTCGGGCAGACCGTTGCCGTAAATCACCTGGTCGGTGGTGGCTAGGCCGCGGCGCACGTCGTCGTCGTGGCCGAAGTAGTCCACAATCTCGCGGGTGGTGAAGGAGTTGAGGGCGTTGTTTTCGAGGCCGGCGAGGTAGTTTTTCCACAGGGCCACGGCGCGCTCCACGTTGGCCGCCGACTGCGAGAGCGTGAACCGCTCGGCGTGGCGCGCAAACTGGGCCAGGAAGTAGCGGTGGTTTTTGCGCCGCTTGTAGGCATCGTAGCGCCGCCGCAGCCCCCGCCGAAACAGCGCCGCCCCGCCCGCCAGCCCCAGCAGCAGGGCCCCGGTACCGGCCAGCCAGTAGGGGTAGTTGAACAGCGGCGGCACCGGCGCCAGGGCCGTGGCCGCGCGCAGGGCTGGGGGCCCCGCCCCCGGGGCCAGCGCCGCGGCGGGGGCCGAGAGCAGCACGCGCACGCTGGCCAGGGGCGGGCGCAGCGTCAGGGTATCGGCGCCGCTGAGCACGGCCACGGGCAGGGCCAGGGTTTGCACCGGGGCCAGCGAAAACGTGCGCAGGTGATACACCGCCCGGTCGAGGCTGCGGCCCTGGCGCGTAACGGTGGGCGAGTAGCTGCGCCCGGCGTACTCAAACGGTGCGAAGCCGGCCAGCGAATCGGGGAACACCACTTCCTCGGCCGGGTCGTGCCGGTAGCTCAGCTCGTAGTCGAGCGGCTGGCCGATGCGCGTGGTGGGCTGCAAAAAGCGCCCCTGCGGCCGGTCAGCCCCGGGGCCCTGGGCCGCCGCCGGGCCAGCCAGCAGCAGGGCCCCCAGGGCCCCGGCCAGCGCCTGGGGGCCCAATTGCGCGCGCGCTCTAGCCACGGGCCCCGGCGCGGTTGCGTTGGCGAATCAGGGCCACCAGCGGCGGCACAAAGTCTTCTTCGGTGCTCAGGGCCAGGTAGCTGGCGCGGTGGCGGCGGCACAGGGCGGCCAGGTGGGCGGCGTGCTGCTGGGCCCCGGCGGCGTAACGCGCCCGGAAGCCCGGGGCCGAGGTGTTCACCCAGCGGGTGGCCCCGGTTTCGGCGTCGCGCAGGGGCACAATGCCCAGGCGCGGCAGCTGCTGCTCGCGCGGGGTGTGCACCTGGATGATGATCAGGTCGTGGCGGCGGGCCAGCAGCGCAATTTCGCGCTCGTAGTGCTGGTCCAAAAAGTCGGAGATGACCACCACCAGGGTGCGGTGCGTGAGCAGCCCCAGCGCCTGCCGGATGGCCGCGCCCACCGCCGTGTGGCGGCCCCGGGGTACCAGCGCAAACAGCCGCTGCACCAGGGTGTAGGCCCCGCGCATGCCCTTGGCCGGGGGCAGGTACAGCTCCTTCTGGTCGGAAAACGCCAGCAGGCCCAGCGGGATGTTTTGGCGGGCCGCCGACAGGGCCAGCAGCCCGGCAATGTCGCGGCCCAGGTCGAGCTTGCGGCGCGCAGCCGGCCCGGCGTCGAGCGAGGCGCTCACGTCGAGCAGCACCAGCGACTGCTGCTCCTTTTCTTCCTTGTAGGTTTTCACGAACGTGCCGTGGCCCTTGCTGCTCACCGCCCAGTCGATGGCCCGCACCTCGTCGCCGTACTGGTAGAGGCGCACGTCGTCGAACTCCAGCCCCGTGCCCTTGAGGATGGAGCGCGCGTTGCCCTGCACCTGCGCCTCAACGGCCCGGCGGATGCGGATTTCGAGGTGGCGCAGGCGGCGCACCAGGTCGGTGAGGGCCGAGGGGGCGGCGGGGTTCATGGCGGCGAAGCTACGCCCGGGGCGTAACTTGGGCCCCATGAACCGCCGCTGCCGCCCCTGGCTGCTGGCCGGGGCCCTGGCCATCGCCGGGGCCCTGCCCGCCTGCCAGCGCCCCGAAGAACCCCTGCGCCCCGCCGACCTCGTGCCCCGCCCCCAGCTGGTGGGGGCCCTCATCGACTTGCACTTGCTCGAAGCGCGGGTGGAAAACGCGGCCCTCAAGCCCGACTCGGCCCGCGCCCTGTTCCTGTCGCAGCAGAAAAACGTGTTCCGCACCCACCGCATGACGGATTCGTCGTTTCAGCACAGCGTGCGCTACTACGGCGTGCACGGCAAGGACCTCGACGAGATTTACGTCGTTGTGGTGGACTCGCTGGAGCACCGCGTGAAGCGCCTCGACCCCACCAACCCCCGCTTCGGCCCGTCCATCGGCCACACCAATTAGCCCCGCCATGCCCGCCGCCGCGCTTAGTTGGGAGGAATTTACCCGCGTCGATTTGCGCGTGGGCACCGTCGTGGAGGCCCGCGCTTTTCCCGAAGCCCGCCGCCCGGCCTACCAGCTGCGCATCGACTTCGGCCCCGAAATCGGCCTGAAAAACTCCAGCGCCCAAATCACGCACCACTACGCCCCCGCCGACCTGGTAGGCCGCCAGGTGCTGGCCGTGGTCAACTTCCCACCCAAGCAAATCGGCAAGTTCATGTCCGAAGTCCTCGTCACGGGCTTCGCCGACGCCGACGGGCACATCGTGCTGGCCGCCGTGGCCGCCCCCGTGCCCAACGGGAGCCGCTTGGTGTAGGGGGGCAGTTGCTAGTTGTCTGTTGTCAATGGGGCCCCCAGGCCGCCATGCCTGTGGAACCTCACGAGACCCCCACAGGGCCTTTTGGTGCAACAGCTCTACGAAGCAAATGCCGCCAGTTCGGCCAGTTGCTGCTGCACTTTCTTCTCCCACACGGCTTGCTTGACGGCGTTCAGGCCGTGGTTGGTGTCGATGTCGTAGCGGTTTTCCTCGTCGCTCCACTGGTCGTACACCACCTGGGTGAGGCGGCTGAAGGCGGGTTGCAGCTTCTGGCAGTCGAGGTTGGCGGTTTTGAGCTTCTGGCGCAGGCGGCGGGCGTACACCTCCGTCAGGTCGAAGTGCAGCTGCTCGTGGCGCAGCAGCGCGGGCGACGACGATTTGGCGTCGCGTACCCACGAGGTGCTGGGGTCGAAGGTGGGCGTGACGGTGGCCGAAAACACGAAATCGAGGCACTTGGCCCCCGACAGCAAATCGGCCGAGGTAAGGGCCGCCTCGGGCTCGCCAAACTTCGGCCGGCCCTGGAAATCGGCCCACGTGAGGGGCCGGTTGGCGGCCCAGGCAATGCCCGCCGGCTTGGCTGCGGCGGGTTTGGCGGGGGCCTGGGCGGTGGCCGCCAGGGGCCCCATCAGCAATAAAGCAAATCCTAAAAAAGTAGTGCGCATAGCGAAATAAACCATCAATTGGAAGGCCGCCAAAACAACAACCGGGCCCGAAAAGTGCGTGGCCCGATCTGTAGCGCGACTCTGTAGTCCGCGGCTTTGAACGGTCGCTGCACGATTAATCGGTAGGACGAAGCGAGCGCCGCGGACTACAAAGTCCGCGCTACATTCTACTACATCGTTCGGTGGCCGTTCAACCGCGCGGACTTGCAGCGTCCACGCTACTGCCAGCGCTACGCTTTCAGCAACTCCGCTTCGGGCAGCGGCAGCGGGGTGGGGCCGGCGTGCATGGGGGCCCCGGGGGCAGTTTCGCGGCGGAAGCGCAGCAGCAGCACCCCGGCCACGATGGTGAGGCCCAGCAGCAGCCCCGCCCACACGCCCGGGGCCCCCAGGTGCAGGTGGAAGCCCAAATAGTAGCCCAGCGGCAGCGCCACGGCCCAGTAGGCCAGCAGGGCCACCAGCGAGGGCACCTTCACGTCTTCCAGCCCGCGCAGGGCCCCCAGGCCCACCACTTGCAGCCCATCAGACACCTGGAAGCCGGCCGCGATGAGCAGCAGCGTGGCGCCTGGGCCAGCACGGCGGGGTCGTGGTTGTAGAGCTGCGGTACCAGGTGGCGGGCCAGCACCAGCACCACCCCCATGCTGCTCATGAAGCCAAACGCCAGCCAGTAGGCCGCCACGCCCGCCTGCCGGGCCCCGGCCGCGTCGCCGGCCCCGCGCAGGTGGCCCACCCGGATGGTGGCCGCCGCCGCAATGCCGCTGGCCGCCATGTACGTCACGCCCGCCACGTTGATGGCGATTTGGTGGGCGGCCTGGGGCACCGCGCCCAGCCAGCCAATCATCAGGGCCGAAAAGGCGAAGGCGCCCATCTCGAACATCATCTGGCTGCCGATGGGGCCCCCAGCGCCACCAGGCGGCGCAGGGCCGCCGCGTGGGCCGCAGCCACTCGGCCGC
>NZ_MDZA01000111.1 GCF_001816125.1 Hymenobacter coccineus | reverse complement strand
CCCGTGGCCCCGGGGGCCCTGCCGCCGCTGCCCCCGCCTGCCCTCGCCCGCCGAGGCCGGGGCCCTGCGCGGGGCCCAGGCCCAGGTGGCCGCCGACCGCCGCTTCCGCCGCGACACATCCAAAACCATCCTGCTGGGCAACGTGAGCGTGCGGGGCAGAAAAGCGGTGGTGATGGACAGCCGCCGCATCTACAACCCGCTCAACGCCACCGTACTGCGGCTCGACGACCCCGCTTTTATGGCCGTGTCCAACCTGACGCTGTTCCAGGTGCTCCAGGGCCGGATTCCGGGCGTGAACGTGACCGGGGCCGAACCCAATATGGTGGTGCAGGTCCGGGGCCCCTCGTCCATGCTGGGCAACAACCAGCCGCTGTTTGTGCTCGACGGCCTGCCCGTGGACCAGGACGTGCTGTCCTTTTTCCCGGCCCGCGACGCCGAAGCCATTGAGGTGCTCAAGGGCACCGAAGCGGCCGTCTACGGGTCGCGGGCGGCCGGGGGCGTCATCGCCGTGTACACCCGCCGCGGGGCTCCCAATTACCAGCCGTCCATGGAGCTGGCGCCGGGCATCCTGGCCGTGTATTCGAACGGCTACGCCTGCCCGCGGCAGTTCTACCAGCCGCGCTACGACCGGCCCCAGCCCGCCACCGCCGCGCCCGCCGACCCGCGCCACCGCACCCTGTACTGGAACCCCGACGTGCGCACCAACGCCGCTGGCGAGGCCGCGCTTACCTTCTACACCGCCGATGCGGCCGGGCGCTTCCAGCTCGTGGCGCAGGGCGTGTCGGCGGCCAGGCAGCCGGCCCTGGGGCGCGGGGCCCTGCAAGTGGCCCCGCGGCCGTAGGGCCCCGGCCCGCGGCCGGCCCGCCGCCGGGCCTATTCGGTGTAGCTTTGGAGTTCGGCTTGGCGCCGCCACTTCCGGCGGCGCTACTCCTGCCTCATCCCGCATGGCTACTGCCCCCACTACGTTTACCGTGGCCACCGCCACCGAGCCGCACCGCGTGCGCACCCGCCAGATTGTGCGGGCCCACCCCGAGGTGAAGCAGCTCATGACCCGCAACCCCGCCACCTTCCTCATCGGGGCGGGCTGCGTAGCGGCGCAGGTGCTCATCGCCTACTTCCTGCGCGACCAGGCCTGGTACTGGACCATTCCGGTGGCGTATTTGGTGGGCGCGTTTTTCTCGCACACGCTGTTCGTGGTGATTCACGAGGCGGCCCACAACCTGGTGTTCAAGGGCTTGTGGAAGAACGTGGCCACTGGCATTTTGGCCAACTTCCCTTCGATTTTCCCCACGGCCATCAGCTTCAAAAACTTCCACATCAAGCACCACGTGTTCCAGGGCGTGCACGAGCTGGATGCCGATTTGCCCGATTGGTACGAGGCCAAGCTGATCCAGAACTACAGCATTGGCAAGGCCATCTGGCTGTTTTTCTTCCCCGTGTTTCAGCTCATCCGCACCATTCGCTGCCGCGAAATTGCCACCGTTGACAAGTATGTTTTTGCCAACATTGCGGCCCAAGTGGCTTTTGATGTGGCCGTGGTGTACTTCTTCGGCTGGACGGCCCTGCTGTACCTGTTCCTGAGCTTCTGGTTCTCGGTGGGCCTGCACCCACTCGGGGCCCGCTGGATTCAGGAGCACTACCTCACCCTGAGCGACACCCAGGAAACCTACTCCTACTACGGCCGCCTGAACGGCGTGAACCTGAACGTGGGCTTCCACAACGAGCACCACGACATGCCCAGCATTCCGTGGAATAACTTGCCCAAGCTCAAGCAGGTAGCGCCCGAGTTCTACGAGCCGCTGCTGGCCCACACCAGCTACACCAAGCTCTTCTTTAAATTCCTGTTCGACCAGGAAATCAGCCTCTACTCGCGCGTCATGCGCAAGGAGCGCGGCACCGCCACCCTCAAAGACCAGAGCGTGCCGGACAAGGATTTGATGACTGCTTAGGCACTGCAACCTAGCACGCAATGAAAGCGACTGCCCCACCCGGGCAGCCGCTTTCGTTGTTTTGGAAGGGGCGTTGCGGGCGCGCTACTTTGGTAGCGCCGAATGCTTTAGCCGAGGAAAGAATTGCGTCTGGATACCCAGGTTTGGCACTCGCCGGGGCACGGCGGGTGGCCGTTTTGTTTAGAATTACCTTTGTCTTATTCCCGCCTCATTCCGGCGGCCCGCATGAAAACAGAGATAAAAAACGCCTTCGGAAAAACCATTTTCACGGCAGAGTACGAAGCAGCCAACCAGCTGGTGCACAACGAGTGGTTCGGCTACCAAACCCGCGGGGGCATCATCGCGGCGTCCAACGCGGGCCTGGAAGTCATTGCCCGGCACCGCTGCCCGCACCTGCTGAACGACAACACCGCCGTGCTGGGCCCCTGGGACCACGCCGTGGAGTGGATTGCCCAGGACTGGACGCCCCGCGCCATCGCCGCCGGCCTCACGCACTTCGCCCACGTCGTCAGCCCCGAGTCGTTCGCCGCCCTCTCAGCCCAGGCCATGGCCAGCGGCATTGCCGGTAGCTTCGAGATGCGCATTTTCAGCAGTGTGCCCGAGGCCCGCACCTGGCTGCGCACGGCCCGGTAGGGGCCCACGGCTACGGCGTGGCCGGGCCGCAGGGCGTGGCCGAAAAGCTGGTCAGCACCACGTGGTGCTTAAGGAGGGCAATGCCCATGTGGTTGCAAAAGCTAAAGTTGCTGAATCCCTGCACATCGCCGGTGCAGGTAAAATAGATGCGTTGCCCCGGCTTGCTGAGCTGGGCCAACTCGCTGCTGTTGAGGGCCCCAATGACGTTCTGGTAGGTAAGCCGGGTGGAGTCGCCGGGTGCAAATCCGTAGTCGGCGGGTTGGCCAATCGGGTACTGGGCGTCCACGTTGATGATGACGCCGTCGTAGCAGCTGGACCCCAGCACGGTGCCCGCGTAGCACTGCGGCGCGTCGGCGTCGTGCTTGCAGCTGGTCAGTGCGCAGAGCGTAAGGGCAGCAAGGGGTAGGGATAAGCGCATGGGGAGTGAATGATGGAAAAAGTCGAGCCTAGCGCTTGCTAAGGTGCCGTGCAGGGCGTGGCCGAGGCCGTGGTCAGCACCAGGTGAGGCACCGCTGGTTTCACTGGGTCGTAGGCCAGGCACACCGTGCCGCGTGGTTCGTTGGTGGCGTTTGTGCAGGTAAAGTACAGGTGTTGGCCCGTTGCCAGGTTGCCCACGCCGGCCAGTGTAGAGTAATTAACGGCCACGATGTTGTGGCCCAGGAAGGCGCCACCAGCCAAGGAGGTCGGGTTGCCAATGGGGTAGGCCGGGTCCACGTCAACCAGCAGACCGTCGGTGCAGGAGCTGCCCACCACCGTGCCCGGGTAGCACAGCGGGTGCAGGTCGGCGTCGTGCTTGCAGCCCAGCAGCACACCGAAGGCCAGGGCAAAGGGTAGCAGAGGTAAGCGTGGACGCATCGGTCGAAAGAGTAAGAGTAGGAAAAAAGGCTAACAACAAGAGCCGGGGCCCCACCAAACCGTTGCACCGCCGCCGCCGCAACTCACCGAAACTAAGTAGCTTGCCGGGTAGAGCCCTGGCGCGGAGCCAGCGGCGATTTTGCTTTTGCTGCGCTATGCGTTGTTTGTTGCTGGGGGCCCTGGGGGGGCTGTTATTTGCCGGGGCCGCGGGGGGCCAAAGCCTGCCCGTCATCGCCCAGAACCCGCCCGACTTGCGTTGGCGCGAGGTGCGCACGCCGCACTTCCGGGTGCTGTACCCGGTGGGGCTCGACTCGGCGGCGCAGCGCACGGCCGGGCGACTGGAGGCCGTGCACGGGCCCGACGGCGCCACGCTGGGCGTGCAGGCCCGGCCCCTAGCGGTGGTGCTGCAAAACCAGACGACCGTGAGCAACGGGTTCGTGACGTTTCTGCCGCGCCACGCCGAGTTTTTCACGACGCCCGAGCAGGGGCAGAACCTGGGCACCATGGACTGGCTCGACGGGCTGGTGGTGCACGAGTTCCGGCACGTGAACCAGTTCGACAAGGCGCGCCAGGGCGTGGGGCGCGTGCTGGGGCCCCTGCTCGGCGACGGGGCCCTGGGCGTGGCGGCGGTGGGCGTGCCGCAGTGGTTTTTCGAGGGCGACGCCGTGGGCACCGAAACGGCCCTCACGCGCAGCGGCCGCGGGCGCATCCCGTACTTCGGCCTGGGCCTGCGCGCCAACTTGCTGAGCGGAAGGCTGTATAATTACCAGAAAGCGGTGAACGGCTCGCTGCGCGACTACGTGCCCGATTGGTACGTGCTGGGCTATTTCATGACCTCGTACCTGAAAACCCACCGGGGCCCCAGAGCCTGGGCCCGCGTGCTGGACGATTACTACCGCTTCCCGTTCTACCCGTTCTCGTTCTCGAACAGCCTCTGCCGCGCCACCGGCCTGCGGGTGGAGGACCTGTACGCCCGCACCATGGCCGACCTCGACTCGACCTGGCGGGCCGAGCGGGCCGCCCGCCCCGCGCCCACGGAGGTGCGCGAGCTGGCCGGGCAGGCCGGTACCCGTGTCTTCACGCAGTACCAATTTCCGCAGTACGTGAACGACAGCACAGTGCTGGCCCTGAAAAGCGGACTCGATAACATCCCGCAGCTGGTGCTGCTGGGCCGCCACGGCCGCGAGCAAAAGGTGTTCACACCGGGCTTGATTAACATTCCCGAGCAGCTGTCGGTGGGCGGCGGGGCGGCGGTGTGGCCCGAGTTTCGACAGCAGCCGCGCTGGGG
Source organism: Hymenobacter coccineus (assembly GCF_001816125.1). Classification (GTDB taxonomy): domain Bacteria; phylum Bacteroidota; class Bacteroidia; order Cytophagales; family Hymenobacteraceae; genus Hymenobacter; species Hymenobacter coccineus. The sequence goes on along the minus strand of NZ_MDZA01000111.1, from coordinate 146,912 downwards.
CCAGCGGGTGTATTCGGAGTTGAAAATCCTGGACTTGGCCACCGGCCGCGTGCGCGCCGTGGGCCGGGGCGGGCGCTACGCCGCCGCCGCGCTTTCGCCCGATGGCCGCCGCCTGGTAGCAGTGCGCACCGACGAAAGCTACCACCACGCGCTGGTGGTGCTCGACGCCCGCTCCGGGGCCCTGCTGCAAACCCTGCCCAACCCGCGCAACGACTTCTACCAGCAGCCGCGCTGGCTGCCCGACGGCGCCCGCGTGGTGGCCGTGGTGCTGAGCGCCACCGGTAAAACCCTGGAAATCATTAATCCCGCCACCGGCGCCACCCAGCCCCTGCTGCCCGTGGCCAACGTGAACCTGACCAATCCCCAGCCCTGGGGCGACTACGTGCTGTACAATTCGCCGCAGTCGGGGGCGGATAACATTTACGCCGTCAACGTAGCGTCGGGTCAGACTTATCAAGTCACTAACCGGCCCTTTGGGGCCTACCACGCCGCCGCATCGCCCGATGGCCGCACCCTGGCCCTGCACGACTACCGCGCCACTGGGGCCCGCATCGTGGAGCTGCCCCTCGACCCCGCCACCTGGACCGCCCTGGGGGCCCCGGCTACCGCCGACGCGCCGGGGCCCTACGCCGCTGCCCTGGCCGCTGGCGAGCCCGCGGGGCCCCGCATTGCGGCGTTGCTGGCCTCGCCCGATTCGGCGGGGCCGCGCTACGGGGTGCGGCGGTATGCGCCGCTGGCCCACGCCTTCCGGGTGTTTGGCTACGGCGTGGTGCAGAGCCCGGCCGGCAACGCGGTGAGCGTGGGCGTGCGCTCGCAGGATTTTCTGAGTACCACCCAGGCCTTCGCCGGCCTGAGCTACGACCAGACGGAGCGCACCTTCGCCGGCACCGGGGCCCTGAGCTACCAGGGCCGCTTCCCAGTGCTGGACGTGGAGGCGAGCTACGGCGGCCGCCGCTCCACGCGCTACTTCGACCGGGCCGCGCCGCTGGATAGCCTGCGCCCGGCCCGCTGGCAGTACGCCCGGGTGCTGGCCGGCGTGCGCGTGCCGCTGGTACTCACCCGCTCGAAGTACTTGCAGGCCCTCACGCTGGGGGCCTACTACCTGCACGAGCGGGTGTACAACTACCCCGCCACCCTGCGCAACCGCGACGAAACGGGCCCCACCACGCCGCTGCACGCTCTCCAAACCTACCTCTCCTACGCGAGCCAGCTCAAGCAAAGCGCCCGCGACGTGGCGCCCCGCGGCGGGGCCACGCTGCTGGCCACCTACCGCACCACGCCTTTCGGCACGGCGTTGCAGGCCAGCCAAGTAGGGGCCCAGGCGGCGGTGTACCTGCCCGGCCTGGCCGCCCACCATTCGCTGCGCCTGCGCGCCGGCTATCAGTACCAGCAGCAAAGCCAGTACAATTTCACGGCCGCCATTTCGTACCCGCGGGCCGAAACCAGCTACCTCAGCTTCGACCGCCTCGCCGCCGCCAGCGCCGACTACAACCTGCCGCTGGCCTTCGTGCACTGGTCCGTGGGCCGGGTGCTGTACGTGCAGCGCCTGCGGGCCGACCTCTTCGCCGACGTGGCCCGCGGCAGCAGCCTGGTAACCATACCCGTGAACGGCGTGCCCGTGCGCACCCGCGCCTACCAGGACTTCCGCAACGGCGGCGCCGACCTGCTGGCCCTCTTCAACGTCTTCCACCTGCGCACACCCGTCGAGGCCGGCGTCCGCATCGCCTACAGCAGCTATTTGCAGCGGGTAGTGGTGCAAACGCTGGCCTTCAACGTGCGGCTGTGAGTAACCTCACCCCCGGCCCCTCTCCTGCGGAGAGGGGTGCCAATACCTGATGTTGTGGATAAGCCATGTGAACGCACCCCTCTCGCAGGAGAGGCCGGGGATGAGGTTACTCCCGCCCGGGCCCCCAACCCAACACCTACCGCACGTGCTTAATGTCGTTGTCGTCGCTGCGGCGGGGGTTGGTGAGGCGGCCGTTGCCTTTGTAGCGCAGGTCGGAGCCGCCGGAGGTGTTGGCCGTCAGCTCGCCGTCCACCCACACGTCGGCGTCGGAGCCGCCGCTGGCGCTGATGGTGGCCGTGGTGCTTTGCAGGCCCAGGCCGTGGTAGTCGGAGCCGCCGCTGAAGCGCATGTCCTGGCGCTCCACCTTGCCGGTCAGCGTCACGTCGGAGCCGCCCGACGATTCGGCGCGCACCGTTTTGGCCTGCAAGCGCAGCGTCACGTCGGAGCCACCGCTGGCCCGGATGCTGAATTCGTCGGCCACGAGCGGGGTCTGGCCGTGGGCGTCGGCCCCGCCGCTCAGCGCGAGGCCCGTCAGGCGCGGGGCCGTGATGTACACCTTTACGCTGCGCTGCCGGCCGCTCAGGCTGTTCCACGAAAGCATTTTTTGCCACGAGAAATCCTTTTCCCAGTGGATGGACAAGGTGCCGTTGCGCACCTCCGTCACCACGTGGGGCAGCGCCTCGGGCAGGGCCTCCACCGCCACGGCCGCCACGGGGCCCTGCGCAAGGTACACGTCGATGCCGCCGCTGGACTCGACCTGCTCAAAGCTGCCGCTGACCGGGCGCGCCTGCGGCTGCTGGGCCATTGCGCCGGTGGCGGTGAGGGCCACGGCCAAGGCCACAGCCGTATCGAAAAAGCGGGTAAGGGAAGAAATATTCATGCGAACGGGTTGATTAGCAAGGGATGAGCAGTCGTAAGGTACGAAGTTTGGCCCTGGTTACCGCCGCCGGGGCCCCGGCGTTACAGGGAGGCTAGAAAATACTTCCGGCCCGCGTCGAAACGCGCCCCGGGGCCCCCGCCCCGCCAAACGGCCTTACTTTGTGAAAAAGCCATTTCCCCCATGCCTGCTCCTGCGAATGCGCCGGCCGTGCCCCGCCTTACCTACTTGCGCATTAAAAACTACCGCGCCCTGCGCGACGTGGAATTCCGCGACCTCACCCCGCTCAGCGTCTTCATCGGCCCCAACGGCAGCGGCAAATCCACGGTGCTCGACGCGCTGGCTTTTCTGGAAGAAGCGGTAAATGGTAATTTAACGCAGGCGTGGGAAAAGCGAAATCGGTTTGCCGGAATGCGGACGCGGGGGAGTGAGGGTAATTGACCTCTAGTTTTGACTGGCTCACTTTTAGGGGAAGCTTACACCTACACTCGCCGGCGGCGTCAACTCCACCAACGTCACCAAAACCGAAAGCCGCTTCGTCAAGCTCGGCTTCAGCTATAAGTTTGGCAACAAGAACGTGAAAGCCAGCCAACGCCGCGACACCGGCACCGAAGCCGAGCGCGCCCGCATGGACAACTAACGTTGCCTGCCAGTAGCTTGGACTCTGCGAGTCCGAGTGCGGGCACAGCGAGCAGGCGGTACCGAACGATTCCAGGTGCTAGATGCTCGCTATGCCTACGCTCGGACTCGCAGAGTCCGAGCTACTCGTCAGGGGCCCCACGCAAAAGCGGCCGCCACTCCCAAGAGTGGCGGCCGCTTTTGCGCTGAAAACCAACTTTATTCTTGAGCGGCGGCCGGGGCCGGTGCTGGCGGCGGGGTGGCGCTGGCGGCTTTCACGCGCACCGCGGTGGGGCCCTTCTGGCCCATTTCCACTTCGAAGTTTACTTTGTCACCCTCTTTGATGGGGCCCCCAGCTAAGCCGTTGGCGTGCACAAAGATGCTCTCCTGGGTCTGCGAATCTTTAATAAAGCCGTAGCCCTTCGAATCGTTGAAGAACGCCACCGTGCCGGTGCGCACCGGGTCTTCCTGGGGCAGGTCTTCCTGCCGGGCGATGCCGATGCGGATGTCCTCGGTCTTGATGACGCGCTTCTTGGTCGGGTCGGGTGGGGTCGTGGAGATGTTGCCGTTCTCGTCCACGTAGGCCAGCATCTCGTCCAGGCTCTGGCCGGGCTTGGCGTTGGCCTTGCGCTGCTCGCGCTTTTCTTCTTTATCGTTTTTCTTTTTTAGCCGCTTTTTTTCGTTCTCTTTTTTACCGAACGTTTCTTGTGCTCTTCCCATGGGTTGTTGTTAGTTTCGACGTAGCTGCTTGGCCTAGCCAAAGCGAAAAGGTTAAAGCGGCTAATTAGATTCCGCCGAAAGGCGAAAGTTACGAAAAAAGTAGTTAGCTTAAAAACCCCCCGGGGCCCTAACCGCCGCACCCGGCAAAGGCCACTACCTCGCGCGCCTCGCCCGGGGCCAGGTCGCCGAGCCACACGCCGCCCACGCGCACACGCACCAGGCGCAAGGTGGGCAGGCCCGCGGTGGCCGTCATCTTGCGCACCTGCCGGAACTTGCCCTCCGTGAGCACGATGGCCAGCCAGCTGGTGGGCCCGTGCCGCTCGTCGCGGATTTTGCGGGTGCGCGGGGCGAAAGGCGGGGCCTCGGCCAGCCGGCGCGCCCGGCAGGGGGCCGTGCGGTAGGCCGCGCCGTCGGCGGCGCGCAACTCGAAGCCCGCCTGCAACTGGGCCAGGGCCTCGTCGGTCACGAGGCCGTCCACCTGGGCGTAGTATTCCTTTTCCACGCCGGGGCTGCGCACCTGCGCGCTCAGGGCTCCGTCGGTGGTGAGCAGCAGCAGGCCCTCGCTGGCCTCGTCGAGGCGCCCAATGGCCATGGTACCGGGCGGGAAGTCGTGCAGGGCCCCCAGAAACTGCTTGTTGCGCTCGCCCTTAAATTCGCTGCGGAACTGGCTGAGGCAGCCGTAGGGCTTGTGCAGCACAAAGTGCCGGTGCGGCCCAGCCGGAGCACCTTTGGCAACTACCGCATCATCCCCAAGTATCCCCACTGGCACTCGTCTTGTATCCCTCGGTAGTTGGCTTGTGCTGGGCATCGGATAGAAACGGGTGAGGCAAGCCATAAAGCGGCCATAAATTATTGGGCCAGAACTGGAGGCCCATTTTCGTTTAGGTGCAACCAGTATAAAAAGCTGTTGGATATATAATGGGAATCTATTTGTATTAGAAAGTATTTAGATTAACACGATGTTCTGATAAATTAAATAATTATTTTGATTTGCTTATCACTAAGAGGGTGTTAAGGAATTAAGCGGGAGCTAAGCGATTGAGGCACATAGTTATATTGGCCATGAGCAGCCACGTTTCGTGCGAGTGGGGGGTAAATTCGTAGTCGATGGCCAGGCGGCGAAAGCCGGTGAGTCAGGCAAAGGTGCGCTCCACGACCCAGCGTTTAGCCACGGGCACGAAGCCGCGGGCACTGGGTGGGCGACTACCGAGCTGGTGGGTGAGGCCCAGCCGGGCCAGATGCCGGGCGAAACACCCCCGGTAGCCCTTATCCGTAACCACCGTGACCAAGCGCTCGCCCCAGCTGGGTCGGGCGGGCAGTAGGGCCAGGGCTTCTACCCCGTCGTGGCCGTTGGCTGCGTGGACCCGACAGGCCAGGATGCGGCCTTGCACATCGGTCACAATCTGGCGTTTACGCCCGTTGACGTGTTTGCCCCCATCCAGGCCCCGGTGCTCAAAAATACGCGGAGCCAGTCGCACACTTTGGCTATCCAGGCACACGAGTGAGGGCGTGGCCGCCCGGCCCGCGGCTAGCCGGTCGGCCTGGTTGACCGCCTCATTTAGCCGCTGCCAGAGGCCGAGTAACTGCCAGCGCCGGAAATAATAGTATACGGCCGGCCAGGGCGGGAAGCACGTGGGCAAGCTACGCCACTGGCAACCGGTCCGGCAGATATAGCGCATGGCATCAAGCACTTGTCGTAAGCAATGGCGACGTTTGCGGTGGATAGGCAGCAGCGGGGCGATAACTTGCCACTGCGAGTCAGCAAGGGGTTGATGTCCGTCAACCATAAAGCAGGTGGGAGCCTAGGAACTCCGCCCGCCTACTTACTGGCTCGTTTTCTTTGGGGTTAACCTCAAATCCCTAACACCCTCTAATGCCTAATTGTGTATCCTTGGGATTATTTAAATGCCCTAATTGCATGCAAGAAAGTTTTAATTAATCTATTATACCATCTTTGATACAGTGGTATTAAAGGCCCGGTTATTTTCCAATCTTCATTGCCAGAGTAATATACAAGATCGTTCCTATCTTTTATATACGACATTAAATCCTGATTTGTCGCATATTTAAACCCGGTATGCCCATTGTCCCTTGCATCTATACGGACTGCTATTCTGTTTTTTAGCTGATCTAATGATCGTTCTTGGTAGTGCTTTATTTTTATTCGTTTTGAATGCAATACTCCCATGTGTTTGGGTGTGCCTTCCGAATTACTCCATATTAAATTATCGCGGTGACGAAAAAAGCGTGCTTCGCTCCACGTGTGCTTTTCATAGTATCGAATGCCCTCAATGCCTTTCCTTTGATTACAAAGTTCAAGGTCTTCATGGGTTAAACGAAAATGGATAGTGTCTGAAACAACAAAATGATGAAATCTAGAAACCTTGCTTAAAAATTCGCGTGGATCATCAGCATAAAACTCATCCGCATCTAAACGAAAACACCACCAATCTCCTTTTGCGGCCAAATGTTTGAAATTGTGGTATATCTGAGACCTTATTCCAAAATGGAAGGCAGTATTATCCTGTTTCCACGGAACAATTTTTTCAGAAGCTAACGATTGAACAATTTCCCAGGTGCCATCCGTGCTTCCGTTATCTAAAACAAATATCTTATCAGCCCAACGTTCTGCATCTTTTAGGTTTTGCTCAATTATATCAGCTTCGTTCTTGACTATTGAAATGGCAAATATTTTCATTTTTACTCAATCTTATTAAATATGCGATTATAACCAACTTGGTCATAGTAAAAAAGCTTACTGCTATCGCATAATAATTGGTTCGAATCAAGTTATTGCACGTTGGGCAACACAGTTAACATCGGCTTATTAGCCTTCCCAAAGCTGCAAGCGCTTCGCAGCTGGGCTAAATGCATGAAAAAGGCCAGTGAACGAAGTGGCGAGGTGCTGCCGCACGTACACCTTCGAAGCGCGTAAGGCTTGCCGGTGCTAAGGCGACAAATGCCACAGCGTGGCCACGAAAAGGCTAATGCTGACCAAGCGTGTACTTAGCTTATGAAGCTAGGCAGTGGCGCCGGAATTATTTCGGCAAAAGAACGAATGGAAGAAAAGAACGGACCATTACTGCTCCGATTGTCGCTTTTTGACTGTTTGATAAGCTCTTTCTTAAGCTGGGTAAGTGCTGGATCGTAATTAATGGGCGGAAAGTCGTAATCGTCAAGATTGCCCTACTACGTGCGCCGGGTGCGCGGCTTCGGGTCGTACCAGCTGTTCGGTCAATCGAACAAACTGCTAAGTAGAACTTTAAATTACTAAAGTCCCAGCTAGGGCCTCAGCAAATAACGTGGAAAAAAGCACGTCCCGGGTTGATGGGCCAGCCTGCCACGTGGCAGTTGCCCGCGACGATAGTTACAACTGCTCTCATGGTAAAAGTAGTGGCGAATCGGCTGTATGCGCATTAGAGGCGATAACGCAACGCTAGTTTAATGTTACGTAACGTTAACTTAATAACCACTAAACTTAATGTTAACCCATTCGTGCCAATGCTGATACAGTGTTTAATGGGTTGTTTGTTAATTATTTAACATAGATAAATTTTTATATTGTTTCGGCCTATAAACTGCCCTCGAGGCCAACCCCGCCATGCCGCCGGCCGTTAGCAAAGCCAATTCTATTTTCCTTTCAAAATCCCATCATGTCTGACAAGCCCACCATTTTCCCGCCCCAGTCCCAGGACGCGGGTGCCGGCCATCCTGGCCTCGAACACAAAATGACCCCCGAGCCGGAATTCATCCGCGAAGGCTATAAGGGGGCCGATAAGCTGAAAGGCAAGATTGCCCTCATCACGGGCGGCGACTCGGGCATTGGCCGGGCCGTGGCCGTGCACTTTGCCCGCGAAGGGGCCGACGTGGCCATTTGCTACTTCCCCACCGAGCAGGAAGACGCCGAAAAGGTGCAGCAGTTGGTGCAGGCCGAAGGCCGCCGCTGCCTGCTGCTGCCCGGCGACCTGAAAATCCCGTCCTTCTGCGAAGAGATTGTGGAGCGCACCGTGGCCGAGTACGGCCAGCTCGACGTGCTGGTGAACAATGCGGCGGAGCAAAACTGGCACGATTCGCTGGAAGACATTACCAACGAGGAGCTGGACAGCATCTTCAACCTCAACATCATCGCCATGTTCCGCATCACGCGCACGGCCTTGAAGCACTTGAAGGAAGGCGCGGCCATCATCAACACCACTTCGGTGAATGCTTATAAGGGCAATGAGGCGTTGCTCGACTACACCTCCACGAAGGGGGCCATCGAGGCGTTCACGCGGGCGCTGTCGTTGCAGCTCATTAAGAAAGGCATCCGGGTGAACTCGGTGGCCCCGGGCCCCATCTGGACGCCCTTCATCACGGGCGTGGGCCTGCTCAAGCTGCCGCTCTTTGGCCACGATACGCCCATGGGGCGCGCCGGCCAGCCCTCGGAAGTGGCCCCGGCCTACGTGTTCCTGGCTTCGGAAGACGCCTCGTACTTTTCGGGCCAAACGCTGCACCCCAACGGTGGCTCGGTGGTAAACGCTTAGTTTGCAAATAATTAGCATCCGGTACGGCCGGGCCTGGGCAACCCTGCCCCGGGCCCGGCCGTATTGTTTTTCTAAAACTGCAGAAGAGCGGTTTTACAATTCTTAACCTTTGCCTTTATGAATACCAAACTGCTGGGCCTGCTGGCCGCCGCTGCGCTGGCCACCGCTTCCTGCTCGGAAGACAAGAAGACCGAAACCACCGTGACTACCGACGCAGCTACCCAGCCCATGGCTGTGGACACGCTGGCCTACCGCACTTCGGCCGACGAGCTGGCCGCCCGCGTGGCCACCGACATTAACCCCGCCGACACGGCCCTGCCCACCAAGCTGCGCCCCATCTACTACAGCCGCGGCCGCGCCATGCGCGACATTGAGGCTCGCTACACTGCGGATACCGCTGGTGTTTACGCCGCCACCAAGGCCGCCAACGACCAGGCCAGCGAAGCAGTAAAGGCCGCCGTGCCCGCCCCCCAGTACGTTACCTATACTACCAAGCAGAGCGACTACTACGCGGGGCCCTACACCCGGGCCGTGGCCAACGCCACCGAAACCAAGCCTAGCCTGGGCGCCCGCGTGGGCCAGGGCTCGGGCATCAAGAAGCTCGAAAACAGCGAGGACGAAGGCAAGGTGAAGTACCAGAACGGCGCTAAAATCAAGCGCAGCGACGATGGTTCGCTGAAGATCAAGCGCGCCGACGGCACCAAGATTAAGATAGACGAAGACGGCAAGCGTACCGTGAAAAAAGGCTTGTTGTAAGCCCTGCCCGCTGCGGCGCTCCTGCGCCGCGCGGGCCCCAAAGTCCTTCCCTGCCCGGGGAAGGACTTTTTTTTGGGTCGCAATTTGCCTGGGGCCCTACCGGCTGGCACCAGCGCCGGGCCTAGTAGGGGCCCGGTGCCGGTGCATTGCCCTGCTTATCCGTTCTTGCTACTGTATCTATATCCATGACCATTAAAACCTTGGCCTTGCTGGCCGTAGTGGCGCTGGCCACCGCCGCGTGCGCGCAGGAGCAGGAGGCCGAAAGCCGATCCGCCACCTCGGCGTACTTGCCCACCACGGGGCCCCCGGCCGCCGTTTCGGTCCTCGATACCATGCTGCTGCGCAACGACGCCGACGTGGCGGCCATGCGCGTGGCCCGCGACCTGCACATTACCGACCCCGCCTTGCTCACGCGCATCCGCAACGAGTACTACGCCCGGGGCCGCACGCTGCAAGGCTACGCGGCCCAGTACGCGGCCGATACCACCGGCGCGGCCGCCGCCGTGCGGGCCACCAACGCCCAAACCACCCGCCGCCTGCAAACGGCTTTCACCCCCGGCCAGTACCAGGCCTACGCCCGCCACCAGACCGCCTACTACGCGCCGGTGCCGCCCGCCGCGGTGGCGCCCGTGGCCACCCGCCCGGTGGCCGTAGCCGTGCCCGGCGCCGTCAAATCATCCGTTACCAAGGGCCGCTACCGGGCCCCAGGCTCCAAAGTCACGTTCCAGAAGGTGAAGTACGCCAACGGCGTCAAGGTGAAGCGCAACTTCGACGGCTCGCTGAAAATTAAGCGGGCCGACGGCACTATCGTCAAATTCGACAAAAACGGCAAGCGCACTGTGAAGAAAAGCCTCTTTTAAGCCGCGCAACGGGGCCCTGGGGCCCTAAAAAAGGCCCTTTCCAGCGTGGGAAAGGGCCTTTTGCATGAAGCTACATTAACGAGTCAGAACCCCTGATATTAAAAGCTTAACCAGCCGCTGGGGCCCTACCAGCGCCAGGTGAGGCTGGCGCCGGTGAAGGGACCGTACACGAACGGCGCGGGCTGCGCCCGCCGGTACCAGGGCTTGGGCAGGGCCAGGCCGGTGGCGGGGCTGAGGCGGGTGCGGCCGTGGGCCACCGCAATTTTGGCGAAGCCATAGCCCAGGGCAATGCCCAGCGGGTAGTCGGAGGCCCAGTGCACGCCGTTGTTGAGCATGGCGGCGCCCAGTACCGTCATCAGGCCGTAGCCCACGGGGCGGATGAAGCGGTACTCGGGGTAATTTTCGGCGATGACCGTGACCGTGGCCATGGCCGTGGCCAAGTGCCCGGTGGGGAAGGCATCGTGCTGGGGCACGGCCTTTTGGTAGTCGTTGTAGTTGGGCAGCAGGTCCCACTTGCCCCGGGGCTGGGTCGATACGTTGGGGCTCTGGCGGCCGGTGAGGTGCTTGATGAGCTGCGTGGCCAGGCCGGTGGTGAGGATGGCCTCGCCGAGCTGGCTGGAGGTTTGCAGGGCCCGGTTGTCGTGCCCAAAAATGCCGTAGGCCAAAAAGCTGCTGGCAATGGTGAGGTGCGTCCAGCCGTCGCCGAGGAAGTACAGCGACGTGTTGAAGTTGTCGGGCGCGTTGTACTCGATGGGCAGGTTGACGCTGCCGATGTGGAAGGGCAGGCGGAACAGGTTGCGCTGCTTGTCCTCGGCGGTGATGCCCAGGCCGTAGCCGCCGCGCTGCACCCCGTCAATGATCATTTGGTCGAAGGCGAACAGCACGGCGCTGCTGCCCACGATGCCCACCAGCAGGGGCACGTTCTTTTTCTTAAAAGCGTAGCCCGGCATTTCGGCCACGTCGCGCGGGATGTGGTAGAGCCACTGGAACGGCCGGGGCTTCTCGTAGTGCCAGGTCACGCCTGGGGCCACGGTGTAATCGGTGCGGCGGGCGTGGCGGGGCTTGGCGGGCAGCGAATCGGCGGGGGCCCCAACGGCGGCAGCCGGGCGAATAGTGTCGGCCAGGACGGTGGGGCGGGGAGCGGCCACCGAGTCGGGGCGCGGGGCGGGCGCGGCGGCAGCCGAGCCCAGGGCAAGCAGCAAGGTCAACGGCAGCGCCAAGGGCTGCCACGGCCCCCGCCGATGCGGGTAGCGTAGTAACATGGTAATAACTAAAGCAATAGAATAAAACGCCGGGCCAGTAGCATGCGCCCGCCCGCAGGCAGCCGCCGGGGCCCCAGCAGGGGCAAAGATAACATGCGCGTAACCTCGACCGGGCCCTTGGCGGGATGGCGGGCCCCGGCGTACCTTTCAGCGAGGGCCCCGGCCCCGCTTGCCGCCCACCTGCTTCGCCCCTATGAGCCCTGTTGCCGCCCCCGCCGCCCCGTCCGCGCCCGTTGCCGCCCCCAACCCGTACCAGGCCGCATTTGAGGCGCTGCGCCGCCGGGCCCCCGCCCTGCGCCAGGAAGACGTGGCCGCCCGCCGCACCCGCCTGCACCGGCTGGGCGACTGGCTGACGGTCAACCGCGAGGCCATCCAGGAGGCGTTGTACGCCGATTTCCGCAAGCCTCCGTCGGAAACCGACATCACCGAAATATGGGCTGCGCAGGTTGAGCTCAAGCACACCGCGGGTCACCTCAAAAAGTGGCTGGCCCCGCGCCGGGTGGGCACGCCGCTGGCCCTGGCCGGCACCCGCGGCTGGGTGCAGGTAGAGCCCAAGGGCGTGGTGCTCATCATCGCCCCTTGGAACTACCCGTTCTACCTGGCCGTCGACCCGCTTGTCTCGGCCATCGCCGCCGGCAACGCGGTAGTCATCAAGCCCGCCGAGCAAACGCCCGCCACGTCGGCCCTGCTGCGCCGCTTGGCCGAAGAGCTGTTCCGGGCCGACGAGGTGCTGGTGGTGGAGGGCGACAAAGACGTGGCCACCGACCTATTGCGCCTGCCCTGGGACCACATTTTCTTCACTGGCTCGCCCGCGGTGGGCAAAATTGTGATGCGCGCCGCCGCCGAGCACCTCAGCGGCCTTACCCTGGAGCTGGGCGGCAAGAGCCCCGCCATCGTGGACGCCACCGCCAACCTGCGCGACGCGGCCGAGAAAATTGTGTGGGGCAAGTTCCTCAACGCCGGCCAAACCTGCGTGGCCCCCGACTACCTGCTGGTGCAACGCCCCGTACTGGGGCCCTTGGTGGAAGAAATAAAGGCCGCCATTGGCCGGTTCTACGACCCCGCCGGGGCCGGCATCAAGGCATCCGAATCGTACGCCCGCGTGGTGAACCCGCACCACTTCCACCGGCTGGCCGCGCTGCTGGAAGACGCCGAAACCCGCGGCGCCACCGTGGCCACCGGCGGTACCTTCGACGCCGCCGAGCGCTACTTAGCGCCCACCGTGCTCACCGGCGTGCCCGTCGGGGCCGCCGTGCTCGAAGAAGAGATTTTTGGGCCCCTGTTGCCCGTGCTGCCCTTCGACGAGCTGCCCGACGCGGCCGCTTACGTGAACGCCCGGCCCAAACCGCTGGCGCAGTACGTGTTCACCACCAGCCCGGCCAACCGCCGCTACCTGCTCGGGGCCGTAGCTGCCGGCGGCGCGGCCGTGAACGAAACCATCCTGCACCTAGCCCACCCCGACCTACCGTTTGGCGGCGTGGGCACCTCCGGCCTGGGCAAGGCGCACGGCCACGCCGGTTTCCTGGCCTTCAGCAACGAGAAGGGCGTGCTGCAACAGCGCGTGGGCTTCACCGCCCTCAAGCCCATGTACCCGCCCTACACCAGCGGTGTGAAGCGTCTGATTGGCTGGCTACTGGCGTACCTGTAGGGCCCCTGGGGGCCCAGCAAACATACCTTTGACGTGCTAATGACAACGACTATGGGACACGCTGAACTGCAAACGCGCCGCTACACACCGGAGGAATACCTAGCCCTGGAGGAAAAAAGCGAGGTGCGCCACGAGTATTTCGATGGCAAAATATTCGCGATGGCGGGCGCAAGTGCTCCGCACAACCTGATAAAAGGGAACATGATAGCGGCCTTGCGGCCAGGAGCACGGCAACGGGGCTGCCGAGTATTTGATGAAAATATGCGTCTGGCTGTGCAGGAGAAAAAGTATTATACCTACCCGGATATTATGGTAAGCTGCGACCCGGACGACCGCCGCGACCCTTACCTGATTCGCCAGCCCGTCCTAATCGTGGAAGTATTATCGCCCTCCACCTCGGAGTACGACCGGACGGAAAAATTCAAGCAGTACCAAAAGCTGCCCAGCCTGCGCCATTACCTGCTGGTGTCGCAGAATGCTTGGGTGGTGGAGTGGTTTCGGCGAGATGACGCTGGGCAGTGGATTTACACGCTGTTGAGTGAACCGGCCGACGTGCTCGAAATTCCGGACCTGGGCTTGGGCCTGCCGCTGGCTGAGCTTTATGATGATACCGACGTGGCTCCGCTGCGGGTAACGCCTTCAGCACTTTAGGGCCCCAGCCGCCGCGCGCGAAGCTACTGCCGGGCCATCTCGGCCTGCACCTGGGCTTGCTTGGTTTTGAACTCGTTGTACTTGGCGGGCCCCATGATCTTTTGCAGCTCGGCTTGGGAGCTGATGTTGATGCGCTTGAGGGCGGCGGCCAACTCGGGCGACTGGGCGGGGTGTTGCTGGCGGGCAGTGTTCACCTGCTCCACGGTGCCGTTGAGCACGGTGCGGATGCGGCCGGTTTGGTCTGGGGTGAGCTTGAGCACGGTGGTCATGGCGTCGGCCAGGTCGCGGGCGGCTGCCACGGGCGTGGGGGCCACGGGGGCGGCCGGCGCGGGGGCCACTGTAGTTGCCGGGGCCGGGGCCTTGGCGCGCTTGTGAAACACGGAGCAGCCCGAAGCTGCCAGGCCCAAGGCCAGTACCAAGGTGGAAAAACGAGCAGAATGCATAAGCGGGAAAATAGCAATACCCGCATGGTTACGCAAAAACTGCTCCTAAGTACACTGCCCACCTAAAAAATCGGTTTTGGGGCCCCGGGCTATTGGCCCCGCTGGCGCAGGCGCCGCCCAACCTTGCCACGGCGGTGGGCAAACTTGCGCTGCTCAAATTCGCTGAACCGCAGCGAGTCGATGTGGGTATCGGTCAGGGCCTCGATGCGGCGCAGCTCGGTGTGGCGGGCGCGGCCGTGCAGGCGCTGCCGGGCGGCTTTCCGCAGCACCAGCCGCTGCGCAATGGCATCGTTCAACTGGGCGCGGCGGTTGGGCCCCAGCTCGTTGATGAACCCGTACACGCCGCCCCCGCATTTGCCAACAGCAGCACTACCACCAGGGGCAGCACCACCAACCAAAAGCGCGCCGGACGTTTCATGCCCAAAGCAACGCATTTTCGGCCCATGTTTTAGAAGCTTTTAAGGGTATCAATAACGTACCCTTTGGGCGGGCGGCGGGGGTAGCGAAAGGGCAGGGGCGACTGCGACCGGTCGTAGTGTTGGTTTTGTGCGGGGGTAAGGAGCCGGCGGCGGGCTGCCTTGGCACTGTCAATTACCTGGGCAGGCGTCGGCCCTGGCTGACCGACGGGGCGTTTGAGAGCCGCATTGTAAGCGGCGTTGGTTTCCTGGCTCAGTTTTTTCAGTTGCGTTATTTGAGCCGGCGTGGCCCCGGGCCCTACCGCATCGTAAACGTTCCGGCCGCAGTTGCCAAACAGCAGCACCACCAGCAGCGGCAGCAACAGCAGGTAGGGCTGGGGCGGGCGCTTCGTCATGGGGGGGTGTGTAGATTGCTGGCCCTAAGCTACTACGTGCCGCGCCGTAGTGCCAAGCTGGTTCGTTTGGGCCCCCAGGGTTGTCTTGAGGCCCTGGGCCGTGTGGTGGGCCAGGGCCATGATGGTGAGCATGGGGTTTACGCCCGAGCACGCCGGGAAGGCCGCGCCGTCGGCCACGTACAGGCCGGGCAATTCCACGGTTTCGCCCGTGACGCGCACCGGGTGGGTGGCCGCGTCGCCGCCCATGCGAGCCGTGCTCATTTGGTGGGCGCTGTAGAGGCCGAACTGGTTGGGCCGCCAGCTGAGGTGCGGCAGCTGGGCCAGCAACTCGGGGTTGCGCAGGGCCCCGTTTTCGGCCTTCAAAACCGGCAGCGTGCCGTGGGGCAGGTAGATGGTGTGGGCCCCGGCGGCGGCGTGGATTTCGGCCGCCGCCTGCACGCCGGCCAGCAAGTTGCCGCGGTCGAAGTCCGACAGCGCGTAGTCAATCAGCGGGGCCCCGTGCCGGTCGAGGCGCACGCGGCCGCCGTCGCGGTCGCGGGTGAGGGCGATGAACGAGCCCAGGTGGGCGGCGCTGGCCATCAGTTCGCGGTGCTGGGCCCCGCTCAACCAGGGTAGCACCGTGCTCAGCAGGCCGGGGTGCGTGGGGGGCGTTTCGAGCTTCACGCCAAAGTTGGTGCCGTGCCGGCGGGTGTGGGCGTCGTTCACCACGCTCATGCTGGGGCCGTGCCACGAGTGCATGGCCCAGGGGTACAGCGCGGCCACGATTAGGGTGGGATGCAGGTGCAGATGGCGGCCCAGGTGCGGGTGGTGCAGGCCCGAGCGCAGCAGCAGCGCCGGCGTTTGGATGGCCCCGGCGGCCACCACCACGCAGCGCGCCCGCACCTGCACGCGCACGGCGGGCCCGTCGGCAGGGGCGTACACGGCCTCGGCCCCGGCGGCGCGGCCGTGGGCCTGGGTAATGCGTTCGACGCGGGCATCGGGCAGCAGGCGGGCCCCATGGCGGGCGGCCAGCGGCAGGTAGGTGTTCAGGGTGCCCTGCTTGTGGCCGTGCCCATCGCCGAGCGACGAGTACCCCAGGGCCCTAAAATGCGCGTCGTCCGCCGCGTCCACGCCCCGCTCGTTGCGCGGAATCAGCTTCACGTCCTGGCCGAGGCGCTGCGAGCCGTCCCACAGGGCCTGGTTCTGGCCGTTGTGGCGGGTGTAATCGGTGTTCACGCCCAGGGCTTCGCTCACAGCATTCAGGCTTTGCTGGAAGCTGGGGGCCGTGAAGTGGGGTGCGTTGTGCTCACGGGCCCATTCCTCCAGCACATAATTGGGGGTGCGGAAGGCGCCGGCCCAGTTCACGGTGGTGCCGCCGCCCAGGCACGAGCCGGCCAGGATGCCCACGCCGCCGTCGTGGGTGCCGAGGGTGCCGCGGGCGTCGTACAGGGCCCCCATCATGTCGGTTTCGCGCTGCGTGAAGTCGCGCCCGTGGTAATAGGGGCCCTTTTCCAGCACCAGCACATCGAAGCCCGCGGCGGCCAGCTCGCCGGCCACCACGCCGCCGCCCGCCCCCGAGCCCCACTCACCAGCACGTCGCAGTCGTAGGTCGTTTCCACGCGGGGCCGCAGCGTTTCTAGGGGCCGGGCGGTGTCAGCGGGGGCGTCGGCGGGGCCGGGGTAGCCCAGGGCGTCCCAGGCGGCGGGGCGGCCGGAGCGGCTGCCGCCGTAGTACAGGAACAGGCACAGCTTGCGCAGCGCCTGAAACCCCTTGCGCAGCGGCGGCAGCCGCGAGGCCGCCCAGCTTTGCAGCAGCAGCTCGCGCTGAGCGGCATTCAGCTGCGCAAACGGCCGCAGGGGCCCCAGCCACGTGAGGCCCACCACAGGCTGGCCCAGCAGGTCGAGCAGCTGCCCGAACTCGGCCTGGGCCCCGGCCGGCTGGGCACGCACGGCCGCCGCAAACTGGTCGAGGTCAACGCCCTCGGACCCGGCCGGCAGGCCAGGGGCGGGCGGCAGCAGCGTATCGGCCACGGCGCGGACCACGGCAGCGCGGGCGGGGGTAAGGTCAAACATCGGGCGGAATTTTGGGCAAGGGCAACGGGTTGCAAAAGGTAGGCATTTCCGGGCAAAGTAGTAGGCGTGCCGAGTAGTTTGGGGCGGTTTTGGGCCCCGGCGCTACTTTTGTGCCATGCCCGACCTCGTTCGCACCCCCGAAACCCGCCACCGCGTCCACTTCCAGGACTGCGACATGCTGGGCCACCTCAACAACGCGCGCTTCCTCGACTACTTCCTCAACGCCCGCGAAGACCAGGTGGCCGTGCACTACGCCCTGAACATGGGCGAGCTGGCCCGCGAGCAGCACGCGGCCTGGGTCATCACCAAGCACCACCTCAGCTACCTCAAGCCCGCGCGCCAGGGCGTGGAGGTGCTCATCCGCACCCAGCTCATCCACTTCGACAACTCCAACTTGGTGGTGGAGATGCAGATGCGCTCGGGCGACGGCCTGCGCTTGCTGGCGCTGCTGTGGTCAGAAATGACGTTTGTGAAGATGCCCGCCGGCACCCGCCTCGACCACTCCGACGAGTTGATGGACCTGCTCGACCAAGTGGACGTGGAAGAAATTGAGTACGACCCCGACGGCTTCGACGACCGGGTGAAGGCCGTGCGCCAGGAGCTGAAGCAGCTGCGCCGCGGCGCTGAATAGGAGGTAGCGCCGGCAATAAGTTGTACATTTCCCTGGTATTGCCGCTCGCTATCTTTAATACAATATGTATCCGTTATTTTCTTTGATTATAAGTAGGTTGCCAAAAAAGAGCTTGTTAAAGTTCAGTTGCTTCGGGGTGCTGCTGGTGCTGCTGGTGCTGCTGGCAACGGGCGCCCGGGCCCAGTCCGGGGCCGCGCCACTTAGGGCTGCCGGGGCCCCGGACACGGTGACGCACGACGACGCGCACCGCATCGAGATGGGCTACACCACGCTGAGCGGGATTTCCGGGCAGGTGCGCGACGTGTACGACCCCCGCGACCTGGCCGAGGCGCTGCCCGGCGTGTGCGAAACCCTGAAAGCCATCCAGCACGGGGTAGAGGAAACCGACCAGGTGGTGGACCTCAAGCAGTTGCAGATGTGCCAGTTGATGCTGGCCACCGCCCAAGACCAGCTCGTGCAGTGGCGCACGGCGCTGGGCGGGGCCCACGAGGCGCTGGAAGCCATGCAGGCCCGCTTAAAGGCCCTGCCCGGCCCGCCGGCCAGGGCCCCCCACCCCGACGCGGCCGCCCTCACCCTGGAGCGGGCCGACTCGGCGCTGCAAGGGCGGCAGGGGCTCATCGCGGGGCTGCTCACCAAGCGGTTCCAGCGCGTGAAGGCACTGCAAACCCAGGTGGCGGCCAGCTACATCCACTCGCTGGAGTTGGAAGACAAAGTGGGCGACCTCATGCGCCGCTTCGGGCGCACCACCATTAAGGCGGCCTACCCGCCGCTGTGGGCCGCGCGGCCCGTCCCGCCGCCCCCGCCCGACCCCGACGCGGCCCAGGACGAAATGTACCAGCGCGAAATCATCGGCTACTACTTCGCCAACAACTGGGACAACTGGGCCTACATGGCCCTGATCGGGGCCGTGTTTTACGGCTGGGTGGCCTTCAACTACCGCCGGGTGAACAAGCGGGCGCTGGCCGTTGAGCTGCCCTTCCACTACCTGCGGCCCGGGCCGGTGGCGGCTACGCTGGTGGTGGTGTTCAGCCTGGCCCCGGCCCTGGAGCTGCACCCGCCGCCCGTGTACCTGGCCCTGCTGCAAGTGCTGCTGCTGGGGGCCCTCACGGCGGTGTTTGCACGCAGCTGGCCCCGTGGCGCGTTTTGGTACTGGCTGGGGCTGGTGGCGTTTTTCGTGGCCCTGGCCCTGCTCAACGCCAACGCGGCGGCGGGCCTGCTGGTGCGCTGGGCCCTGCTGCTGCTCGACGTGGTGGCCGTGGGCATCGGGGCGGTGCTGCTGCGGCGCGTGCGGCACGCGGCCAAGCTGCCCCCGTTTGTGGTGCCCATCACGGGGGTGTTCATGGCGCTGAGCGCGTTGGCCGTGGCCTGCAACGTGCTGGGGCGCCTGAGCTTGGCCAAGATGTTCAGCACGACGGCCATTTTCGGGCTCACCCAAGGCATCGGGCTGGCCGTGCTCATCGAGCTGCTCACCGAGGCCTTTTTGCTGCAAGTGCTGTGCAGCCGGACGGCGGCGGGCGGCGCGGCGTCCTTCGACTACGACAAAATAGGGCCCCCGCTGCTGCGCCTGCTCACGGCGGTGGCGGCGGGCCTGTGGGGGCTGGTGTTCACCTCCAACCTCAACTTGTACGCCAGCCTCTACGGCGCGGCCCAGCACTTCCTCACGGCCTCGCGCCTGTTGGGCAGCATCGAGTTCACGCTGGGCAACATCGTGCTGTTCTTCGTCATCCTCTACGTTTCGGCGCAGCTCCAGCAGTACATCGGCTACTTTTTTGGCGAGGTGGGCAATGCCGACGACACCCCCAACGCCCGGCACCGCGGCTCGTGGCTGGTGGGGCTGCGGCTGCTGCTGGTCATCGTGGGCTTCACGCTGGCCACCGCCGCCACGGGCCTTCCGCTCACCAAAATCGCCATCGTGTTCGGGGCCCTCAGCGTGGGCATCGGCCTGGGCTTGCAAAGCATCGTCAACAACTTCGTGTCGGGCGTGGTCCTCATCTTCGAGCGGCCGTTCCACGTGGGCGACTTCATCGAGGTGGCCGGCAAGTCGGGCCGCGTGCAGGACATCGGCATTCGCTCCAGCAAGCTCACCTCCGTCACGGGCTCCGAAATCATCGTGCCCAACGGCGACCTGCTCTCCGGCCACGTCATCAACTGGACCCGCACCAACGATCACGTGCGCGTGGACCTGCTCCTGAAAATCACCCCCGGCGTGGACCCCGACGGGCCCACCGCCCTACAAACCGCCCGCGAGCAAATCGAGGAGGAAATCAAGGCCAGCCCCTACACCATGCATACCCTGGCCCCCGAAATCCTGCTCAACAACGTCAACGGCCAGGTGTACGAACTGCGCGTGCTGTTCTGGATTACCAACATCCGCCAGCAGGAACTCACCAAAAGCGAAATCCTGGCCGGCATTTACCGGCGCTTCACCACGCAAGGCCTGGTGCTGAGCTGAGTGGATTGAATAGCGGTTGGCGCGCAGGCACTGGCCCTGTGCGCAATAGCCGAGCGGTTGGAGCAGCTTTTCACGACGCCGACGAGATTGGGCCGGTGATGCCGGGCCGCATTGCCAAGAAAACGGGGTTGAAGCCCGCGGATTTTTAGGAGAAACCAAAGGGCCCCGGGGGCGTAAGAGAACGAGCCAGGACTATCCCCGGCCCGTTCCTTTTATCATTTCCCACCCATGTCCATCTTCAGCAGCGATAAGCTTAAAGGCAAGAAAATTGCCATCATTGCCACCGACGGTTTCGAGCAGGTCGAACTGACCGAGCCCAAAAAATACCTGGAAGGCGAGGGCGCCACCGCCCACGTCATCTCCCTCAAAAGCGGCTCCATCAAGGGCTGGGACGGCCCTAACAACGACTGGGGCGACAAAGTGAGCGTCGATAAAGTCATCGACGAGGCCCGCGTGGCCGACTACGACGCCTTGGTGCTGCCCGGCGGCCAAATCAACCCCGACAAGCTGCGCATCGAGCCCAAAGTGGTGGACTTCGTGCGCGAGTTCATGCACTCGGGCAAAGTGGTGGCCGCTATCTGCCACGGGCCCTGGACGTTAATTGAGGCCGACACCGTGCGCGGCAAGAAAATGACCAGCTGGCCTAGCCTGAAAACCGACCTCAAAAATGCCGGCGCTCACTGGGAAGACTCGGAAGTGGTGGTCGACAAAGGCCTCATCACCAGCCGCAAGCCCGACGACCTGCCCGCCTTCAACAAGAAGATTGTAGAGGAAATCCTGGAAGGCCAGCACGCCTCGCGCAGCTAGGGCCCCCAGCCTTAGGTTAACAGCAAAAAGGCCCGCTACTGTGCAGTAGCGGGCCTTTTTGCGTGTAGCTCAGACTCTGCGAATCCGAGTCGCTAAACGGTAATCGTTCACCGGTTACCGGCAGAGCGAAGCGAGCAGCGCGGACTTGCAGCGCCCGCGCTACAGCAGGCCGGCGGCCCGCAACGGGGCCCCAGCCAGGTGCAGCAAGGCCGTTATCGCTAGGTCGAACGCGGACAGGAAAGCGCCTTGGAGCAGCACTGAGCGGCCGAAGCCGGCCAATCGGGTGGGGTTGCTCGCGTCGGGTGCGGCGGCCCGGCGGCGCAGCCAGAGGCCCACGATGATGTAAATTACGTCGAGCCCAGTGTTGAAGAGGAACAGGTTTTCGTCGTGGTGATGGGCCCCCGCCTCGGCGGCCAGCGACCAGCCAGCCGGCGGCAGGCGGCGCAGCATCACGATGCCCCAGGCGGCAATGCCCGCGTTCACCAGGGCCCAGGCCGCGTTCATGAAATGGAAGTAGTAGGACGCGTGGCGGCGGTCGGCGTGGGCCACGGCGTAGCCGCTGATGGCCAGGTTGCCGATGACCCAGGCGGCGAGCACCGCCAGGCCACGGCCCACAATCAGCTCGCGGGTGGCGTACAGGGCGTTGGGGTCGAGAACGGGCATGGGAACAGGAAATAAAAAAGCCGCCTGCCCACCGCAACCCGGAGGGTACGCGCAGGCAGGCGGCACAGGCGGCAATGGGCCCCCGGTGGGCCTATTGGGTGAAGCCCAAACCCAGGTACACTTGGAAGGTTTGGTTGTGCAAGTTGGTATTGGTCAGGTTGGCCACAGTGTTGTTGCCATACTTTACCGATACGCCGTCCTTGTACACGTTGCCCAGGCCCAGGTCGTAGCGCACGCCGATGCGGGCGGGGCCCACGCGGCCCTCAAAGCCGGCCACGGCGCCGTAGTCAAGCGAGTTGAAGCCGCCGGCGGATAAGGCAAGGTCCTGGTCGTACACCCGGGCGTTGGTCAGCAGCGACACCTGCGGGCCGATGTGGAAGCTCAGGTTTTTGGTGAAATTGGCCACGTACAGGATGGGCAGCTGCAAGTAGTTCAGGCGGGTGGTGCGCTGGCTTTCGTTGTAGGCCCCGCCGGCAAAGTTGGCGGTGTAGCCCTTGCGGGTGTACAGCAGCTCGACCTGAAGGGACGACACTTGGTTGAAGCCAAACTGGCCGTAGATGCCGCCGTGGAAAGCGTTGAGGTAGTCGGGGTTGAACAAGCCCTTGCCGCTGCCGTAGAGGTTGGTCAGGTTGTAGCCGCCCTTGATGCCGAAGCCCGTGTTGCGCGAGTCGGTGACGGCGCCGCCGGTATAGTCTTTCGAAGACATGTTGCCGCCGGCGCGGGCCTGGGCCATAGCTGCCGGGGCCGCCGCGGCGCCCAGCATAAGCGTGAGGAGAAGGTTTTTCATAAATAAAGGGAATGGATAAAGGGGTAAAAAACGGTGGCCCCACCAGGGCCCCACATCGGGTATCGACAATGCCCTATACTTGGCCCCGGGCAGAAAGTTGCCCGCCGGGGCCCCGGGGCCCTAAAAATCCGCGGGCCGGTGCTACCTTTGCCCGGCCCGCCGCCCCCGGCGCGGGCATCTTTGGGGTATTAGCTCAGTTGGTTCAGAGTACCACCCTGACACGGTGGGGGTCACTGGTTCGAGCCCAGTATGCCTCACAAAAAGCCTTTCCGCCGCGCGGGGAGGCTTTTTGCTTTGGCGGTGGTTTGAAACGGGGTGGCCCGGCGACTTTTTAGTCGTCGGGCCACCCCGTTTCAAACCACCGCCCTTGCTTTTAGGGGCCCCGGCGCTGGGCGTGGCAGCCATTCCAACCGGCCATATTCCCAGCGCAACTGTTGAGCCGGTGTACCCGGCGCTGTAAAACGGAGTGGCACGCCGTTTAGGGTTCGCACGGAAATGGAGTGCCACTCCGTTTTACAATCCTTTCCTACTGGTTATACGCTGACAACGAAAGCCTAACCCGATGCTGCCCATTGCCTTCGCGCCCAGCTACGCCCACCCGCTGCCGGCCGCCCACCGCTTCCCGATGCTGAAGTACGAGCTGCTGCCCGAGCAGCTGCTGCACGAAGGCACAGCCACGGCCGACGATTTTTTTGTGCCCACGCCGCCGCCCGACGTGGACATTCTGCGGGTGCACGACGCTGGGTATTACGAGCGCCTGCGCCGGGGCCAGCTCACCCGGCAGGAGGAGCGGGTGACGGGCTTCCCGTGGTCGCCGGAGCTGTTTGCGCGCGAAATCACCATCCTGGGTGGCACCATCGAGTGCGCCCGGCGGGCCCTGGTGCACGGCGCGGCGTTCAACATTGCCGGCGGCACCCACCACGCCTTTCGCGACCGGGGCGAGGGCTTCTGCCTGCTGAACGACCAGGCCGCCGCCGCCGCCTGGCTGCTGGCCAACGGGCTGGCGAAGCAGGTGCTGATTGTGGACCTAGACGTGCACCAGGGCAACGGCACGGCCGCCATTTTCCAGCACGAGCCGCGCGTGTTCACCTACTCGGTACACGGCGCCCGCAACTACCCCGGCCGCAAGGAAACCTCCGACCTCGACCAGCCCCTGCCCGACGGCACCGCCGACGCCGAGTACCTCACCCTGCTGGCCGCCACCCTGGGGCCCCTGGTGGCGCAGGTGCGCCCCGACTTCATCTTCTACCTGGCCGGCGTGGACGTGCTGGCCACCGACAAGCTCGGCTACCTGGCCCTGAGCCGCGACGGCTGCCGCCAGCGCGACGAGCTGGTGCTCCGCCTCTGCCACGCCCAGGGCCTGCCTGTGGTGGTGTGCATGGGCGGCGGCTACTCCACCCGCATCGCCGACATTGTGGAAGCCCACGCCAATACGTTCCGGGTAGCAGCGGCTCTGTGGGGCTGAATTAGGGCCCCGGCGGCGGCCAACCAGGGCCAGGGCTTTGTCATTCCGACGAAGGAGGAATCTGGATAAAACAGGCAAGGACAGGCCGCAGATTCCTCCTTCGTCGGAATGACAAAGCTTTGATTGGGTAGCCAGCCAGGGCCCCCAGCGGCTTAGTAGAGGCTGCTACTCGGGTAGCCGGCCATGCCGCTTGCCGTGTATATTGCGGTATGGCTTTCTTCTTCTCATCGCGCCGGTTAGTGCTGGCCGCCAGTATTTTCCTGGTCGCTACCTGCGCCGCTGCGGCCCAAACCATGCCGAACGCCTACCAGGTCGTGCACACGCCTGATTCGGCCAAGGTTTACACCTACGTCGAGCAGATGCCGCAGCTGCCGGATGGCGGTGGCAACGCGGCCATTATAGCGGCCATTCAGGCGCGGGTAGCGCCGGCGGGTGGCTGTGGCGGCAAGGTGTTCGTGTACTTTGTGGTGGGCCCCAGCGGCACCGTGAAGGACGCTAAAGTTATTAAAGGCCCGGACGGCGGCTGCAACGCGGCTGTTCTGGCGGCGGTGGGCAAGCTGCCGCGCTTCCGGTCCGGCAAGCAAAACGGCAAGCCCGTGGCGGTTTGCTATACACTGCCGATTGCTTTTTAGCAACGGCAACCGGCCCCTCACCAACCGCCGGGGCCCCGGCCGCCGGCCAAATAACCAGCTGCCACCGAAACGCCCAGCGCCAGCGCAACTCGTACTGCGCCAGGCCGGCCCGGGCCAGCAGCTGCGCCCAGTCGGCGCGCCGGAAGGCACGGGCTACCGACAGCGGCGCGTCGTGCCGCACCAGGTACGAGCCGCCGAGCAGCCGCGTCAGGGCCCAAATGCTGCCGTAGGCCAGCCAGTGCCGGTGCAGGTCGTTGACGACCACCGCCACCCGCGCCTGCCGGGCCCATTGCCGCAGCAGGGCCCCCAGCTCGTCGTCGGTGAAGTGGTGGCAGAACAAGCTGCACGTCAGCACATCAAAGGGCTGGGCCTGAAATTCGGCCGAGAAAATGTCGAACTGCCGGTAGCTGATTTCGGGGTAATCCTGGCTTTTGGCGCGGGCGTAGTCCAGCATAAAAGCGTTGGCGTCGATGCCGACCAGCTCCACCGCTACGCCGTGGCGGCGGGCCCAGCGGGCCACGTGGCGCAGGGTGTCGCCGCCGCCGCTGCCCAAGTCGGCCACGCGCAGGGCTCGGCCCGTGGGGAAGCGCGGCCGCAGCCGGGCCAACGCGTCCAGTACCGGCTGGTAGCCGCCCAGCCAAGTATTGATGACTTCCAGCTCGTCGAGGTTGCGGCGTAAGTCGTCCGAGGCCAGCGTCAGGTCGTCCATCAGCTCGGGGCCCGGCGCGCGATTGTTCAGCATTTAACAGGGGTTGAAAACGAAGTGGTCCGGCGACTTTTTTAGTCGTCGGGCCATTCTGACTAAAAAAACAGTGGCCCCGGGGTATCGTAAGAGTGGTCCGACGACTGAAAAAGTCGCCGGACCACCCCGCCTGGATAATCACCTAATCATTCAGTACGCGCCGATAACTACTCAGCGGCCACGAGCGCGGCGGCAACCGGCTCAGCTTCCATCAAATGGACGGCCTCTGCTCGGTCAACTGTTAACTGTTTACTATCAACTGAAATCTCCAGCAGCATGGCTTCCAGCGTTAGGCCGGGGCCGAAGGCAAAACTGAGCACCGGGGCCCCGTGGTCGGCGGGGGTAGCGGCGGCCAGCACGTCGCGCAGCACAAACAGCACCGTGGCCGACGACATGTTGCCGTAGTCGCGCAGCACGCGGTAGGCGAAGCGGTTGTCGTCGTGGCTCAAATCCAGCGCTTGCTCGATGGTTTCCAGAATCTTACGTCCGCCGGGGTGGATGGCGAAGTGGTGAATGTCCGCGCGCTGCACGGGCAGGTGTTCCAGCAGCTGCTCGGTGAGCCGCCCGATGCCCCGTTGGATGAGCCGGGGTACGTAGCTGCTCAACGTCATCTCAAACCCAAAATCGTTGATGTGCCAGGCCATGTCGGCGTGCCCGTCGGGCTCCAGCCCGCAGTGGAACGCGGTGAGGGCCAGGCTGGGGGCCCCGTCGGGCAGCGGCTGGCCCTGCACCAGGCAGGCCGCCGCGCCGTCGCCAAACAGCGCGTTGCTCACCAGGTGGTCGTCCTCGGCGCTTTTCTGGAAGTGCAGCGTGCACAACTCTACGCTCACCACCAGCACGCGGGCGGCGGGGTGGGCGCGGCAGGCGGCGTCGGCCAGCTTCAGGGCGTTCACGGCCGCGTAGCAGCCCATGAAGTTCACGCAGGTGCGCTGCACCGACGCCGGCAGGCCCAGGGCCTGCACCAGCTCAATGTCGAGCCCCGGGCGTACATGCCCGTGCAGCTCACCGTAATAAGGTGCGTGACGGTGGCCAAATCCAGGCTCGGCACTTGGCGGCGGCAGTCGGCCACGGCGGCCAGGGCCAGCGGCAGGGCCTCGCGGCGGTACACGGCCATGCGCTGCCCCACGCTGGGAAAAGGCTCCAGGCCGGGCGTGTTCGGGAAAAAGGTGTAGTCGCCATTGGCGCGGCCGTAGTCGGGCAGCACCGAGTAGCGGTGCCCGATGCCCGACACCCGGTACAGGGCCCGCAGCCGGCGGGCATCGTCGGCCCCGAATTCGAGGGCCTGGGCCATAAAATCGGCAATTTGCTGCTGCCCAAGGCAGTGCGGCGGGTTGGCGGTGCCGATGGCCCCTAGGTAGCTGGTCATTAAGCGTAGTTTACGCAAAATACGGGGCCCGCGGGGGGAAAAGATTTTGGCCGGCGGCTCGCCGGCTTTTTTCCTAAAAAGGGGCCCCGTGGGTGCGCCGCATCAGGGCCCGCACCGCGCCCGGCCAGTGGGCCAGGGCCCCCACCACGGCCTCGCTCAGCACGGGGCCCCCAAACAGGCCCTGCACCGCACGCCCCACCCGCAGCCGGGCCCCAAACTGCGCCCGCCACGTCTGGGCATAGGCCGCTTCCATCGCAGCGCGGCCGGTGGTTTCGGTCAGGAAATCGTGGGCGGCGGCGCTGGCCAAGGCCCCGCCGTGCAGGGCCATGGCCATGCCGTTGCCGCACAGCGGCGTGATGAGGCCGGCCGCGTCGCCGCACATCAGCACGTGCTGCTCCACGGGCTGCTTCGGGGCGAAGGAAATCTCGTTGATGACCTCCGGCTGCGGGTACAGAAACTCGGCTTCGTGGAAGATGGCGCGCAGGTGCGGGTTGCGGTGCAGCACCGCCGCTTCCATCGCCGGAATGGTGCCGCCGTGGGCCTTCAAATTAGTGCGCGTAGTGAGATAGCAAAAGCACAGCTTGCCGTCCTCGATGGCCGAAATGCCCGCGTAGCCATCGCGGAAGTTGTGCAGCGCAATCACGTCGCGGGCGTGGCCCGGTAGGCGCAGGTGGTACTTCACCCCGAGGTAGGGCGAGCGCTGCCGAAAAAACGGCCGCTCCAGCTGGCGGTCCAGGTTGGCGCGCTTGCCGTAGGCCCCCAGCACTACGCGCGGGGCCAGGGTGCGGCCATCGGCCAACGCCACCGCGTGGCGGCCCGCAGCAGCATCAAAGGCCACGCTGGCCACCGTGGCGGGCAGGTAAAATTGCACGCCCACGGCCAGGGCCCTCTGGTATAGAAATTCGTCGAGCGCGTAGCGGCTCACCCCAAAGCCGCCCAGGTCGAGAGGGCTGCGCAGCACGCGCCCGGCCGGCGACGATAATTCAAACCGCCGGATGTTGGCCACGCCCAGCGGGGCTGGGTCGGCCCCGAGCCGGGCCAGGTACGGGAGCACCTCGTTGCTGACGTATTCGCCGCACACGCGGTGGAAGGGGTAGGGCCGGCGCTCGGCCAGGGCCACGGCGTGGCCGCGGCCGGCTAAGTCGAGGGCCGCCGCCAAACCGGCCAAGCCGCCGCCGATAATGAGGACATCCACTCAGTTGGGCGATGAAAAGTGGTGAGCAATCGGGAAAACGTTTGATTCCATCGGTAATAACAACTTTTTCACTAATAACATAGGGATTTGGGATTATATTTGTCAACCAAAATTAATTCCCGCCGTTAACTCCATCAGCCCGTGCGTTCTCCGCAGCGGCCGGGCTGGTTCGCCACTTTGATTTTTTGCATGATGCCACGCCTACTTGCTCTTTCCTTCTTCCTGGCCCTGGCCACTGCTGGCCTGGCCAGCGGGTTTGCCCCGGTAGCCCCGGCCCGGCCCATTGAAACCCAGCACACCGCCGTGCAGCAAACGCGCCCCGGCACCGATGAGAAAGCGCTGGCGGTGTACCCCAACCCCAGCACCGGCATGGTGCAGCTCACCATCAGCGGCCAGGAAGGCCGCCGCATTGAGTTGCAAGTGCTGAATGTGATTGGCTCCGTAGTGTACCACGAAACCATGAGCGACCTCAACAACCGCGCTACCAAAATGCTCGACCTGAGCCGCTTCGCCAACGGTTTATACTACGTAAAGCTGGAAGGCAGCGGCGTTAACCAAATGTGTAAGCTCGTCATCCGCTAACGATTTCAACGGCAACGCCCCGGTTTTCTTGTGGCGCAGGCAATAAAAAAGCAGCCCCTCGGGCTGCTTTTTCTATTTAAGCGGTAGGTGGAGCTTATTTGCTCCGCACCGGCACAGGAACCAGCTTGGGTTGGGCGGCCTGGGCGGCGCGGCGGGCAACGAGGGCGGCAGCGCCCAACAGGCCTAATACGAGGGTCAACATAACGACAATGAATGAATAGTGCGAATAAACTCACCGGTGCCGCGCGGAACCAGTGCTGATTGGCTATATAACCCGGAGCCCCGGTATTAAGTTGTCCTGAACCAGTGTAAAATTAAGGCCTGGCTAAGATAGGAGAAAATTGTGGTTAGCAGCGGGATGCAGCATCAGCGCACTTGCACGTACTGCTGCTTGATCATGCGGTAGATGGTGGATTTGCCTACCCCCAGGCGGTCGGCCGTGGCCAGCACGTCGCCGCCCATTGTGTCGAGGCACTCCTGCACGAGCCGGGTGGTTTCCTCGCGCAGCGTGCGGGGGCCCCCGTTGTCGGCCGCCGGGGCGGGGCCCCGCAGCGACAGGTCGGCGCTGCGGATCAGGTCGCCCTCGGCCAGCACGGCGGCCAGTTCCACCACCGCCTTCAGTTCGCGCACATTGCCGGGGAAGGGGTGGGCCAGTAGCCGCTGCTGGGCGTCGTCGCCGAGGTGGTGCGGAGGCAGGTTGTTGCGCTGGCAAAACGTCTGCACGAAGGCCTCGGCCAGCAGCAGTATGTCGGGGCCCCGCTCGCGCAGCGGCGGCAGGGCAATGGGCAGGCCCAGCAAGCGGTAGTACAGGTCTTCGCGGAAGCGCCCGGCTCGCACCTCGGTTAGCAGGTCGTGGTGGGTGGCCACCACCAGGCGTACGTCGAAGGCCACCCGCTGGCGGCCGCCCACCCGCACCAGCTCGCGCTCTTGCAGCACCCGCAGCAGCTTGGCTTGCAGGCCCAGCTCCAGGTCGGCCACCTCGTCGAGGAACAGCGTGCCGCCGTCGGCCTCCTCGAAGCGGCCCACCCGCCGCGCCACGGCCCCCGTAAAGGCCCCCTTCTCGTGCCCAAACAGCTCGCTCTCCAGCAGCTCGCGCGGGATGGCCGCCATGTTCACGGCCACAAATGGCCGGCTCACCCGCTCCGAGCGCGCGTGAATGGCCTGGGCCACCAACTCCTTGCCGGTGCCGGTTTCGCCGCTCACGCTCACCGTAATGGTGGTGCGCGCCGCCTTGCTGATGAGCTCTTGTAAGCGCAGCATGGTGGGGTGCGTGCCCAGAATGGGCGAACTGGCGCCGGCGCTGCGGGCGTCGAGCTGCTGGCGCAGCTGCTCGTTTTCGCGGCGCAGGCGCACCTGCTGGCGCACTTGGCCCAGCAGCGTCCACAGGCGCTCGCCGGTCGAGGCGTCCTTCACCAGGTAGTCGTGGGCCCCCAGGCGCAGCAGGGCCACGGCGGTGGCCACGTCTTCCTGCCCCGAAATGATTACGATGGCCGCCTGGGGGGCCCGTTCGCGCAGCTGGCGCAGCGTGTGCTCGCCATCGGCGTCGGGCAGCGAGTAGTCCAGCGTGATGACGTCGGGCACCTCCTTGGCCATTTGGGCCAGGCACTCGCGAGCCGTGCCAAAGCGCTGCACGTGGTGGTCGGGGTTGCGGCCCAGTTGGTGGAGCAGCAGCTCGCCGTACCACTCGTTGTCTTCTACAATAAATATACTTAAAGGAAGAGGTGCTTCCATACAAACGCAGGGGATATGAGGCGAAGTTAAGGGCCCCACAGTTTGGCCAGTAACATAACAAAATCAGAAATTTTATTAAAAAAATTATAATTATTGAATAGCTTTATTTTTAGGATAAAAGCCGGCCAAAAACTCTATATATGACAAAATTAAGCACTTGGATCGCATAAATAAAATTAAATTCTCAGTTTTAAAAGAACCCTATTCTCAATTTAGGAATATAAATCCCACATTGGAACGTAAAATCAGATTTAAACGACTAAAAATTTATATAAAATGCTAATTTACAATATTTTGAATAATTAATAAAAAAATGAAGAGTCGATTGTAAACATGGACGCCAATCAGACCAACTTCTATTGTTCCATTGCTACTTTTCTGCTCTATCATGTATTATTCTAACCCGACGTTTGCCCGTACCTTCCAGCGGTTGGTGTGTGTCCTCACCCTGCTGCTGGCCGCTGTTGCAGGCAGCCTGGCCCAAACTGCTCTGCCGCGGGCCTACTATTTCAATGGCTCTGGCGGGGCCATTGTGCCCACCTCGCCAACGCTCACGGACGGCGGCAGCGTGGCGCTGGGCGCCGTGGGGCCGCGGTAGCCGCTTCCCTGACCACCGACATCTACAACTCCGTGACGCTGCGCCTGCCGCTGGCCGGCGGACCCGTCTCGGCTGGTTACCGGGCCGGCATGCTGTTCGCCAACGCGACGGGCACCGGCGTATTGGCTCTGGGAGCCACCGTGATGCGTACTTACCTCAACGGTATGCTCCAGGAAAGCCACTTGATTGACGCCACACTGCTCCAGGCCTACCTGCTCAGCACCGGTACCGAGCCCACGCCGGTCGATTTCGTGATTACTAAGCCGTTCGACGCGGTGGAAGTGACGGTGGCCAACGTCGCCAACCTGAACTTTAAAACCAACGTGTACAACGCCTACGGTGTCGTTGGGGCCTCGCAGGTGCCGCTGAAAGGGTTCGCCACCCCCAACACCGCCAACTACAGCAGCACTGCCTACAAGCTCAACGGCAACGCACTGGTGCAAGCGTGTGTGAATTTCAACGTGGGCAACCCGGCCCGCGCCGTGGACACGGACCTAACCAACTACGCCACGTTCGGCAGCTTCGCCACGGTAGACTGCCCCCCACGCTGCAAGTGAAGCTGGAGGGCCCTGCCTTGCCGGCCGGTTACCACACCGGCTTCACGGTGGGCAACGCTGGCTTGCTGGACGCCAACGTGCTGAGCGGCGTGCGCATCCGCACGTTCCTGAACGGCGTGCCCCAGGAAACCAACACCGACGCTAGCCTATTGCAACTGAACGTGCTGCCCGGTGGCCAAACGCGGGTGGGCTTCCCCACCACGCTGCCGTTCGGTGCCGTGAGCATCGAGCGTACGTCGACGGTTTCGGTGCTCGACAACATGCAGCTGTACTACGGCTTCGGCCTGGAGCCCCGCGCCTTCGGGCAGGCCAAGCAGGTAATTTCGGATTTTGCCACCACTACCAACCACGCTACCAGCAGCGCCAATTCGCAAATCTGTACCACGGTTACCTATTTGGGCGTGACTACTACGTGCGTGACTACTGCCAGTGTTATAAACCCTCAGGACGCCGCCAGCGCTAACCCCAACGATTATGCAGTGATGTCTTCTGCCCTTGGGTGGGCAGCGACCAATTCTTGCGGGTTGACCTCAACGGCACCGGCCTGGCCGGCAACCGCGCTGGCATGGTAATCGGGCCTGGCAATGGCCTGCTGAACGGCGGCTTGCTGGACGCCAACGTGCTAAGAAGCCTCATCTTGTCGACCTACGACGCCACAGGTAACCTCATGGAAAGCGCTTCGGCTAGCAGCTTGCTATCGATTGGGGTGTTGCCCAATGGCCGCGACGAGCTTTCGTTCCTCACTACTGGAGCGGTTTCGGCGTCAGTGTACACAGCAGCGGGCAGTAGCGCGAACTTTGTAGTTCGCGTCGCTGAACGGTGACTGGTAGGACGAAGCGAAAGCCGCGAACTACAAAGTTCGCGCTACTAGCTGATGAGTCTGAAACTGCTCTAAGCCCTTCGCTTCGGTGCGGCTTAACGTAGCCAGCGGGGTAGCCGCCCTGAGCGGTATGAAAGTTTACAACACCTTCGCCGACGACCCGCAGGCGGTGCTGCCCGTGGTGTTTGTGCCCGCCCCCCTGCCCGTGGTGCTGACCGACTTCACCGGCCGCCACACTGCTACTGGCACCAACTTGGCCTGGGCCACGGCTTCGGAGCACAACAGCAGCCAGTTTGTAGTAAAGCGCCGCGCTGGCAGCGTCACTGAGTTCCGGGCCGTGGGCCAGGTGGCCGCCTCGGGCAATAGCTTGGAGGCCCGCCGCTACCAGTACACCGACGCCAGCGCCGCGGCCCTGGCCAGCGGCGGCCTGCAAGTGTACCCCACCCCGCAATTGCGTCGGCCCCCCCGTAAGCCTGCGTTACGAAGGCACCGGCGCTACCAGCGTAGCCGTGTACTCGGAAATGGGCCAGCTCGTGCGCCAGGTGCCCCTGGCGGCCGAAGCCGGCGCCTTGGCCACGCTGCCTACGCTGCCCACCGGCCTCTACCACGTGGTAGTGCGCGACGGGGCGGGCAACCGCGTAGCTTCCCAGCGCCTGGTGGTGGCCCAGTAGCCCTACACTGCTAATAATGCCATGGGGCCCGGCCGACGCAATGTCAGCCGGGCCCCGTGCGTTGGGCGCGCCGCCGGGCCGGAGCTTGGGGCGAAGTAGAGGGCCGAAGATAGGGTTAGGGGCCCTGGTGGCGCAGCCAGTCGCGGTACCCTAAAAAAGATTGCGCCTTAAACCGGGGGGTAAATCCGGTTGGAATTAATTGATTAGCGCGATTCAGGGAGCCAGTAAAGATTTCGTTTGTGACGAAATAAAAAATTAACGCGGTGGGATAATCACTGGGCATAAAATTGGCGTAATTTTGCACCATGATTCGCCCCAATCATCATCTAATGGCGTGTGGAACGAAGCCGCAAGGAGTTCTGCGAGAGGACCAACCGGTCGTTGCCCACGGCGTTTTTTCTGTATTTTCTGATGCTTGCCCAGTTTCCGTTTCGGTTTTCCGAGGCGGTTTTTTTATGTCCGCACGGCTCAATTTCTAATTAGAATAGAACCACCCGCACTCGCTTATTTCTCATCTTATGGCTACCAATAGGCTTTCCCCGCAAGCAGCCGCTGCTGCGCTGTCTTCGATGGCTACCCACGCTGGTAACTGCAACTCGAGCACTAACCCCAAGCGGATGGCAGCGATTAAGGTGTGGCAAGTGGTGCCGTTCTTCATCAACCACAAGAACGTTATCTAGTTGATCTGCGGTAGCATGCCGCCTGGCGCAAGCTGGGTGGTTTTACTTTTAGGGCCCCAGTGGGCCGCGCGAATGTCACAAGCCCGCGCATTTGAATAGACTGATAGTACGTTTTACCCGTGGGCTCACCGAGCCCGCGCCCTTATGCAACAACTGATTACCCGCGTTCACTCGGCCAATTCGCTACTCTGCGTGGGCCTCGACCCCATCGGCACCGATGCCGAAGTGGCGGTGCGCCTCCGCCAGGTGGTGGCCGAAACCCACGCCTACGCGGCGGCCTTTAAGCCGAATTTGGCTTTTTTTCTGAGTCGGGAAGACGGCGTGGCGCTGCTAAAGAGCACCATCCAAAGCATTCCCGCCGATATTCCGGTGATTCTGGACGGTAAGTTTGGCGACATTGCCAATACGGCCGACCACTACGCCCGCTTCGCCTACGACGTGGTAGGGGCCCACGGCGTGACCGTGAACCCCTACATGGGCGACGACGCCATCCGGCCCTTCGCCCGGCCCGGCAAGGTGGTGTTCTCGCTGGCCAAAACCTCCAACAAGCCGTACCACAACCTGCAAGACCAGGCCCTGGCCCACGGAGGCCACCTCAGCGACCTGGCCGCCCACGTGGCCCGGCAGCTTGACGAAGAGCTCCCCGAGGCCATCATCGGCCTCGTGGTGGGCGCCACCGAGCCCACGGCCATGGCCCGTGTGCGGGCCGCCTGCCCGCGGCAGTGGTTTCTGGTGCCCGGCATTGGGGCCCAGGGCGGCGACCTGGCCGCCACGCTCAAAGCCGGCCTGCGCAAAGACGGCAGCGGCGTGCTGATTAATGCCTCGCGCAGCATTTGGCAAGCGGCCGATGCCGGCGCGGCCGCGCAGGAGTTGCGCGACCAGATAAATGAGTTTCGCGTGGTGAAGCCCTGATTGTCCGTTCGCACAACGCAGCTGGATCATCACCAACAGTAAATAATTAGTAGCATGCCCCAAGTTCTCACCCCCGACCTGCCCGCCGCCGAAGTGGCCACCATCCTGGAAGCGCAGTTGCGCGAGGAAGACGCGCTGCTGACCGGCCACTTTAAGCTCTCGTCGGGCCTGCACTCGGATACTTACGTGCAGTGCGCCCGCTTTTTGCGGCGGCCCGAGTTGGCGGCCCCGGCCATGGCCGTGCTGGCCGCGCAGTTGCGGGCGGCTGGCCTGGTGCCCGATACCGTGGTGGGCCCCGCCATGGGCGGCGTGGTGGTGAGCTACGAGCTGGCCCGCCAACTCGGCGTGCCCTCACTTTTTACAGAGCGCGACGCGCAGGGCGAAATGACCCTGCGGCGCGGGTTTGCGCTGCGCCCAGGCGAGCGGGTAATCATTGCGGAAGACGTAGTTACGACCGGCAAGAGCACCTTGGAAGTCGCACGGGTTTTGGCCGAGATGGGAGTGGAAGTTTTGGCCGTGGCCTCATTAATTGACCGGACGGGTGGTGCGGTGAAGCTTCCGTTCCCGAACTTTGCGCTGTTGGCGGTGAACGCCGCCGTGTTTGACGCCGACCACATCCCGGCGCATTTGGCCGGAGTTCCGGCCGTGAAGCCGGGCAGCCGGCCTGAGAAGGCCGCGTAAATTCATTGATTGGGAAGGCAGCTTTTTAGCGAGGACTTATGACTTTGACGGATTTGGAACCGACCACCCATACCATCCAACTCACCCTCAAACCGGGCCAGCACGACGGCGACGGCCACCGGGTAGCGGCCGCGGCGGCGCGCCACCTGGGCCTGGCCACCGGCCGCGTGCGCACCGCCGCCCGCTACACGGTGCGCTACGGGGCCCTCAGCCCGGAGCAACTGCGCGCCTTTGCCACCCGCTGCCTCGCCGACCCGGTCCTGCACGACGTAACCCTGAACGAAGCCGTGGCCCCAGTGCCCGGCTTTGCTGCTTATATCCTGGTAGCGCGGGGCCCCGGCGTGACCGACGACGAGGGCACCAGCGCCCAAAACGCGCTGGCCGACTTTCTGAACGAGCCGATTGACACGCGCACACAGCACATCTTCAGCAAGCGCCTGTACTTGCTGGAGCACGACCTGCCCACCGCCGACCTGCGCCGCCTGGCCGAGGAGCTGCTGGGCAACAAAATGATCAACCGCTTCGAGGTGGGCCGCGTGGCCGACGGCATCCGCGACTACACGCCGCGGCCCGGTGGCGGCGCGGAGGCCATTACGGAGACGATTTCGCTCAACGGCCTCAGCGATGGGGCCCTGGTGCAGCTCTCGAAGGACAACATTTACGCGCTGAACCTGGAGGAAATGTGCGCCGTGCGCGACTACTACGCGGCGGCCGACACCCAGGCCGCGCGCCGCGCCCAGGGCCTGCCCGCCGACCCCACGGACTGCGAGCTGGAAATTATCGCCCAAACCTGGTCGGAGCACTGCAAGCACAAGGAGTTCAGCGCCGTCATCAACTACCGGGATTTGGCGACGGGGGAGGAGAAGCAGATTGACTCGCTTTTCAAAACCTACATCAAGGACGCCACCTCGGAAGTGGACCGCCAGCTGCGCGCCAACGGCAACGACTGGCTCATTAAAGTGTTCAGCGACAACGCGGGGGCCGTGCGCATCAACGCCAACTCGCTGTTTGTGTGGAAGGTAGAAACGCACAACTCGCCCTCGGCCATCGACCCCTACGGCGGGGCCATCACCGGCATTTTAGGCAACAACCGCGACCCGCTCGCTACCGGTATCGGTGGGGCCCGGTTGTTGTTCAACACCAACGTGCTCTGCTTCGGCAACCCCGACTACGACGGGCCCTTGCTGACCGGCCAGCTGCACCCGCGCCGCATTTTGGAAGGCGTGCGCAAGGGCATCGAGGACGGCGGCAACAAGTCGGGCGTGCCCACGGTGAACGGCGCCATCGTGTTCGACGACCGGTACCGCGGCAAGCCGCTGGTGTACTGCGGCACCGGCGCCGTGATGCCGATGCAGTTCGCGGGCCTCGACTCGTGGGAGAAAAAGATTGACGCCGGCGACCGGATTGTGATGGCTGGCGGCCGCGTGGGCAAGGACGGTATCCACGGCGCCACCTTCTCCAGCATCGAGCTGGACGAAAGCGCGCCCGCCACGGCCGTGCAGATCGGCTCGCCCATTACCCAAAAGCTGGCGATGGATTTCCTTCTCATTGCCGCCCGCCGGGGCCTGCTCAAGTGCAGCACCGACAACGGCGCGGGCGGCCTGTCGTCGTCCGTGGGCGAGCTGGCCGGCATCAGCGGCGGCGCGGTAGTAGAGCTGGAAAAAGTGCCTTTGAAATACCCCGGCTTGCGGCCTTGGGAGATTTTCGTGAGCGAATCGCAGGAGCGGTTTACGCTGGTGGTGGAGCCCGGCCGCATGGCCGAGCTGCTGGCGCTGGGGCAGGAAATGGAAGTCGAGCTGACCGACATTGGCCACTTCACCAACGACGGCTCGCTGGACGTGAACTTCGACGGGCAGCCCGTGGCGCGCCTGGCGCTGGAGTTCCTGCACGACGGCGTGCCGCGCAAAACGCTGGAGGCCGAATACGAAAAACCCGCGGCCACCGAGCCGAAAATTCCGACCCAAACCGACTACACCGGCACGCTGCGACT
This sequence comes from Hymenobacter coccineus, assembly GCF_001816125.1. Classification (GTDB taxonomy): domain Bacteria; phylum Bacteroidota; class Bacteroidia; order Cytophagales; family Hymenobacteraceae; genus Hymenobacter; species Hymenobacter coccineus. The sequence goes on along the minus strand of NZ_MDZA01000111.1, from coordinate 109,944 downwards.
GCTGCTGGGAGCCCTGAATATCTGCTCGCGCGAATCGGTTATTCGGCAGTACGACCACGAGGTGAAGGGCCGCACCATTGTGAAGCCGCTGATGGGCGCCACCGGCCAGGCCCCGCAGGACGCGGCCGTGGTGCGCTTCAACTTCGAGAGCTGGGAGGGCGTGGCCGTGAGCAACGGCATTCTGCCCCGCTACGGCGACCTGGACGCCTACCAGATGTCGGCCGGCTCGTTTGACGAGGCCGTGCGCCAGATCATTGCCGTGGGCGGCAAGCTGCCTAACCTCACGCCGGGCGACAACATTTTCTGGTCGGTAAACGACAACTTCTGCGTGCCCGACTCGGTGTACGACCCCGCCATCAACCCCGACGGCAAGCAAAAGCTGGCCAAGCTGGTGCAGATGTGCGAGGCCCTGCGCGACGCCACGGCCGCCTATTGCATCCCGCTCACGAGCGGTAAGGACAGCATGAAGAACGACTTCAAGGCCGACGGCGTGAAGATTTCCGTGCCGCCCACCGTGCTCTACTCCATGACGGCGAAGATGGAAGATGTGCGCCGCGCCATCACCTCCGATTTCAAGGAGGCCGGCGACGTCATCTACCTGCTCGGCGAAACCTACGACGAGCTGGGCGGCTCCGAATTCTACGCCCTGCACGGCGAGCTGGGGGCCCTGGTGCCCCAGGTGCGCTTCGCGGAAGCCAAGGCCCTGTACACCCTCATTGGCCAGGCCAACGACGGGGCCCTCATCCAATCGTGCCACGACCTGAGTGACGGCGGCCTCGCCGTGGCGCTGGCCGAGGCCACGTTCGGCTACGGCTGCGGCGCTTCGGTGGAGCTCCCGGAAAGCGCGTTGCCGCTGGCTACGCATCTGTTTTCGGAGTCGCACTCGCGCTTCGTGGCCACCGTGGCCCCGGCCGATGTGGTGGCCTTTGAGGCGTTGCTGGGCGGCCGCGCCACGCGCTTAGGCTTGGTGACCGAAGACGACCAACTGACCGTGCGTCACGCTGGTCAAACGGTCATTGAGGCCCCTACTACTGAGTTGCGGCACACCTGGTCAAACGGGCCTGTTAATCAATTGCTTGGCGTGGATGAGCTGGCGGGCTTCGGCGATTCGGCTGGGCACTAATAGCACAAACTGCTGGCGCTTCGGCCCAAAACCCAAATCAGATGGCACAAGACTTGCAAGGGCTAGTACATAAAGTTCAATTACCGGCACAAGATGGCGTCGTGCGGGCCCTCGTGCTCACCGGCTTCGGCATCAACTGCGAAGAGGAAATTGCAGCCGCCTACCGGCTCGCCGGGGCCCAGGCCACTATCGTGCACCTCAACCAGGTGCTGCACGGCGCGGTGAGCATCCACGACTTCGACGTGCTTACCTTCCCCGGCGGGTTCTCGTTTGGCGACGACCTGGGCTCGGGCGTGGTGCTGGCCAATAAGCTGCGCTACCGCCAAACGGGCCCCGGCGGCCGCACCTTGCTGGATGATATCAAGCAGTTTGTTGCCGACGGCAAGTTTGTGCTCGGCATCTGCAACGGCTTCCAGGTGCTGGTGAAGCTGGGCCTGCTGCCCAACCTAGGCGGCGACGTGACGCCCGAAGTGACCTTGACGCACAACGCCTCGGGCCGCTACGAGGACCGCTGGGTGCGCCTGCGCGTGCACCCGCGCACCACCACGCCTTTCCTTAAGGGCCTCGACGTGCTGGAGGTGCCCGTGCGCCACGGCGAAGGCCGCCTCGTGGTGCCCGACGCCGCCACCCGCGGGGCCCTGGAAGCGGCCGGCCTGAACTGCCTCTCTTATATAGATGCGGCCGGCGATGGCACCAGCGAGTACCCGCACAACCCCAACGGTGCCGACCTTAACTGCGCCGGCCTCACCGACCCCACCGGGCAGGTGTTCGGCCTGATGCCGCACCCCGAGGCGTTCCTGTCGGCCTTCAACCACCCCGACTGGGCCCGCCGCCGCCGCCAAAACCCCGCTGCCTCGGAAGAAGGCGCGGGCCTCCAAATCTTCAAAAACATCGTGGAGCACATTGCTCAAAAGCATTCGGTTTTAGCCAACTAAGTCCCCATGAACACCCTCCCGCATTTCGCTACCCCCCAACTCCAACTGCTGCACCGCGGCAAAGTCCGCGACAGCTACCGCATCGACGACACCACCCGCCTCATCGTGGTGTCGGACCGCCTGTCGGCCTTCGACTCGGTGCTTGACACCGCCGTGCCGCACAAAGGCGCGGTGCTCAACGGCTTGGCCAACTTCTGGTTCGAGAAAACGGCCCACATCATCCCCAACCACGTGAAGGAGATGATTGACGCCAACGCCATGCTGGTGAAGGAAGCGCAACCCATTAAGGTGGAGATGATTGTGCGGAACTACATCACCGGCTCGATGCTGCGCGGCTACCAGAAAGGCCAGCGCACGTTCTCGGGCGTGACCGTGCCCGATGGCCTCGTCAAGCACCAGCAGTTCCCCACGCCCATCGTGACGCCGACTACCAAGGAGGAGTCGGACCGTGAAATCACTCCTGAAAACCTCGTGAGCGAGGGCTGGGTGAGCCAGGAGCTGTACGATAAGATGGCCGAGAAGGCGCTGGAATTGTTCAAGGTAGGCTCCGACTTGCTGGCGTCGCAGGGCATCATCTTGGTGGATACCAAGTATGAGTTTGGCCTGCTGAACGGCGAGCTGATCCTGATTGACGAAATCCACACGCCCGACTCGTCGCGCTTCTGGAGCGCCGAGGACTACGCCAAGAACCCCGAAGGCGCCGAGCAGATGGACAAGGAGTACGTGCGCCAGTGGCTGATTGCCAACAAGGTGGACGGCAAATACCCCCGCGCCCTGACCCCCGAAGTAGCCCAGGAAGCTACCAACCGCTACCTCGACATCTACCAGCGCATCGTGGGCCAGCCCCTGGCCACGGCCGACGAAACCGCCACTGGCGGCAACGTGGCCAACCGCTTGGTTAGCAACCTGGTGAAAGCCGGCCTGATGAAGGACGCCTGGGTGAACATCGTGATGGGCTCGCCCGCCGACAAGGAGCACTGCCAGAAAATCCGCTCGTTCTTCGAAGGCTACGAGGTCTTCACGCAACTCCGCGTGTGCTCAGCCCACAAAAACGGCGAGGAAATTGGCCCGATGGCCGAAGTTTGGAACCGCTCCATCGAGCCCGGCGTGCTTATCGCCGTGGCCGGCCTCAGCAACGGCCTCGGTGGGGCCCTGGCGGCCAACGTGAACGTGCCCGTCATCAGCTGCCCGCCGTGGAAGGACTACGCCGAGCTGGCCATGAACTTGAACTCGTCGGTCATCATGCCCAGCGGCACGCCCAACCTCACCGTGGTGCGCCCCGACAACGCCGCCCAAGCAGCTTTGCGCGCCCTCAACACGCCGCGTTTGCGCGAGCGCCTGCGCCAGGATATCGCCGCTACCAAAGCCAAGCTGAAAGCTGCCGATGCGGAGTTAAAGGCGCTGTAAGCGTTAGTGATTTAACCCCTTCCTGATTCAGGAAGGGGCTTTTCTTTTCTTGATCAATGCAACGCCCCGTTCGCGCAAGCAGGCCGGGGGTACCTCATGAAACCCATCATTCTCCTCGGTTCCGGGGCCCGCGAGCACGCCATGGCCGCCAAGCTGACCCGCGACGGTGCCTCGGTGCAAGTGGTGCCCGGCAACGCCGGCATCCCCAACAGCCACCCCGGCCTCGACCCGCTCGACTTTGCGGCGCTGGAAGCCTACGCCCGGCACCAGGGCGTGCAGCTGATTGTGGTGGGTCCCGAGGCTCCGCTGGCGGCCGGCGTGGCCGACTACTTCGCCGGTTCCGACATTGAGGTGTTTGGGCCGACCAAGGCGGGGGCCCTGCTGGAAAGCTCTAAAGTGTGGAGCAAGGACTTCATGCGGCGCTACGGCGTGGCCACGGCCCAGGCCTGGCCGTTCCGCAGCGACGAAATAGCCGCCGCCCGCGCCAAAGCCGCCGAGCTGGGCGGCCAGGTGGTGGTGAAGTACGACGGCCTGGCCGCCGGTAAGGGCGTGTACGTGTGCGGCTCGCTGGCCGAAGCCGAGGCGGCGCTCGACGACTTGCAGGCGCACTACACCGGCTGGTATTCGTTCCTGCTGGAAGAACGGCTGACGGGCCCTGAAATTAGCATCATCGGCCTCACCGATGGCCACGAAATGAAGCTGTTGGCCACTTCGCAGGACCACAAGCAGCTGCTGGCGGGCGACGAGGGCCCCAACACCGGCGGTATGGGCGCCTACTGCCCGGTGCCGTTTGCCGACGACAACGTGCTGGCCGACATCCGGCGCGACATCGTGGAGCCCACCCTGCGCGGGCTGCAAAACGAGCAGTTCGAGTTCCGGGGCTTCCTCTACTTTGGCATCATGCTGACGCCTACGGGGCCCAAACTGCTGGAGTACAACGTGCGCCTCGGCGACCCCGAGGCCGAAGTGCTGCTGCCGGCGATGGACAGCAGCCTGCTGACGCTGATTGAGGCGACGCTCGACGGTAGCCTGGCCCAGCAGGCGGTGCGGCAGCGGCCGGGGGCCTACGTGGGCGTGGTGCTGGCCTCGGGCGGCTACCCGGCCAGCGGGTTCCCCACGGGCTTCCCCATCACGGGGCTGGAGAACTTGCCGGTCGGCGTGGAGGCTTTTCACGGTGCTACTAAGCGGAATGCTGAAGGACAGCTGGTTACCAACGGTGGGCGAGTGCTGGTGCTCAGTGCCCAGGGCCCCACGCTGGCGGCCGCCACGGCCCTGGCCTACGAGGCCGCGGGGCTGGTTGCGTTCCAGGACAAGTACGTGCGGCCCGACATTGCCCAGCGCCCCGCGCCGGTGCTAACCCAACGCGCCGTAAATTGAAGCTCGAACCCGCTGCCATGACGCCGACCTCGCCGCAGTACGACCGCCGCCCGGCCCCCTCCGCCCCCGCGGCGGGCCCCGCGCCCGGGGCCCCCGCCAAAGCGCGGCTGGCCATCCTGCTCTCGGGCCGCGGCTCCAACATGCTGGCCGTGGTGCGCGCACCAAACCGGCCGTTGCGCGACTTAGCAGAGGTGGCCGTGGTATTCAGCAACAAGCCCGACGCGCCCGGCCTCGAAGCCGCCGGGGCCCTGGGCTGCCCCACGGCGGCGCTGCCCAGCCAGGGCCGCAAGCGGGCCGAATTCGACGCCGAAGCCGCCGCGCTACTCCAGCAGTACCGGCCCGATTTTGTGGTGCTGGCGGGCTACATGCGCATCCTGTCGCCGGCTTTCATCCAGCCGTTTGCGGGCCGCATCGTTAACATCCACCCCGCCGACACGCACCAGCACCAGGGCTTGCACGCCTACGAGTGGGCGTTTGATAACCACCTGCCAGAAACCAAAATCACCGTGCACCTTGTGGACGAGGGCCTCGACACGGGCCCCGTCCTCGCCCAGCAAGCGGTGGATTTGCGCGGGGCCGACACGCTGGCCGAAGTGGAGCGCCGCGGCCTGGCCGTGGAGCACGAGCTGTACTCCCGCACGCTGGCCGATTTGATTGAAAAAACAGTTAAAAGTTGAGAGTTAAAAGTTAAAATTCTCTCCTCGTTTCCAGCACTTTTAACTCCCAGCTTTTAACTTTTAACTCGACATCTTATGTGCGGTATTGTAGGTTTTCACGGCCCCGACAACGTGGTGGGCGACATGATTATTGGCCTTACGGCCCTCCAGCACCGGGGGCAGGACGCGGCCGGCATCGCCACGTTTGACGATTCCTTTCACCTCTGCAAGGGGCAGGGGCTGGTGAACGACGTGTTCAAGCCCAAGCACGTGAAGAAGCTGAAGGGCCACACCGGCATCGGGCACGTGCGCTACACCACGCAGGGCGCCAACGATTCCGACCTGGCCCAGCCCTTCACCACCAGCTACCCGTTCGGGCTGGCGATGGTGCACAACGGCAACGTCATCAACTTCCGCGACGTGGCCAAGCGCCTGCACGACCACTACCACGTGCTGCCCAAAACCACCAACGACCTGGAGCTCATCATGTACACCTTCGCCTCGGAGCTGCGCGTGAAGGACCTGAACCACCTCTCGGTGGTGGATATTTTCGATGCCGTGGAAACCACCCAGGGCTTGGTGGAGGGCGCCTACGCCACCGTCACCATCATCGCCGGGCACGGCCTGCTGGCCTTCACCGACCCGCTGGGCATCCGGCCGCTGGTGCTGGGCCGCCGCGACACGCCCGAGGGCCCCGTGTTCGCCTTTGTGTCGGAGAGCACGTGCTTTGACTACCTGGACTTTGAATTCGTGGAAAATGTGGGCCCCGGCCAGGCCATCTTCATCGACAACAACTTCCAGGTTCACTACAAAAACCCCTACGCGCTGCCCAAGAATTTCTGCGCCTTCGAGCAGATTTACTTTGCCCGCGAAGACTCCGTGATTCACGGCCGCCTGGTGGCCCGCGAGCGGGTGCGCCTGGGCAAGCTGCTGGCCCGCAAAGTGGCCAACGCCGGCCTGAAGCCCGACATGGTGATTGACGTGCCCAGCAGCGGCTACTTCGCCGCCTCCGGCTTGGCCGAAGCCATCGGCGTGCCCTACCGCCGGGCCCTGGTGAAAAACAACCACATGGGCCGCTCGTTCATCGTGCCCACCCAGGCCGGGCGCGAGGACGTGGTGAAGAAAAAGCTCAACCCCATCCGCGACTTCGTGCGCGGCAAAAAGGTGGCCGTGGTGGACGACAGCATCGTGCGCGGCACCACGTCGCGGCGCATCGTGCGGCTGCTGCGCGAGGCGGGGGCCCTAGAGGTTTACTTCATTTCGAGCGCGCCGCCCATCGTGTCGCCCTGCATCTACGGCATCGACATGGCCATGAGCACCGAGCTGATTGCCGCCAACTATTCGGAGGACGAAATCTGCCGCTACATCGAGGCCGACCAGGTGATTTACCAGGACCTGGCCGATTTGGAGCAACTTTTCGCCGAGGAGCGCGGCCACGGCGGCTCGTGCTTCGCTTGCTTCTCGGGCAAGTACCCCACCGGCGACGTGACGCACTACCTGCGCCACGTGCAGGAGGAGCGCCAAAGCCACCGCGGCGACAAAAAAGCCAAGAAATTGGCCAGCACTTCGGTAAGCGCTAAGGCCCCCGAGCCCACGGAGCACTAGGTTTTTTGGCCGCATCACAAGGCCGTCATGCTGAGCGCAGCCGAAGCATCTCCACTGCGGCAGTAATTAAAACGATTGAATTACTTGCGCGGTAGAGATGCTTCGGCTGCGCTCAGCATGACGGCCTTTTAGATGGGCAGTGCTGCTTACTCAGAATAACTCATGGCTACCGCTCCCTCCACCGAAAACCCCACCGGCTACTCCATCGAAGAAGGCAACGCCGCCTCGCGCAACGCCTACAGCTGGGCCAAAAAAACCTTCGCCAACCGCACCGGCCTGCCAGGCGAGCCCGCCCAGGACCTAGACGGCGGTTTCTCGAACGAAATCCGGTTCGGGGCCGAGCGCCTGGGCATTAGCTCCGATGGCATCGGGACCAAGATTGAAGTGGCCGAGCGCCTGAACCGCTACGATACGCTGGGTTACGACCTCATCGCCATGACGGCCGACGACCTCATCGCCGCCGGCTTCGTACCCACTAACCTGTCGAACATCATCGACGTGAACCACCTCGACTACGGCGTGGTGGACCAGATGATGCGCGGCCTGCACGACGCGGCCAACTTCGCCAAAATCGCCATCACCGGCGGCGAAATTGCTGAGTTGGGCAACCGCATCGGCGGCTGGGCCGGGGCCCAAATGAACTTCAACTGGTGCTCCACGGCCATCGGCGTGCTGCATCCGAGTTTGGCCCAGCCCCTGAGCGGCAAAACCGCCCAGGCCGGCCACGCGGTGGTAGCCCTGCGCTCGCCCTCGTTCCGCTCCAACGGCTACTCGCTGGCCCGCAAAACCCTGCAAAAGTTGTTCGGCGACAACTGGCACGAGGCCCCCTACGATGGCCCCGACGCCGCCGAATTCCCGACCTGGGGCGACGCCATGCTGGCGCCCTCGCTCATCTACTCGCCTGGCATCGTGGCCCTGCTCGACGCTGGCTTGCCGCTGCACGGCGTGGCCCACATCACCGGCGGTGGTGTGGCCGACAACTTCCAGCGCGTGCTGAAAAACGGCCTGGGGGCCCTGCTCGACAACTTATTTGAGCCGCTGCCCGCCATGCAGCGCCTCTGCGAAGTCGGCGACATTTCCGCCGAAACCGCTTACCTCTACTGGAACATGGGCACCGGCATGCTCGTCGTGACCGAGGCCGCCAGCGCCGCCGCCGTGGTGGCCGCCCTGCAAGCCAGCGGCTACGACGCCCAAGTGGCCGGCCACCTCACCGCCGCGCCTGGCGTGACGCTGCGCGTGGGGGCCCTGGAGCTACGGTACGAAGCGGCTTAGCGCTGGCTGCTGGCGAAAACTGCTGCGGCACAACAACCACGGAGCGCAAAGGCGTTGAACTGCAAAAATAATTAGGGCCCCGCCAGTTACTGGCGGGGCTTTTTGCTTAAGTGCTTAGTAAGGGTATGGTTAGGGCGGGGCAAGCTGCCGGAGGTGGTACGGTGCCACCAGGGGCCCACTTGCTAGTATCCAACAAATAATAATTATGTGAACAGCAAATGAATGCCTTGGTGCTGCGAACGATGGCCAACGCGAAAAACCCCATTCGATAGGCTTAGTTTTGTACAAATTTTTACCTCACCTTATTCTTTTCTTTATGAGACGTCTACCCTTTACTATTCTTTTTATCCTTTTAATGCTACCGGGTTTGCTAGCACTGGCCCAATCGAAGAAGAAAAGCCGCAGCGGCGGCGGTGGCAGCAGTTCGAGCTACGGCACTGGCATTGGATTGCGGGGTGGGGGCTACTCCTCGGGACTTACCATTAAGCACTTTCTGAGCGGCAAAAACGGCGTTGCCATCGAAGGCCTCATCACGACAGAGTACCGGGCACACGGGGTGCGCCTAACATTGCTGGGCGAAAAACACAAGGCCATTTCCGGCGCGAAAGGTTTGCAGTTCTACTACGGCGCGGGCTTCCACGTCGGGTCTTACCAGGGCCGCTACTATTTTGAAGACGCCCGCTACTACCAGGGCCATAAAAACGAGTACTACCTCACATCGTACGGCTACCGCAACGACAACACGAACTACCTGGCGTTTGGGGCCGACCTGATTTTGGGTTTGGAGTACAAGCTGGAAGATTTGCCCTTCGTGGTAGGCATCGACTACAAACCTTTCTTTGAGGTTTTCAATGGCTACACCGGCTTCTACAACGACGCTGCGCTGAGCCTGCGCTACACGTTCTAGCCGCCACGGACGGGCGCTTCGCCCCTACGATGCTAGGGGCCCTGAATCACCTGCCCGGTTTGGGGCCCCGATAAGTTTCGAACGCACCGCCGGTTATCAAAGGCAACAAAAAGGCCCGCCAATACGGCGGGCCTTTTTGTTGCGCTGGCATTGGCATTGCCAATGACTTAGCTGCTGAAGTCAGTGGCGGTGGCTTGGGGCTGCCACTGCTGCATATCCTGCTGCACGGCTGCGATTTGCTGCTCGGCCAGCTGGTAGGCATCCGTACCTAGGAACAAGTGCAGCGGGGGCTCGGCGGCTTCGCTCACTTCGATGAGCAGGGCCACAGCCTTGGCGGGGTCGCCGGGCTGCTGGCCGTTGATTTGCTCTTGGTGCGCGGATTGGGTGTCGCGCACTTCCTGGTACGCCGTGATGGGGTTTTGCGGCGTGGCAATCGAGCCAGCCGTCAGGAACTCGGTGCGGAAATAGCCGGGTAGCACCACCGTGGCCTTGATGCCGAAGCGCGCTACTTCCGCCGCGTACGATTCCGTCAGGCCCGTCACGGCAAACTTGGTGGCGCAGTACACCCCAAAGCCAGGGAACCCGCCCGCGAAGCCGGCGATGGACGACAGGTTGAACACCAGGCCCGCTTGCTGGGCGCGCAGTTGCGGCGTGGCCTGCCGCAGCACGTTGAGCAGGCCGAACACGTTCACGTCGAAGTTTTGCCGCGCCTCGGCATCCGTCAGTTCTTCGAGGCTGCCGATGAGGCCGTAACCAGCGTTGTTCACCACCACATCGAGGCGGCCAAAGGCGGCCACCGTCGCCTGGATGGCTTGGCCCACGCTGGCTTCGTCGGCCAGGTTCATTTGCAGCGGCAGGAAGTGGTCGGACGGGGGCCCCACGGCGCGGCGCAGGTCGTCGGCGTTGCGCGAGGTGGCGGCCACCGCGTAGCCTTGCGCCAGCAGTTGCTGCACCAGCAGCAAGCCCAGGCCCTTGGAGGCCCCGGTAACGAACCAGGTTTTCTTATTAGAAGGAGTCATAAAGTGTGCTTTTTGTACAGCACAAAATTAGAAGCGCCCTTAGCCGGCTCGTTTGCCCGTTTCAAACCAATGCTTACGAAAATCAAACCACACGGGCAGCCGTGGGCGTGTGGCCGGTGTGCTTCTTGAAGAAGTTGTTGAAGTGCGCCGGCTCCTCAAACCCCAGGCTGTAGCCGATGAGGCCCACCGGCCAGTCGGTGTGCTTGAGCAGGGCCTGGGCTTCTTGCACGAGGCGCTCAGCCAAGAGCTGGGTGGTGGTTTTGCCGGTCACGTCCTTCAGGGCCCGGTTGAGGTGGTTGGTGTGCACGGCCAGCTGGTGGGCAAAGTCCTGGGCGGTGCGCAGCTTCACCTGCTGCCCCCGCACCTCGATGGGAAATTGCCGGGCCAGCAACTCGGTAAAGAGCGAGGCAATGCGCGTGGCGGCGTTGCTCTCGCGGTAGAGCGTGGTGGCCGGCTGCAGCTTTTGGGCGCTGTGAATCAGCTCCAGTACGTAGCCGCGCAGTAGGTCGTATTTGAAGGCGTAGTCCGAATCCAGCTCCGCCATCATTTTCTGGAACAGCTGCCGCACGTGGGCCTGCTGGGTTTCGTCCAGGAAATAGATGGGCTGCCCGTCGGGCTGAAACACCGAGAAATCGGCCACTTTCAGGCGGGTGTGCTGCTGCAAAAAGTGCTCGGTGAAAATGCAGAAAAACCCGTGCTGCTGCTCGCTAACCGGCTCCCACTCGTAGGGCACCAAGGGGTTGGCAAACAGCAGGGCGTTGTTCTCAATCACCACGCTTTTGTTGGCGTAGTGGTAGGCGCTCTGGCCCACCGCAAAGTTGATTTTGTAAAAATCCTTGCGGCTGTAGGGCAGGCTCACCACGCCCGGCCCCACGTAGTCTTCGAGCCGAAAGACGTTGAAATGGCCGATGTCCTGGCGCAGGTTTTCGGGCAGCCAGTTCGCCTTGACGCGGTAAAAGTCTTCGAGGGTATGGTGTTCGGGCATGCAGCGAAGTTACGTAATTCAAACGGCGATTCCCCCCGCCGCGGTTCGCAAAGCCGCCCGGCCGTGGGGCCCCAGAGCCCCCGCTGGCAAGGTGCGGCGGCACTGGGGCCCCAGTGCTGCTCCGGTGCCACCGCCCCGCCAGTAAAATCTGAGCTTCACTATATGGCTATCGGTGCTTGCCTTATTTTTGCGCGCGTCACCCTTTCCCCAACCGCCATGAGCACCATGCTTCAGTTCGTTGCCAACTACGACGACCTATCGACCGACAAGGGCTACTAGTTCAAGTTTCACTGCGACAAGTGCCGCAACGGGTACATGTCGCGGTTTCAGCCCAACGCCATTGGCATTGCCGGGGGCTTGTTGCAGGCGGCCAGCAGCTTTTTTGGGGGCCTGAGCGGGGCCGAGAACGCGGCTTACCACATCCAGCGCGCCATTGGCGGCAAGGCCCACGACGGGGCCCTGGAAACGGCCGTGGCCGAGGGCAAAACCTACTTCAAGCAGTGCACGCGCTGCGGCCACTGGGTGTGCCCCGATGTGTGCTGGAATGGCAGCGCCGGCCTTTGCGAAGACTGCGCGCCCGACGAGCAGGAGGAACTGCGGGCCCAGCAGGCCTTGGCCACCCGCGAGCAAATCCACACCAAAACCCGCGCCCAGGACTACACCCAAAACCTCGATTTTTTGGGCCGTACCCCACTAGTGCAGTGCGCCAATTGCCAGGCCACGCTGGCCGCCGGCCAGAAGTTTTGCCCCAGCTGCGGGGCCCCCAACGCCGCGGCCCAAAGGCCGGGCCGGTTTTGCACCGGCTGCGGCACGGGTCTGAAACCCGACCAGAAATTCTGCGCCGACTGCGGCGCGAAGAACTAGGCGGCGCCAGCAAGTTGGGGCCCCGGCCAGCCCCGGGGCCCGTTCTTACGTTAGGGCGGGAGTGAAGCACTTTTTCCTCTTTTTCCTCCTGGCGGGTTGGCTGGGCACGGGGCCCGCGGGAGCCAGCCGGGCAGCCCGGCCCCGGCCCGCGTCTGGGACCCGAACCGCAACGTGTGGCTGTGCTACTTTTCTGACGCCCGCGTGTACCGGCGCTGGGGGCTGCACACCGAGTTCCAGTACCGCCGCACCAACGGCCTGCGCGACCCGCAACAGTACTTCTACCGGACGGGCGTCAACTACTCGGCGTCGGACGATGTGCTGCTGACGGCGGGCTACACTTACCTGCTCTCGCTGCCCTACGGCGACTACCCAGACCCGGGCCGCACCGGCGAGCGGCGCATTTATGAGAAGGTCGAAATCAACCAATCGGCCGGCCGCCTGGCCCTGGCCCACCGCTACATCCAGGACCAACGCTGGCTGCGCTCGGAAGGCCAGGCGAAGTTTGATTTCCAGCACCGCTCGCGCTACCGGCTGCAATTAAAATTTCCCCTCAACCGACCCAAAATCGAGGCCGGGGCCCTGTATGCGCTGGCGTCGGACGAAATCTTCGTTAGCTACGGCCACAACGCGCCCAGCTTTTTCAACCAGAACCGGCTGTACGGAGGCTTAGGCTACCGCTTCACCAAGGCCCTGGCCTTAGAGGCCAGCTACCTCAATCAAGTGGTGTCGCACGACGATAACATCGTGTACGAAGACAACCGCACGGTGCAGGTGAGCTTGTCTTTCAACCCCGATTTCCGGCCAGCCAGCCAGCGGTAGCCGGGGCCCCACGGCGGCGCAACTCGGAAAACCACGACTTTTGCGGCTTCACTTTCGGCGGCCGGTGGCTGCGTGCTATGCCTTCTTCTACTGCTGCTCAGCCATCGCGCGCGGCCCTGCTCACGGCTTTTGCCCTGGTTTACGTCATCTGGGGCTCCACGTACCTGGGCATCCGGTTCGCCATCGAGAGCCTGCCGCCGCTGCTGATGGCAGGCACCCGCTACGCCCTGGCGGGGGCCCTGCTCTACGGCGCCATGCGGCTGCGCGGGGCCCCGGCGCCGCCCGCGGCCAGCTGGGGCCGGGCGCTACTCATCGGCATCTGCCTGATTTCCTTCGGCAACGGCGGCGTGACGGTGGGCGAGCAGTACATTTCTTCGGGGCTGGCGGCGCTGCTGGTGGCCACGGTGCCCATGCTGCTGGCGCTGCTGGGCTGGGCCAGCGGCGTGTCGCGGCCCACGCCACTGGCGGCGCTGGGGCTGGTGTTGGGCCTGGCGGGCGTGTATTTGCTGGCGCGGGCCTCGGCGGGGGCGGGCAGCGCGGTGGCCCAGCCCGGCCACGCGGGCCTCGGCGTGGCGTGCGTGCTGGTGGCGGCGCTGGTCTGGTCCATCGGCTCGCTGTACGGCAAGCGGCGGCCGGCGGCGGCCTCGCCCTTCGTGGCCGGCGGCATGCAAATGCTGTGCGGCGGCCTGGTGATGGTGGCCCTGGGCCTGGCCCGCGGCGAAACCCAGCAGCTGCACCTGGCGGCCGTCAGCGCCCGGTCGTGGTGGGCGTTTACGTACTTGGTCACGTTCGGCTCGCTGCTGGCCTTCACGGCCTACGTGTGGCTGCTGCAAGCCGTGGAGCCAGCCCTGGCCGGCACCTACGCCTTCGTGAACCCGGTGGTGGCCGTGGGCCTGGGCTGGGCCTTCGGCGGCGAGCAGCTGGGCTGGCCCATGCTCGGCGGTGGGGCCCTGGTGGTGGTGGCCGTGGGCCTGCTGCTGCTGGGCAGTAGGGCCCCGGAGGTGGGGGAGAAAGTGAGTAAGTAGACGCGGACTGCTGGAAATCAAGCAACTCCGTTAACCATCACGTCATACCAAGTGCGTCGAGTCAGATTAAGCTTGATGTTGAAATAGCAATTTCCCCCGTCGTCCACTTCTATTAGCTGGTGCCGCCAAGAAGCGTGGCTGCCCTCGCGATAAAAGCAATTGATCCACACTACTTTTTCGCTTTTTGCATTGGTAACTGTGATTAATTGGCGCTTATAATTAGCCAAGTTGATGAGGTAGCGTTCCTCGTGTAGCTGCACAGCAAAATAATCTTTGTGCATGACCTTGCGCATATCCTCGAGTTCCACAGCCTGCGCTTGGTTGTATTCCTTGACGCATGCCGCTAACAAGGAGTCCACGATTGCAAATTCTGCCATTGAAAGCGCCGTAGCCTTCAGTGGGCCAGCGTTTTGAAAGATGTATTGGTCCCTCCTTGCGTCATAAGGGAAAATCGCCACGCGGCTCGTGTCCACCGCCGGCCGCGGGGCAACTGCTGGGGGCCCCAGTTGCGCCGCGGCTGGTGCTGATTCCCGCGCCTGGCAGCCGGCCAGTAGGGCTAGAAAGCTGGCGGCTAGGGTGCGCAAGGTGGGCATGGGGAATTGGGCTTTGTGCCCCGGCAAGGTAGCGCTGGCCGCCTGGGTTGGGGCCCCGGGTGGGCGGCGGCGTTGTGGGCCTCGTTGCCGGCGGTCGGGTAGGGTAGGTTGGGTGCGCGGGCTTGAGAAGTTTTGCCTGGTTCTTTGTTCACCAACCCCCTTTATTGCCCGTTCTGATCGAGATGCCCAAACTTATTGAAGCTGATAATGCGCGTTTGTATTTATTGTATTTGCTCAGCCCTTTCGCGCCGAAAGAGCCGGCCCCGGCCAAGCCGCCCGTGCTGCGGGTCGTCATCATCCGGCACGGCGAGAAGCCCGCTACGGGCGACAACCTTTCCTGCGCCGGCTTGAATAGGGCCCTGGCCCTACCCGCCGTGCTCAACAAGCTGATGCCGACCCCGCCCGACTTCACCTACGTGCCGCTCATCGGCACCGATGGCAAGGACACCACCGCCGTTCGGATGCTGCAAACCGCCATGCCCTACGCTGTGCGCCACAACCTGACCATCAACAGCGACTACGCCGCCGACAACGCCAAGGGCCTCGCCAAGCAGCTGCGGCGCCAGCGGGGCACGGTGCTGCTGGTGTGGGAGCACAACAACATCCTCAAAATCGCCAAAAAGCTGGGCATCAAAGCCCCGCTAGCCTGGCCCGACGCCGATTTCGATAGCATCTGGACCATCAGCTTCCGCGGCGGGGCCAAGGGCAAGGCCAAGCGCCCCACGGTGGAGAAGGGCAAAGAGCACATCAATCCGTCAATTATCTGCCCGGATTAGCGCGCTTGCCGGGCCTGGGGCCCTGGGAAAAACCAAGGTTACTTCACGCTATACGTGATGGCTAGGTAGTAGAGGCCGCCCACGTTGGGGCCCCCGAGGTAGGTCACGTAGTAGTGGTTCAGCACGTTGCTGGCGCCGAGTTTGAAGCGCAGGTTGGGCGCGGGCACGGCGTAGGTGATTTGCGCGTCGAGCGAGTGGTAGGCCGGCACGTCGCCGTTCACCAGGAAGGTTTGCGAGTAGTAGTGCTGCTGCCAGCGGTAGTTGAGGCCGAAGCCGAAGTTGCCGAGGGCTTTTTCGTTGCCCAGGCTCAGGTTGTAGGCCCAGCGTGGGGTGTTGAAGCCGTCCTCCAGGCCGTCGCCGTTCTCGGTGCGGTCGAGGCGGGTGTAGGTGGTGTTGGCGCCCACGAGGTAGCCGCCGGCCACTTCGTAGCGCAGGCTCAGCGAGCCGCCGTAGTTGTACACCTGGCTCTGCGAATTCGTCCAGAGGCGGTAGCGGGCCTGGCCGGTGCGGGCGTTGAGGGCCGTGGCGATGGTGCCCAGGTCGGTGCCGGTATTTAGGGCCACGCCGGCGGTGGTTTGGGGCATGTAGGCTTCTACTTGAGCAATGAAGTCGCGGTACGAGTTGTAGTAGAAATCCACGTCGGCCTGCAGGCGGCCGCCGGGGCCCAGCGCGGCCTTGTAGCCCAGCTCCAGCGAGCGGATGTACTCGGGCTTGATGTACGTGTAGGGGTTCTTAACCAGCGTGTTCTGGTTGGCCAGAATGGCTGCGGCGCGCTTCTGGGCCGTGGTTTGCGCCGAGGGGTTGGCGTTGATGTTGGCCGTGACGGCCGCGTTGAAGGCGTCGATGCTCGTGCGCAGGTAGCTGTTCTCAAACACGCCGTCCGACATCACCCGCAGCCCGCCGATGCGCTTTACCTGCCCACTATTCACGTTGCTGAAGCCCTCGAACAGGCTCGGGAAGCGGTAGCCGCTCTGGTAGCTGAGGCGGAAGTTGTGGCGCTGCGTGGGCGAGTACACGGCCGTGAGCCGGGGGTTGAACTTGGCGGTGAAGTAGTCGTTTTTGTCCACTCGCAGCGTGGCCGTCAGGCGCAGCTTGTCCTCGAATAAGTGGGCCCCGGCCTGCACGAAGCCGCCGGTTTTGCTGTATACCAAGTCGCTAGTGAGCGGGTCCTGGCCCGGCGCGGGGTTGATGAAGTAGTTGCCGTCGGGCACCACGAGGTAGCTGCGGTGGTCGGCGCCGGCCAGCAGGTCGAGGCCCGCGGGCAAGGCCACGCCGCCGCGCCGCAGGGCCTCGGCGATGTTCACCTGGGCCTCGGCGTGGGCCAGGTTGGCGCGCACGCGCAGGGCCGCGCCCACGTCCCAGTTGTTGATGTTTTCCAGGTCTTTCAGCTTCTGGGCGAAGGCGGCGGTGCCGGGCTGGTAGCGGCCGGCGTCGGCGGCGGTGCGGGCGGTGGCCAGGGCCTGGGCCACGCCCTGGCCGCCGGTGGTGGCCGCGTTCCAGGCGCTGGTGAAGTCCTGGTTCCAGGCGGCGTCGGGCTTGTAGCTGCGGTCCAGGTTTTCGGCCGCCGAGCGCAGGTTGTAGCTCTGGCCCGTCGTCTCTTGCGTGAAGTAGGCGCGGGCCTGCACCACGGGGCCCGTGAGCTGCAAGGCGTGCTGCTGCAAGAGGTAGCCCTGCAGGCGGAAGCGGTTCGAGCGCTGGTACACGTTGTCGAAACTGGCCACCCGATAGGTGTAGCTCAGCTCTGATGCGGCGCCCAGCTTGCGGTGGATGGCCAGGTCGCCCTTCAGCGTGCGCAGGTCGTAGCTGGTCACGTCTTTTTCGTCGTAGCCGGTGCGGGCCACGGCGTACTGCTTGCCGCCGAGCGTGAGCGTGCTGCGGTCCGACGACTCGTTGCCGTAGCGGTTCACCTGGTCCTGGGCCGGGTTTTGGGCCCCAAACAGGCCGGTGGTGGCGTTGCCGTTGGGGTTCAGCTCGGTTTGGTCGTTGGCCACCCAGTTGTAGCCGCGCAGGTAAGTGCCGTTGATTTTAAAGGCCCATTTATCCGACAGCGCCTTGGCAAACCGCACGCTGGTTTCCGAGTACGCCTTGGCCCCCACGTTGGGGTCGCCGAGGTGGTTGACGCCCGTTTTTTGCAGCACGCTCAGCCCCTCGAAGCGGAACGGGTTGCGGGTGCTGAAGTTGGCCAGCCCGTTGATGGCGTTGAGCCCGTACAGGGCCGAGGCCGTGCCCGGCACCACTTCCACCGCCAGTATATCGAGGTCGCTGGGCCCCAGCACGTTGCCGATGGGGCCCCCAATGTGCGGCGCCTGGTTGTCGATGCCGTCCACGAGTTGGGCGAAGCGCACGTTGGTGGTGTTGGCGAAGCCCCGGGCATTAATGACCTTGAAGCCCAGGCTGGGCGTGAGTACCTGCACGCCCTTGAGGTACTCGATGGCGTCGAAAAACGACGGGGCCGGCGTGAGGCGCAGTGCCCGCGGGTTAATCTTCTCCACCGTCACCGGCGACTGCAAGATGCTCTCCTCCACCCGCGAGGCGGCCACCACCACCTCGCCCAAATCCACTTTCGCGGTGTCGCGCGGGGCCACCCGGCGCGGGGCCCCTTGGGCGGTGGCGGCGGGCGGCAGAAGCAGTTCGAAGGCTACGGCTGCGGCCGCTGCGCCTCGCAACGAGCGTAATTTATGCGCCATGCGAATTGGTAAAGGCTAATCCCAGAAGGTTATATTTTCACAAACATAACGCTTGGCAGCAGCAAAGGTTTAGCCCCCGCGTTAGGGCCCCAGGCATTCGTTCCCCTGGTTCAACGGCACAACGGCCAGCCGGCAGCCGGCAAATGCGGGCGGTCCGGGCTGCAAAGCGCGCCGCAGTCCGGGCAGTTTTACTCGGCCAGCCGCCGGGTTTCTTCGGCCAGGAAGGCTTGGAAGCGGGTTTGGACGCCCTGGAAGTCGGCCACTGCCTGGGACCCGGCGGACGTGAGCAGGGCCCCGCCGCCGCTTTTGCCGCCGGTTTGGGTGGCCACCAGCGGCGCCAGGGCCTGGGTGTTCATGGAGTGCACCAGGTCCCAGGCGCGCTTGTAGGACATGCCCATGGCCGCCGCCGCCCGCGAGATGGAACCCGTGGCCTGAATCTGGGCCAGCAATTCGAGCCGGCCAATGCCGAGGAACCGGTCGTGGGGCCCCTGCACCCACACGCGGCCTTCGAGGCGGTAGTCGGCGGGGGCGGGCAGCAGGTCTTTCATGGGCGCAATTTTACGCCGAAACTGCCCAGGCTGGCTACGCCACCGCCAGGGGAAGGAAGGCGTCGATGGCCGCCAGGGTTTCGTAGGGGGCCGTGAGCTGGGGGAAGTGGCCGGAAGCAGCAATGATGCGCAACTGGCTGTTGGGTAGTAGCTCGTGCAGGTAGCTGCCCACGGTCAAGGGGACTACCGCGTCGCAGGCCCCCTGCAAAATCAGGACGGGGGTGGCCAGCAGGGGCAAGTCGCGGCGGTGGTCGCTGAGGAAGGTGACGCGGGCAAAGTGCCGGGCCAGCTCGGGGTTGGTGGAGAGGAAGCTGTTGGTCAGCTCCGCAATCAGGTCGCGCTGGTCGGGCAGCACCGTGGCGGCCAGGGCCCCGGCCCAGCCGTGGTAGTTGTTTTCCATCGTGGCCAGCAGCTCGTCGATGTCGGCCTGCTCGAAGCCACCGCAGTAATCGTTGTCATTAATGAAGCGCGGCGATGGGGCCAGCAGCACCAGCCGGGCGAAGCGTGCCGGCTCCTTAATGGCGGCAAGCACCCCGATCATCGAACTGACCGAATGGCCCACGAACACCACGTCGCGGAGATCCAGCTCGCGCAGCACGTCGAGCAGGTCGTCGGCGTGGCCGTTGAGCGAGCCGTGGCGGTCGTAATCGTAGGCCGTGGGGTCCGACTGCCCGGCCCCCACTAGGTCGAAGCGTACCACCTGATAGTGTTTTTCAAAAGCTGGGGCCAATAGCCGCCAGGTGCTCTGGTCAGCACCCAGGCCGTGCGAAAAAACGATGGCCGGGGCTCCGTGGCCCGCGCCGGTTACCGTGGCGTGGCTGCGCCGCACAGCAGAGGTATCGACGGAATCAACCATGTTTGTTTTGACTTAGTACAGCCTGATATCAGCGTTATTGCCAACCCAACACCATCAAGTGCCGGGCGAAAGTGCTAATATAGGCGACTAAATATTTTCTCTCCCATATGTTTTATTATTGCATAGAAAATAGATTTCCCGGTAGGAGTAAATAAAATAGCGCATGCTCAAACAATGGCCTTGCCTGCGGGCGTATCGACGTTGCTGCCCAGCAGGGGCTTGATGCGCCCGATGATGTAGCGCAAGCCCTTGTCCTGGCTCCAGTAGTTCCAGGCCCAGGTGAAGGCCACGGCGATGCGGCTGCGGTAGTTCACCAGGGCCAGCACGTGCACCAGGCTCCAGGCCAGCCAGGCCAAAAAACCGCTCAGGTGCCACTCGCGGCCGAAGAATTTCACGTCGGCCACGGCCCGGTTGCGGCCGATGGTGGCCATGCTGCCCTTGTCGTCGTACCTGAAGGGCTGCATGAGCTCGCCGCCCAGCAGGCGGGCAATGTTGCGGCCCAGCAGGCGGCCCTGTTGCAGCGCGGGTTGCGCCACCTGGGGGTGGCCGCCGGGGTAGTCGTCGGTTTTCATCAGGGCGATGTCGCCGAGGGCAAACACGTTGTCGTAGCCCGCCACGCGGTTGTGCTCGTCCACGAGGTAGCGGTTGCCGGGCCCCAGGCACTCGGGCACCAGGCCGGCCACCGGGGCCCCGGTCACGCCCGCCGCCCAAATGAGGGTGCGCGTAATCAGCTGCTCGCCGGTGCTGAGGGTGGCCGTGTAGCCGTCGTACGACTTCACCCGCGCATCGAGCCACACCTGCACGCCCATGGATTTTAGGTCGGCCAGCGAGTGCGCCGAGGCCTCGGCCGACATGCCCTTGAGCAGCACCGGCCCGCTCTGCACCAAGTGGATGTCCATCTGCTTGAAGTCCAGCTCGCGGTAGTCCTGCGGAAACACGTGGGCGCGCAGCTCGCTCAGGGCCCCGGCCATTTCCACGCCCGTGGGGCCCCCGCCCACAATCACAAAATCGAGCAAGCTGTTGAGCTGCTCCTGGTCGCCGAGCTGCAAGGCTTGCTCGAAGTTGGCCAGCAGCGTGTTGCGCAGCTCCAGGGCGTCGCTCACGCTCTTCAGCGTGATGGCATTCTGCTCCATCACCGCGTCGCCAAAAAAGTTGCTGGTGGCCCCGGTGGCCAGCACCAGGTAGTCGTAGCGCAGCAGGCCGATGGTGGTTTCCACCACCTGGGCCGTGGCGTCGATGGACTGCACCTCGGCCAGCCGGAAGTAAAAGTTCTTCTGCTTGCCCAGCGCCTTGCGGAACGGGGCCACGATATTGTCGGGGGCGAGCCCGGCCGTGGCCACCTGGTAGAGCAGTGGTTGGAAGGCGTGGTAGTTGTGCTTATCGATGAGCACCACCTGCACCGCCACATTGGCCAGCGACTGGGCCAGCGCCAGGCCCCCAAAACCACCCCCCACGATGACCACCCGCGGCTGGCCTAAATCGTCAATTTTCGTCAGTCCATCCATGCCGTAAAGATTGCCAATGGGTGCGGCCTGGGGCCCCCAAAGCCGAACTCTTTCGGCGCCGGGCGGCGTTACAGCCGCACCACGCTGATTAATTGTGCTTGCTATGAAGGCTTTACTGTTTTTCTCATTTTTGGTTGGCGGCAATTGCGTGGCCCGCGCCGCCGGCCCGCCGGCTGCCGCGCCGGGGCCTACCACCGCCGCGGTAACGGTGGTGGTCACCGGATTGGTTTCCACCGAATCGGTGGTGCGGCTCAATTTCTACCACGACCCCGAATCTTTCCTCAAGCACGGCCAGCAGGCCTTTCGGCTGGAAGTGAAGCCCAACGGCCAGCACGAAATTTCGGTGCCCGTGGCCCTGGCCAAGGGCGATTGGGCCGTGGCCCTCACCCAAGACGTGAACAACAACGACAAGCTCGACAAGAACCTGCTGGGCATCCCCACCGAGCCCTACGCTTTTTCCAACAACGTGCGCCCCAAGCTCTCGGCCCCCAACTTTGAGCAGTGCAAGTTCCTGGCCGATGCCGACGGCAAGGTGGTCACCATCAAGCTGGTAGACTAGGGGCCTAGCGCCCCTGGGCCCGCCGCCGCACCTGCTCGGCGTAGTCCAGCGTCACCGGTTGGTAGGGAATGCCGATGGCCGCCCCGTTTTCCTCCACGGTGGTCGTAAAGCCGGCCTGCTTGCGGCGCTCGTTCACGTGGGCCGCGTCTTTGATGGGCCAGATGAACTTGATGGTTTCCGGGGCCCCGGTGGCTGGGTTGGGCACGGTGTAGCCCTTGCCCTGCGTGCCGTACAGCTGCTCCTGCCCGTCGTTCATCAACTGGCGGTCCAGCATCTGGGCGTAGCGGTGGAAGGGCAGCTCGCCCGTTTCGGTCGCCTTTTTCAGCAGCGGCAGGTACTGCGGAATTTGGTTAGAGTGCTGAATCACCCACCACACCGCCTCATTGGTGGGCGCGCCCACCAGCGACGTGCCCGGGTAGCCGTAGCGCCGCACGATGGCCGCCACCCGGCGCATGTCGGACGAGTCGGTGCGGAGCATGTTGGTGCGCAGGTAGTTTTCCAGCTCGCCTTTGGCCAGGTGCAGGGCCGCCTCGGTGGCCTCGGTTTTGCCAGGGCCCATGCCCGTCATCATGAGTTCGCGGTACCGCTGGTCCTGCACATAAATGCTGTCCAGCTCCCGCTTGAGGGGCAGGTTCAGCTTGGTTTGGGCGTGGGCGGGCGAAGCCAGCAGCAGGGCCAGCGGCAAAAGGTGCTTCATGCCAACAAGATAGCGCGGGGCCCCAACACGGTTGCACGCCTCAGCTCAGCCGCACCTGGCCGTCGCCGCGCACCAGCCACTTGTAGGTGGTAAGCTCCTCCAAGCCCATGGGGCCCCGGGCGTGCAGCTTCTGGGTGCTGATGCCAATTTCGGCCCCCAGCCCAAACTGGGCCCCGTCGGTGAAGGCGGTGGAGGCGTTGGCGTACACCGCGGCCGCGTCCACGCGCTGCAAAAACGTGTCGATGTGGGCGGCAGTTTCGGAAATGATGGCCTCGCTGTGGCGTGAGCCGTGCCGGGCAATGTGGGCCAGGGCCCCCGCCAGGTCGGGCACGGTTTTAATGGCCATACGCAGGGCCAAAAATTCGGTGCCGAAGTGCGCCTCGTCGGCCGGGGCCAGCAGGGCGGCGGGGTAGTGGCCGGCCAGGGCCCCCAGGGCGGGCGCGTCGGCAAATATTTCCACCCCGGCCGCGGCCAGCGGCGCCGCCAGCACTGGCAAGTCGGCCAGCCGGCTGGCGTGGATGAGCAGGCAGTCGAGCGAGTTGCAGACGCTCACGCGGCGGGTTTTGGCGTTGGCGATGATGGCCGCGCCCTTGGCCAGGTCGCCGCTGGCGTCGAAGTAGGTGTGCACCACGCCCGCCCCGGTTTCGATGACGGGCACCTTGGCGTGCTGGCGCACGTAGTCAATCAGTCCCTGGCTGCCCCGCGGAATCACCACGTCCACGAAGCCCACGGCCCCGAGCAGGGCCTCGGTGGCGGCGCGCTCGGGCGGCAGCAGCGTGGCCACCGCCCGCGGCAAGCCGTGGCGCTCCAGCACGGGGCCCGCCACGGCCAGCGCCGCCGCGTTGGAATACGCCGCGTCGGAGCCGCCCTTCAGCAGGCAGGCGTTGCCGGTTTTCAGGCACAATGCCAGGCTGTCGAACGTCACGTTGGGCCGGGCCTCATATATAATGCCGACCACCCCCAGCGGCACGCGCACCTTGCGCAAATGCAAGCCGTTGGGCAAGGTCTTATCGCTGAGCGCCTGGCCGAGCGGCGAGGGCAAAGCGGCCACGTTCTCCAAATCGGTGGCGATGCCGGCCAGGCGCTCGGCGGTGAGGCGCAGGCGGTCGTGGTTCGGGTTGGCCTCGGGCATGCGGGCCAGGTCGCGGGCATTTTCGGCCAGCAAAAACGGCGTTTCCGTGCGCACGGCGGCGGCCAGCTCGCGCAGCAGCGCGTCTGTGGCAGCGGGCGCCAGGGCCCCCAGCGCGTAGCTGGCCTGCTGGGTGGCAGTGAAAAGGGCGGCGTAGTCGGTGGCGGTGGCAGTGGTCATGGGCGGCGGGGCAAGCGTTCTGCAAAGAACGGCCCGGGCCGCCGGCTTTGCACTGGGGCCCCGGTAGCCGCCCGGTAACCGCCCAGGCGCGGCCAGTGGACCCCAGTGGAGGTGTCTAGCGGAGTGATTTGAATGGCATAGCTTTGCCAAATGAAAGCACGCCTGACCCTTGCGGACGTTCACCGGCGGCACGGTCAAGATTCTGCGGCCGCTGGGCAGGTTTTGGTGTACCGCTTGGAGGACGCGGCGCGGCCCGTCTCGTTCCCGCACCAGCGGCGGGACTTCTACAAAATAAAGCTGCTGTGCAGCGTGCAGGGCATCCTGGGCTACGCCGACCAGCAAGTGTCGGTGCAGGACTGCGCCCTGATTCTGGCCAATCCCTTGGTTGCTTTTTCCTGGGAGCGGCTGGCCGGCCACGAAACGGGCTTCGCCTTCTTGTTCACGGAGGAGTTCTTGCCGCCAGCGCTGCGCCCTGATGGCGTGGCCGGCTCGCCGCTGTTCCGGGTGGGGGGCAGCCCGGTGCTATTTCCCGGGCCCGAGGAGGTGCGCCGGCTCAGCAGCCTCTTTACGCAACTGCTGGCAGAAGCACAGTCGTCTTATATGAACAAGAACGAGCTGCTGCGCAACTACTTGCAAATTATTCTGCACGAATCGCTCAAGCTGGCGCCGGCCGTGCCTTTCCTCCAGCCGGGCACGTCCGCCGCTCGCCTCAGCGCGCTGTTCCTGGACCTGCTGGACCGGCAGTTTCCCATCCCTTCGCCGCAGCACACGCTGCCGCTCAAAAACGCGAACGAGTTTGCCCAGCAGTTGGCTGTGCACACCAACCACCTCAACAAGGCGCTGAAAGACGTGACGGGCAAAACCACCACGGCGCACATCGCCGAAAAAGTAGCCGCCGAAGCCAAGGCGCTCCTGCGCCACAGCGACTGGACCCTGGCGGAAATAGGCTACTGCTTGGGCTTCGGACACGCGCCCAATTTCAACAGCTTCTTCAAAAAGCAAACCGGGCAATCGCCCAATCAGTACCGCCGGCAGCCCGCAGTGGTTTCATAAGTTTTGGATTGATTCGCATAGCATTGCCCCGCCGCCCGCCGCGACCTTTGCCTTCCTCAACCACTCAGTTAAAAGGCAAGGCCATGGAAAACGGAATAACGGGCAAGGTCGTCGCCATCACGGGGGCCAGCAGCGGCATCGGCGAAGCCACGGCGCTGCTACTCGCCGCTCAAGGGGCGAAAGTGGTGCTTGGCGCCCGGGGCCCCGAGCGCTTGGCGGCGCTGGCGGCCCGTATCGCGGCGGCGGGCGGCGAGGTCGCCTACGCCCCCACCGATGTGCGGCAGCGCGCCGATGTGGACAACCTCGTCCAGCTGGCCACAAGCCGGTATGGCCAGCTAGACGTGCTTATCAGCAACGCTGGCGTGATGCCGATTTCGCCCCTGGACGACCTGCGCGTGGCGGACTGGGAGGACATGGTGGACGTCAACCTCAAGGGTGTGCTGTACGGCATTGCCGCCGCGCTGCCCCTTTTTCGCCGGCAAGGGTTCGGGCATTTCGTCAATACGGCGTCCACCGCCGCGCACAAAACGGTGCCGAACCAGGCGGTTTACTCCGCCACGAAATTTGCCGTGCGGGCCCTGTCCGAGGGCCTGCGCCAAGAGGCCGGCGCGCACCTGCGCGTCACCGTTATTTCCCCCGGCTTCGTGCACACGAACTTCGCGGACGGGGTGACTAACCCGGAAGTGAAAGCGCAGCTCGAAGCCGCCCGCGACGCCATGGCGCTGCCGCCTGAGGCCATTGCCCGTGCCATT
The DNA here is from genome assembly GCF_001816125.1 of Hymenobacter coccineus. Classification (GTDB taxonomy): domain Bacteria; phylum Bacteroidota; class Bacteroidia; order Cytophagales; family Hymenobacteraceae; genus Hymenobacter; species Hymenobacter coccineus. The sequence continues at coordinate 84,615 of NZ_MDZA01000111.1, read as the reverse complement.
GCCTTTGCCATCGCGCAACCGGCCGGCGTGGACGTGGGCGAAATCATCGTCCGGCCCACGGCGCAGGGCTAGCGGTGGGGCCCCTGCGGCCCCTAAAAGCTGTTTGAATCAATAAGGCCGTCATACTCATCTAGCGTCCGCGCAGCCGAAGCATTTCTACTGCTCAACTATTCCAATTGATTGGTTCACTGCTGCGGGAGAGATGCTTCGGCTGCGCGGACGCTAGATGAGCATGGCGTCCTTATTGATTTTTAACTAACTCAAACCACCCTAAGCATCGGGGTTCAGGAACAGGTAATCGTAGTGCACCAGGGCGCGTTGGTGTTGCTGGCCCAGCCACTCCAGGGCCTTGTCGGCGCCGTATTCGGCGATGCCCAGGGCGAAGGGCTGGCCGGTGGCGTCGTCCGTTATGCGCACGATGTCGCCCTTCTGGAACGTGCCCTCGATGGCCACCACGCCCACCGGCAGCAGGCTGCTGGCGTGGCCGGCGGCAGTGAGGGCGGCCCGGGCCCCGGCGTTCACGCGCACCACGGCCTGGGCCGCGGCCTGGGCGTGGGCCAGCCATTTCTTCTTGCCCGAGGCCGCTTTGCCCGGCCGGAACCAGGTGTTGACGGCGGTTTCGGCTAGCAAGGCGGGCAAAATGCCGGCGGTTTTGCCGTTGGCGATGTGCACGCTGATGCCCAGCTTGGCCACTTTGTGCGCCATATGGCACTTGGTGAGCATGCCGCCGCGCCCAAACTGCGAGCGTTGCGTGGTCACAAAATCGGCGAAGCCCGTGGCCCCCGGCGCAATTTCCCGGATGACCTGCGAGCCCGGGGCCGCCGGGTCGCCGTCGAAAATGCCGTCCACGTTGCTGAGGATAATGAGCGCGTCGGCGTTGAGCTGCGCGGCGATGAGGCCGGCCAGCTCGTCGTTGTCTGTGAACATCAGTTCCGTGACGGCCACTACGTCGTTCTCGTTCACGATGGGCACCACTTGCTGCTGGAGCAGCTCCAGGAAGCAGTTCTGCATGTTCTGGTAGTGCTGGCGGTCGCGGAAATCTTCCTTCGTCACCAGCACTTGGGCCCCCAGCAGGCCGTGGGTAGCCAAGCGCTCGGCGTAGAGGCCCAGCAGCTTCACCTGGCCCAGGGCAGCCAGCACCTGGCGGCTGCGCACGGCATCGGTCTTAGGCGGCAGGGTGAGCAGGCTGCGCCCCGCGGCCACGGCCCCCGACGATACTACGATGACTTCCAGTCCGTTGGCGTGCAGCGCGGCTACCTGCGCCACCAGCTTGGTAAGGCGGTCGAGGTCGGGCAGGCCGTTGGGCTGGGTGAGGACGTTGGAACCGATTTTGACGACGAGGCGGCGGTAGGGCAGGGGCATGGGGGCAAAAATACCGGCCCGGCCCGCAGTTTAGCCCCCCGCCCGAAACGGATGGGCCCCCGCCGCCAGGCGCTCGGCCAGCTGCACGGCGCGGCGGGCGCGGGTTTCGGCCGCCTTGGCGGTTGCCACGTGGCGGGCCATGGCGCGCTTATGCGAACCGCTGTGGGCGTGGAACGCCGCCTCGGCTTCGGGCCAGGCCCCCAAGGCTTCGGCCAGCTCATCGGGCAAGTTGATGTGGTCCGGGGCGGGGTCGGGCGCCAGGGTAAGGGCGACTTCCTGGCCGATTTTTAGGCCCAGCCGTGCGCACAACTCCTTGCGCAGCAGCAGGTAGCGCCCGCCGCCTTCCTGCGGGAGTAGCCCCAGCCGCTCGGCGTGGCCGCCAATGGTGCACACCACGCGCTTCGTGCCAGGGCCCAAAGCGGCGCGCACGGCTTCGGGCACCACCACAATTTGGGTGGGCATGAAGCTAGGGCCCCCGGCCTCCAGCACGGCGCAAAACGAAACCGCGGCGGACATGGCAACAAAAAAAGGCGCTGCTAAAAATAGCAGCGCCTTTTCGAAAGTGGAGGGCGGGGCCCCAGGAGGTGGCACAACTAGAGAACTGTCATTCCGACGAAGGAGGAATCTGAGAATTGCCCTTGCCTGGTTTTACTCAGATTCCTCCTTCGTCGGAATGACAACCCGTTATTTATAACCTATTACACAGCGGCCGGCGCCAGGGCCCGCAGCTGCTTGTTGATGAAGTCCACTTCCTCAAACGAGAGCTGCACGTCGATGGCCTTGGCGTTTTGCACGGCCTGCTCGGGGTTGCGGGCCCCCACCAGCGCCACCGTGATGCCGGGCTGCGCCAGCGTCCAGCGCAGCACGAGCTGGCCCAGGGTGGCGCCTTTGGTTTCGGCCAGGGGCCGGATTTTGTTCAAAAACTCGTTCACGCGGGTCACGCTTTCGGGCTTGAACAGCTTGTTGGTGCTGCGCAGGTCGCTGGCGTCGAAGTGCTGGCCGGGCTTCATCTTGCCCGTCAGTAAGCCTAGCTGCAAGGGGCTGTACACCAGGATGCCTTTGTTGTTGGCCTGGCAATACGGTACCACGTCTTTCTCAATATCGCGCCGCAACATGCTGTACGGCACCTGGTTGGAAGCCAGCTTGATGGTCTTTTCGGCTTCTTCCATTTGCGCCACCGAGTAGTTGCTTACGCCCGCGGCGCGCACCTTGCCCTGCTCGATGAGGCGCTGCACGGCTTCCATCGTTTCGTCAATCGGCGTGGTGGTGTCAGGCCAATGCTGCTGGTAGAGGTCAATGTAGTCGGTGCCCAGGCGCTGGAGGCTGTCCTCGCACTCCTTGATGATGCTGGCGCGGCTGGCGTACTTGTACACGTCCAGGTCGTGGCCTTCGTTATCCTTGGTTTTCATGGCGAAGTCGCCCTTGGCCAGGTCCCAGCGCATGCCGAACTTGGTGAGCACTTGCACCTTGTCGCGCGGCAGGCTCTTGATGGCCTCGCCCACAATCTGCTCGCTCAGGCCCTGCCCGTAGATGGGGGCCGTGTCGATGCTGGTCACCCCCAGCTCGTAGCTGGCGTGGATGGCGCCCACGGCGTCGTTCTGCTCGGTGCCGCCCCACATCCAGCCGCCGGCCGCCCAGCTGCCAAACGTGATGCGCGAAACCTTGACGCCCGAGGCGCCTAACTCTTGAAATTCCATATATTAAGATGCGGTTGGTTAGCAATGCAAGGGCCCGGGGCCCCGTTCGTCTTACCCGCCGCCGGCCCAAAACGTTGCCTGGCGGCGGGGCGCCGGGGGCGCGGGCGTGAACATTCGAGGGCCCCTGGCTTGTTATCGGCCAATGCACCGGCTGGGGGCCCAAGCCGCCGCCGGTTTTTTTCACCCCCGTAATTATTTTTTCTGATGAAAGTTGAAATCTGGTCCGACGTCGTGTGCCCGTTCTGTTACATCGGCAAGCGCCGCTTTGAGGAGTGCCTCCGGCAATTTGGCCACCCCGAGGCGGTGGAAGTGACGTGGCGCAGCTTCCAGCTAACGCCCGATTTCCAGCCCGTGCCCGGCCAAAACATCCACGACTCGCTGGCCGCCAAAAAAGGCGTTTCGCCCGCCGAAGGCCGCCGCATGAACGACCACATGGCCGGCATCGCCCGCGAAGTGGGCCTGGCCTACGACTTTGAGCACGCCGTGCCCGCCAACACGTTTCTGGCCCACCAGCTCGTGCACCTGGGGGCCCACCACGGCCGCCAGGACGCCACCAAGGAGCGCCTCATGGCCGCCTACTACACCCAGGGCCGCGACCTGAACGACGTGGAAACCCTGGTGCAGCTGGGCACCGAAGTGGGCCTTGACGCCACTGAAATCCGCCAGGCGCTGGCCGCCGGCACCTACGCCGAAGCCGTGCGCTACGACGAGTACCAGGCCCAGCAAATTGGGGTGCAGGGCGTGCCCTTCTTCGTGTTCGAGGACAAATACGCCGTGTCGGGGGCCCAGCCGGCCGAGCTGTTTGCCGAAGTATTGGGCAAGGTGTGGGACGAGGCCCAGGCCGCCAAGCCCCAGCTGGTGGCCGTGGCGGGCCAAATCGATGGCCCCGCCTGCGGCCCCGACGGCTGCGACTAAGGGAGCTAAAAGCTAATAAAAACGGTCATGCTGAGCTTATCGAAGCATCTCTCCCGCGTTGCTGAACGATTGAATTAGTGAGTGAGAGAGATGTTTCGACAAGCTCAGTATGACGGTCTGACGACTTATTAAAGCAGCCCCATAAGCATTAGCGCTGCGCCAAAACAACGGGCCTTGCCAACACTGGCGGGGCCCGTTTGGCGTTGGGGCCCCGGGGGGTAGGAGCCGCGGCTTCACCCCGCCAACACCTGGCTGGGGCCCCTGCGCGGGGCCAGCGGCCCGTTTCCTCACTAGCTTTCCCGCATGAACGCATATTTTTCCCGGAATTGGGCACTGGCGCTGCTCGCGGGCGGGGGCCTGCTGGCACTGGGGGCCGCCCGGCCCCGCCCGGTCGACGAGAGCCTCCTCCAGCGGCTGGCCCGCCAGGTGAGCGAGTACTACGCCACCGTACTGCCCGAAAAAGCCTACCTCCACCTCGACAAGCCCGTGTACGCCACCGGCGAAACCATCTGGTTCAGCGCCTATATAGTGGATGGGCTGCGCCACCAGGCCGACTCGCTAAGCAAAGTGCTGTACGTCGATCTGGTATCGGCCGAGCAGAAAATTGTGGCCCAGCGCACCCTGCGCCTGGACGGCGGCCGCGCCTACGGCGACCTCGACGTGGCCGATACGCTGGCCGCCGGCACCTACGAGCTGCGCGCCTACACCAACTGGATGCGCAACGCCGGCGACGACTTAGTGTACCGCCGCCGCTTGCAGGTGTGGGCCGCCTCGCCCTACACCGCTACTACCCCGCCGCCGCTCGCCGTGCGCCGTCCCGCCGCCGGCACCCCCGTGCTGCCCGCCGGCCGGCCCGACGTGCAGTTCTTTCCCGAGGGTGGGGCCCTGGTGGCCGGCCTGCCCGCCGTGGTGGCCCTCAAAGCCGTGGACGTGAACGGCCGCGGCGTCGACGTCAAAGCTCAAATAGTTGACGACCGCAACGCGGCCGTGGTGCCTCCCTTCGGCACCACGCACCTGGGCATGGGGCACTTCGCCCTCACCCCGGTCGCCGGCCAGCACTACCGCGCCCGCGTGGCCCTGCCCGGCGGCACCACTGCTGACTACGCCCTGCCCGCGGTGCAGCCAGCGGCTACGCCCTGCACGTAACCGACGCCGGTACCGACTACGCGGTGGAGGCCCGCTACCAGGGCCCCGCCGGGGCCCCCGTGCCCGGCCCGGTGATGCTGCTGACGGAAGTGCGCGGCTTCCTGGTGTACATGGCCCCGCGGCCCATCGGCGCGGCCCCCGCCACCTGGAAGGTGTCGAAGGCGCGCTACCCCAACGGCATCCTGCACCTTACGCTGGTCGATGCCCAGGGCACACCGCAGGCCGAGCGCCTGGCCTTTGTGCAGAACGGAGCGGCCACCGTGCCCGCCGCCCTCACCCCCGACAAAACCAGTTCTTACGGCCTGCGGGCCCCAGTACAGATGAAGGTGCGCCTGGCCGATGCCGCCGGCCAGCCGTTGGCCGCCGCCCGCCTGTCGGTGTCGGTGGTGGAAGCGGGCCTTGCGGGCCTCGACCCCACCGCCGAAACCGTTGCCTCGAACCTGCTGCTGACCTCCGATCTGGCCGGCTACGTGGAGGGCCCCGGCTACTACTTCCAAAACCCCACCGCCGAAACCGCCCGCGCCCTCGACGACCTGCTGCTAACCCAAGGCTGGCGGCGCTTTGTGTGGAAAAACGTGGTGAGCGGCCAGGCCCCCTACCTCGAATACCCCGCCGACCAGGCCCTGGCCCTGGGCGGGCAGGTGCTGAGCGAGCACGGCTACCGCCCCATCCCCAACAGCCAACTCACCTTCATTCAAACCCGGCCCATCCGGCAGGTCACCACGGGCGTGACCAACGCCGCCGGCCGCTTCCGCTTCGTGGGCTTCGATGGGCGCGACACGGCCATCGTGACCTTGCAGGCCCGGCGCGCGCAGGGCGGCTCCAACGTGGTCATCCGGCCCGATACGGGGCCCTCGGTGGAAAACCTGCGGCTGCCGCCGCTGCCCACCCCGCCGGGCCCCATCGCCGATTTTGTGAAGCGCAGCCGCCAGCAGCAGGCCGACGAGCACGAAATGGACCCCTCGCGGCACCCGGTGGGCATGGTAACGCGCAACATTTTGCTTGATAACGTGGCCGTGACGGCCAAGCGCGTGGCCGTGCCGCCCGACGACCCCCGCCGCCTCTACGGGGCCACCGGCGGCACCGTGATTGATTTCGCCAGCAACCCCACGGCGCAGTCGGGCCTGAGCGTTTTCCAGGTGCTGCAAGGGCGCGTGGCCGGCCTCACCATCAGCGGCAGCCCGCCCAACATGTCCATTCAAATCCGCAACCAGGGCACGCCGCAGTTCATCCTCGATGGTGCGCGGGTCGACGCCGACGTTATTAACACCCTCGTCTCGACCGATATCCAGTCGGTAGAAGTTTTCAAGGGCAACGAAGCCGCCATATTCGGCGGTAGCGGCGGCGTTATCGCCATCTACACCAAGCGCGCCGACCCCAAGTACAAGGGCGCCGACAAGGGCCCCGCCCCGGGCATCGCCACCGTGAAGCTGCCCGGCTACTACCAGGCCCGCGAGTTCTACGCGCCGCGCTACGGGGCCCCCACGCTCACCGCCCCGGGCCCCGACCCGCGCCGCACGTCCCTCTACTGGAACCCCACAGTGCGCACCAACGCCGCCGGCGAGGCCGCCCTCACCTTCTTCACCGGCGATGTGAGCGGCACGTTCCGCACCACCGTCGAGGGCATCACGGCCAACGGCCAGCCCGTGCGCGGCACCGTCACCGTCACGGTGCAAGGCAAGTAGCCCGCCCTGGGGCAAAGAAGCCGGCCGCATATGCGCCGGGCCGTTCTTTTTGGGGCCCCAGGGCCGAAAGTTATTTCTTCGCGCCGGGCTTCACAGCGGCGTTTTTGCCCATGGCCTGGGGCAGGCCGCTGGCCGTGGCCGTGCCCTGGCGCGAGGCCTTAACAGTGGAACTGGAGCGTGAAGCCCGGTTGGCGCCCGTGGCGGGGGCCGTGTTCACTTTCTGGCCGGGCTTCACGCCGGCGTTCACCGGGCCGTTGGGCGCGGCCGTCACGGGGTCGCCCACCACGGGCTTGTGGTTGGTAGGGCCCGACTGGGCCTGGGCGGTGGTAATACCAGCCGCCAGGGCAGCCAGGAAAAGGAGCTTTTTCATAAAAATAAAGGAAGGGAAAGCGTAGGCCATAACAACACTTCCCGCGCCGTTTCGTCCCGCCCCGCATCAAGTTTTTTCCAGGTTTAATCCTACTGTTTAGCTTCGGTTAGCAGTGAGTAGCAATGGTGAGGGGTGACAATAAAAATCCCGGTTCGGTAACCACCAAGCCGGGATTCATCAGTTTTTCAAGCGCCAGAAACCTAGCTGGCCTTATTAAAAACAGCCGCTTCCAGCCGCTGGAAACGTGCTCCATAGGCAGTGAGGATGGGGAGTAGCGCATCTGGGCCCTTTGCTTATCGGTGCGGGTGCCTTGTTGCTCGGTGTGCCGGTCCATGCGGTGCAGTATGTCCGCCAATAGGGCCTCAATTCGCCCAGAAAGCTCGTTGTAATCCATAAGTTATAGCTTTTATGCAAGGTAGCAAAATCCGATTTTACGCCTCCACCAATTCGGCGCTGCCCAGCTCGGCCAGTACTTTTTTGGCCTGCGGGATGGATTTCACTTCCTCGAACGTGATGACCAGCTGCTCTTTGCGCTCCTTCATGCTGGCGCTGCGGGCGTGGGTCTGCACGTAGTTGAGGATGTCGCCGAACTGGTCGCCCTGGAAGTAGGCTTGGTGTTCGGGGCCCGCGGGCAGGTAGCCCTTCAGCGTGTCGCGCTTCAGCGTGAGCTTGGCGAAGCCCAGGCGGCCGGCCTGCCAGCGCAGGCGCACGAGGTCGGCGAGCTGCTCCACCTCGGCCGGCAGGGGCCCGAAGCGGTCCACCATGCTGGCCAGCAGCTTGCGCAGGGCCTCGGGCTTCTCGGCCCGGTCGAGCTTGGCATACAGCTGCAAGCGCTCCGACACGTTGCTCACGTAGCGGTCGGGTATCAGCACCTGGCGGTCGGTTTCCACGTTGCACTCGTGGTTGCGGGCAGCCCCGGCGGCGGCTTGCAAGCGCTGGTTCGAGTCGCCCATGAACAGGTCCTTGAACTCCGTTTCCTTCAGTTCGCGAACCGCCTCGTCCAATATCTGGTGGTAGGTTTCGTAGCCCAAGTCGTTAATAAAGCCGCTCTGCTCGCCGCCCAGCAGGTTGCCCGCCCCGCGGATGTCCAGGTCGCGCATGGCCACGTTGAAGCCCGCGCCGAGGTCCGAAAACTCTTCCAGCGTGCTCAGGCGCTTGCGGGCGTCGGCAGGCAGGTTGGCCACGGGCGGCGTCAGCAAGTAGCAGTAAGCCTTGCGGTTGGAGCGGCCCACGCGGCCCCGCATCTGGTGCAAATCACTTAGGCCGGCTAGGTGGGCGCGGTTGATGATGATGGTGTTGGCGTTCGGAATGTCGAGCCCGCTCTCGATGATGCTCGTGCTCACCAACACGTCGTACTCGCCCTCCACAAACTTCATCATGCGCTTCTCCAGCAGGTCGCCCTCCATTTGGCCGTGGGCGTAGGTGATTTTCGCGTCCGGCACGAGGCGCAGAATCATGCCCGCCACTTCCTCAATGTCCTTGATGCGGTTGTGCACGAAAAACACCTGCCCGCCGCGCTTCAACTCGCGCGCCACCGCGTCGCGGATCAGGATTTCGTCGTACACGTGCAGCTCGGTTTGCACCGGCTGCCGGTTAGGCGGCGGCGTGGCAATCACGCTCAGGTCCCGGGCCCCCATCAGCGAGAAGTGCAGCGTTCGCGGGATCGGCGTGGCCGAGAGTGTGAGCGTGTCTACGTTCACCTTCAGCTCTTTAAGCTTGTCCTTGGTCTTCACGCCGAACTTCTGCTCCTCGTCAATAATCAGCAAGCCCAAGTCCTTGAAAACAATGTCCTTGTTGGTCAGCCGGTGCGTGCCGATGAGGATGTCGGTTTTGCCCTCCGCCACGCGCTGCAAGGTTTCCTTGATCTGCTTGGTGCTCTTGAAGCGGTTCACGTACTCCACCGTCACGGGCAGGGTCGCCAGCCGGTCCCGGAACGTCTTGTAGTGCTGCATAGCCAGGATAGTAGTCGGCACCAGCACCGCCGCCTGCTTGCCGTCGGCCACGGCCTTGAAGGCCGCCCGAATCGCCACTTCCGTCTTGCCGAAGCCCACGTCGCCGCACACCAAGCGGTCCATCGGGTGGGGCTGCTGCATGTCGTGCTTCACGTCCTCGGTGGCCTTGGCCTGGTCGGGCGTGTCCTCGTAAATAAAGCTCGATTCCAGCTCGGCCTGCATGAAGCCATCGGCCGAAAACGCGAAGCCCGGGGCCGTTTTTCGCTTGGCGTACAGCCGAATAAGATCGGCTGCAATATCCTTCACTTTCTTCTTGACGGCCCGCTTCTTGTTCTCCCACTCCGGTGAGCCCAGCTTGCTCATACTGGGCGGCGACCCCTCGGCGCCGCTGTACTTGGCAATTTTGTGCAGCGCGTGGATGCTCACCGTCAGCACGTCGTCGTCGCGGTACACCAGCCGGATGGCCTCCTGAATCTGCCCGTTGATGTCCACCTGCGTCAGGCCCGCAAACCGGGCAATGCCGTAGTCCTGGTGCGTCACGTAGTCGCCGGGCTGCAACGTCTTTAGCTCGCGCAGCGTCAGCGCTTTTTTCTTCGAAAACTTCTTGGTTTCCTGGGCTCTGTAGTAGCGCTCAAACAGCTGGTGGTCGGTGTACACGGCCAGGCCCATCTGCTCGTCAACAAAGCCCTCGCGCAGGGCCAGCAGCAGGTGCTGGAACTGCACGTTGTTATCAATCTCGTCGAAAATTGTGCGCAGCCGGTCGGCCTGCCGTACCGTGTCGGCGGCGATAATCGTGGTGAAGTCGCGCACTTGGTTCTCGCGCAGATTTTTGGCCATGCGCGGGAACTCCTTGTTGAAGCTCGGCTGCGGCTTGGCCCCGAACTGGAAGGTATCGGCGTTTTTGAAGTGGAACCGTTTACCGAACTCCACCACCGCGAACTCGTCGAGCGACTTCTTGAAGTTCTTGCCCGACTCGAACAAATCGGCCGGCTTGCTCACAATCTGCATCCCGCCGCCTTCGCCCAGCATCGCTTGGAAGTTGGTTTCCGCCCGCTCGTACAAGTCCGCCACCACGTCTAGCGTCTGGCGCACGTCCTTCAGCCACAGGCAGGCCGTGTGGGGCAAAAACTCAAAAAACGCCTCCCGCTTTTCCTGCAACAGCTTGGTTTGCACGTTGGGAATGATGCTCACCTGCGGCCGCGGCTCCACCGAGAGCTGCGTTTCGGGGTTGAACGTGCGGATGCTCTCAATCTCGTCGCCGAACAATTCCAGCCGAAACGGCAGCTCGTTGGCGTAGCTGAACACGTCCACGATGCCGCCGCGCACGGCGTACTGCCCGGCCTCGTACACGAAATCTGTCTTCTCAAAGTCGTACTCGCCCAGCAGCTCGCCCAGGAAATTTATGTCCAGCTTATCACCCGTCTTAGCCGTGAACGTGTTTTTTACCAGGCTCTGGCGGTTGATAACCTTCTCCGTCAGCGCCTCCGGGTAGGTGGCGATGAACACGCCTTGGCCCGCCGCCCCGCCGCGCACCGTGTTGAGCCGGTTCAGGGCCTCGGCGCGCATCAGTACGTTGGCGTTCTCGGTTTCGTCGAACTGGTAGGGCCGCTTGTACGAGCTGGGGAACAGCAGCGCCTCGCTGCCCTCGGGCAGCAAGTGCTGCAAATCGGCCAGGAAGTAAGCTGCTTCCTCTTTGTCGTGCAGCACGAACACGTGGGCGTGCTGGGGGTTGGCGGCCGCGGCGGCTACCACCGCGTCTTGGCTGCCCACCAGGCCGCGCAGGTGCAGGCGCACGCCGCCGGGGCCCGGCTTGGCGGCCTCGCGCAGGCGGGCGGCCAGGGTCTGGATTTCGGGCGATAAGCGGTATAAGCGCAGAAAATCAACTACTTGCACAACAGTCGGGGCTAGGCGGAAACACGTAAAGCAGCCCGGCCGGAACGTATTCCGGCCGGGCTGGCCCTTGCAATACACTCAGGGCCCGGCGAAGGTTTCCGGGGCCCCCAGGGCAGGCCGCGTAGCTTTGCGGCCCTTTATCGCTAGTCAATCTTTAGTGCGCGGTTCTTCTCACTTGGCCATTGGCCTCATCACGGGCGCGGCCATTGCCGGGCTGGTTCCGGGCGTGCCGGCCTCGCTGGCCGGCGTGGCCCTGGCCGGCTTCTCGGCCCTGGCCCCCGACCTCGACCACCCCGAAAGCCGCCTGAGCCAGCGCCTGGGCTTTGCGCAGCACTACGTGCGCTGGGCCTTTGTGGCGGCAGCGCTGGTCATCGCGGGCTACAGCTACCTGTGCCTGCACGTGGGCGGCGGGCAGCGGCTGTATTATCTTATTGCCCTGGGCTTTGGCCTGCTGGGGGCGGGCTTGCAGGGCGGCTCCACGCGGCGGCTGGCGCTGCTCTTCACGGGGCTGGGCACGGGCGTGGCGGGCCTCTATGCCGGGCAGGTGTGGCTAAGCCTGCTGGGGGCCTTCATCGCCCTAGCGCCCTTCACCAGCCACCGCTCCTGGACGCACACCGTGTGGGCCACTGCCTTCTGGACCTACATCGGCTACCTGGCCGAGCACCACTTGGGCTGGCGCGGCGTGGCCCTGTTTGCGGGCGCCGGCTACGCCTCGCACCTCGTGGCCGATACCCTCACAAAGGCCGGTGTGCGCTGGTTATTCCCGCTGCTGGGCTACTCCTTTAAAGTACCACTTATCCGCACCGGTTCGCCTTCGGGCAACGTGCTTGAAGTAAGCATTTGTGCCGGTTATGCGCTGTTGGTGCTGGGGCTAATAATGGGCAAAATAGGATTTTAGAAGCTATTTTCTGTGCTCCGGACGTAAAAGAAACCGGCAATCGGTTGCATTAGTCGGCACGGGCTATTAGCTTCGCAGCGGATATGTGCGGAGAGGGCAGGAGTTAATGCCGATTTATACGTTATTTCTTCGTTATTAATCGGTTCGGCCAGCCGGGGTTAAGCTTAATTAGTCACTATAACTATTAATTAACGGCCCGCTGGGGCCCCTGGCCGGCCCGGTTCTCGGCCGCTGGCTTTCCCCCTCTCTTCTGAACTGCTCCGTTCCGCCCTGCCGCTTTGGCGCGCGGCGGCGGGGCCCTGTCCGCACGTCTCACCTAAAACGTCTCTCATTTACTACTATTTTACCCAACCATCCGCATGAACCAGATGAATAGCCCCCTGATTCGCGTCGGCGTGTTTTACGACGGCAATTATTTTTTGAAAATCAGCGACTATTACTATTTCCAGCACGAGCGGAAGGCGCGGATCAGCCTCGAAGGACTGCACGAGTTTATCCGCCACCAAGTGGCTGAGGAAGAAGATGTAGACGTGCGCCTGGCGCAAATCACTGATGCCCACTTTTTCCGGGGCCGCCTCTCGGCCACCGAGGCCCGCGACAAAGACCGCCTGTTTCACGACCGCCTGCTCGACGACATCCTGATGAACCTGGGCGTGAGCACCCACTACATGCCCCTGAAAACCCGCGACGGCCGCTTGCAGGAAAAAGGCATCGACGTGTGGCTCTCGCTGGAGGCCCTGGAGCTGGCCCTGCACAAAACCCTGGACGTGGTGGTGCTCATCGCCGGCGACTCGGACTACGTGCCCCTCATCCGCAAGCTCAACACCGTGGGTACCCGCGTGATGCTGCTGAACTGGGACTTCAAGTACGAGGACTTCAAGGGCGAAACCCGCGTGACGCGTGCCTCGCAGCAGCTGCTGGAGCAGGTAACCTACCCCGTGGCCATGCACGCCGTGATTGACCGCGGCCTGACCGCCCAGGACGAAGTAGTGGAAGCCCTGTTCGTGAGCCAGTCGGAGCCGGCCGCGTTTGCGCCCAGCACCATGGCCGCTACCACTGCGCCCAAGCCCGCCCGCCCCAACGGCCCCACCGCCGCGGGCCCCGTGGGCACCACTGGCATGAGCACCATCAAAAACCTGAAAAACGGCTTCGGCTTCGTGGTGATGCCGCCCAACAACCTCTTCTTCAGCTACGCCGACCTCACCGAGGGCGACTTCAACGACCTGCGCGAAGGCGACTGGGTGGAGTTCACAGTGGGCCGCAACCACCGCGACGAGGACTGCGCCCGCAATGTGCGCAAAGTAACCGCCCCCCAGCTGTCAGAAACCGACGACTACGAGCCCGAGTCGGAGCCCGACCTGCAAACGGTGCCCGTCGAGCTATAAGGTTTAAGCTGTTAGCTCTTTCTGGGAACGGCTACTTTTGGAAGAGCAGCTTATTAGCCAACTTTAGTTAAAAAGAGCGCCGCGGGGCCCCCGCGGCGCTTTTTTTAGGCCCTGGCGCGGGCGCAGGCTAGCGAATTTGGTCGGACTGGGGGCCCCGGAGCAGGTGCGCGAAGTCGCGCTTGTCGGCCGGGTAACGGTTGAAGGTGCCCAGGCCCCGGGCCACGGCCACGTCGGGGCCCCCGGCCACTACCCGGTACACCACGCAGCTGCTCACCAACAGGCGCTGGCCAGTGTGCTCCACGCGGCCCTCGGCGCGCAGCTCGTCGTGCAAATGCACGGGGTACAAGTAGTTCATCTTGAACTCGACGGTGGACACCAGCTCCTGGGTAGTGAAGGCCAGCGTGAGGGCCGCTGCGCCCAGGGCCGCGTCCATGAGGCCGGCCAGCACGCCGCCGTGGCACGTGTTGGGCGACGATAAATGCTCGGGGCGCACGCGCATCCGGTAGTCGGCCTGGCCGGGGCCCACCACGTCCAGCGCCATGCCGTTGGCGTGGCCGTAGCGGTTGATTTGGTTGTACACGGCCACCATGGCGGCGAGGTCGGGGAGGGGAAGCATGGCGCGAAAGCAGGGAAAACAAATGCCCGGCCTCCGAGGCCCCGGGCAACGCCCGGCGGCCCGGCGCGTACTACAAGGCCGTTTTGACTGGCCGGGGCCCCGGGGCGGGGCGCAAAGATGCACCCGGGCTCCGGCTATCTTCGTGCCCGGCGGCGGCACTTGCCTCTGTACTTTAACCAACCTTCCGACATGGCATCCTTTGATATCGTGAGCAAAGTGGACCCGCAAACCCTTGAAAACGCGGTGAACACGGCCCAAAAAGAACTCCTGACCCGCTACGACCTGCGCGACACCAAGGGCGGCATTGAGCTCAACAAGAAAGAAAATACCATTCTGCTCTCGTCGGAAAACTCGATGCGCGTGAAGGCCCTCGAGGACATTTTGCTGGGCCGCGTGGTGAAGCAGGGCATCGACGGTACCAGCCTCGACTTCACCGCCGACGAGCAGCCGAGTGGCCAGCTCATCAAAAAAACCATCAAGGTGCGCGCCGGCGTGGACAAAGATTTTGGCCGCAAAATCATCAAGGCCATCAAAGATGCCAAGGTGAAGGTAGAAGCCCAGATGCAGGACGACCAAGTGCGCGTGACGGCCAAAAAGATCGACGACTTGCAGGCCGCCATTGCCGTGCTACGCCGCGCCGACATTGGCCTGCCGCTGCAATTCGTGAACATGAAGTCATAACTAAAATGTGCGGAATGTGGAGAATGTGGAAAGTTGAAAATGGTTGAAATCACCCCTCCTTGGTTAGTTTCTCCGCTTTTCATCCTTTTGCATTTTCATATTTCCACATTCTTCCATCTTCACATTTAATAAAGGATGTACGATTTCGCCGCCTTTGGGCAACTGCAAACCTGGATTAGCCTGCTGACCCTCACGTTCATGGAAATCGTGCTGGGCATCGACAACATCATCTTCATTTCCATCGTCGTCAACCTGCTGCCCCGCGAGCAGCAGCCACGCGGGCGCACCATCGGCCTGTTGCTGGCCCTGGTGTTCCGCATTGCCCTGCTCACCAGCATTTCGTGGCTTGTGAGCCTGCGCGCACCGCTCTTCACGCTGCCCATCGCCACAGCCGAGGGCCCCTTCGGCGTCACGGGCCGCGACCTGATTTTGATGGCCGGGGGCGTGTTTTTGCTTTATAAAAGCACGGTGGAGATTTACGAAAAGCTGCAAGGCCACGACGACGAGAGCGCCGGAACGGGCAAGGCCGGGGCTACCATGGCGGGCGTCATCGTGCAAATTGTTATCATCGACATCGTGTTCAGTTTTGACTCTATTCTCACGGCGGTGGGCCTGGTCAGCAACGTGTTGGTGATGATTGCGGCCGTGGTTTTGGCCATGTGCATCATGCTGGCCTTCTCGGGCGTAGTGGCCGATTTTGTAAACCGCAACCCCACCATCAAGGTACTGGCCCTCGCGTTCCTCATCATGATTGGCGGCATGCTGCTGCTCGAAGCCGCCCACCAGGAAGTGCCCAAAGGCTATGTGTATTTCGCCATGTTCTTCTCGCTGGTGGTGGAGCTGCTGAACATGCGGATGCGCAAAAACATGGACGCCGTGCAGCTGCGCAACTCGGAGTACGAGTAGCCAATTGCGCGCGCAAACCAACAAAAGCGGTGGCCCCCTGGGGCCCCACCGCTTTTGTTTAGTCGGCGGCCAGGGCCCCCACGGCGGCCGCCTGGCCCAGCACGCGCTGCTGCGCCAGGGCCAGCAAGCGGCGGTTCAGCTCGGGCCGCTGGGTGCGGTAGTAAGCATATTCTTCGGCCGTGAACAGGGCCGTGACGAGGCCAATAATGGTGTAGCGCAGCTTGGTGTTGCGGCCCAGCAGCTCGCTGAGCAGGCGCTGCTGGGTGGTGGCGTCGGCCGCGACCAGGGCTATGTGGTGGTCGCGCACGAAGTCGGCCACTGCCGCCAGCAGCAGCTCGTTTTGCAGCTTCAGCACGGGGCGTAGCGTGGCGTGCAGGAAGTCGCCCACGGTATCAGTGGCCGCATCGGCAGGCGTTTCGGTGGGTACCAGCGGGCGCAAGGCCCGCAGCTGGTCGTCGGGGCGGAGGAAGTCGGGCATGGGGTTAGTTATGGGGCGCTGATTGTCTGTTGTCGGGTTGTTCACTAACAAACAACTGGGTGGTCGTGCATGCCGTGTACACAAACGCTGCCATCAGAACCTTGCGCATCAAGCGGCGTGGGCCAGGGGCCCCGTGAGCACCCTATACAATGGCATAAGACCGAGCTAACGGCCCACCCATTAACCGCAAAATACCAGCCTGCTGCTAAGCAACTTCTGGCAGGGTGACGGTGAAAGTGGAGCCCAGCCCAGGCTGGCTCTGCACGGTAATGGTGCCATCGGCGTTTTCCACAATGCGCTTCACCGCGTAGAGGCCAATGCCTGTGCCCTCTACATGGTTGTGCAAGCGCTGGAATGGGCCGAAGATCTGGGCTTGCTGTTTGGGGCTAAGGCCCAGACCGTTGTCTTGCACTTCCAGCACGACCTGCGTATCGTTGCGGTGGCACCGCACCTGCACCACGGGCACCCGGTCGGGGTGGCAATACTTGATGCCGTTGCTAAGCAAGTTATAGAGAATGCTGCGCAGGTGCCGGGGCGCAAAGTGGACGCGAGGGCACTGATCCAGCGCAAAGGTGAGTTGCGCTCTTGCTTCAGTTAGCTGTGGGGCCAAATCGAGGCATATGTCGTCCAACAGCGGGGCCAGGTCCACCGATTCGGCAGGCGCGGCCTGCGACTGCTGCAGCCTGGTGATGTCGCTGAGCTGATGAATGGTTTCGGTGAAGCGGTCTACGGAGGCCTGCATCAGGGTTATGATGTGCGCTACCTGCTGCTGCTGCAACACCTCGGCGGGCAGCTGGTGAGTGAGCAGCTTAACCAGGCCCTCAATGTTGGTGATGGGCGCTTTTAGGTCATGCGAGGCCGTGTAGATAAAGGTGTCCAGGTCGGCGTTGGTGCGGGTCAGTAGCCGGTTGTTTTCCAGCAGGGCCGCGTTTAGCTCGGCCAATTGTTCGCGCTGGTGGTCGGCCAGTTTCTTGGCGCGCAGCAGCTCCTGTTCGTACTGGCGGCGGGCGGTAATGTCGAACAGCATGACGTGCACCATCAATGGCGTGCCGTCCGCATCGCGTACCAAGTTGGCGTTTAGCAGCACGGGCTGCGTGGTGCCATCCTGGTGGCGCAGCTGGTAGCTCAGCTCCCGCACGTAGCCTTGCAGCAGCAGCAGTGGTTCGCCGTACATCCCAAAGTGCAGCGCCCCGCCCATAGTCAGCAGCTGTTGGAGGCGGCGGTGCGCTACTAGCTCTTCGCGGGCGTACCCCAGCCACTGAAGGAGAGTTTGGTTGACTTTTACCAGCGTGCCGTTGGGCAGGCAGGAGCAATAGCCGCACGTCGCGTGCTCATAATGCAGGTCATCCGCATTCTCCTGCATCTGGTGCGAGTTAAGCGGCTTGTCATTGTTGTCGGCCGTCATGCGAGCACGGCGCGCTGCGACTGGAGGTACGCCCGTATGGCTGCGGTAGTGGCCTGTGGCGCGCTCATGTGCGGGCAGTGGCCGTCGGTATCCAGGATTACTAATTCGCTACCGGCCAGTTGCTCGTGCATGTAGTCACCCACCGATAGTGGCGCAATCAGGTCCCGGGCGCTCTGTAAAATCAGGGCCGGGGTGCGCACCCGGCGCAGGCCGGCCCGTTCGTCGCCCCGGAACGTAACCCCGGCGAAATGCTGGGCAATGGCCGGATCGGTACGGCAAAAGCTATTGGCTAGCTCGGCGGCCAGCTCCGGCTGGTCGGGATGGGCCATGATGACGGGCGCGAATGCCGCCGACCAGCCCAGGTAGTTGCTGTCCATCGCTTCCAGCATTTCGTCAATGTCAGCCGGTTCGAAGCCGCCGATGTAGCCACCCTCATTGATGTAGCGCGGCGAGGGCGCTACGAACACCAGCTGATCAAACAAGGTGGGCTCCTGAATAGCCGCTAGTACGCCAATCATGGCACTCACCGAATGGCCCACATACACTACGTCGTGCAAGTCCAGGGCCCCAAGCACCTCGCGCACATCCTCGGCGTGCGCAGCCAAGGTGCTGTAGCGGGCCGGGTCATAGGCCGTCAGGTCAGAATTGCCGGCCCCTACTAGGTCGAGCAGCACCACCCGGTATTCCGCTTCAAAGGCTGGTGCAACCAGCCGCCACATGTGCTGGTCGCAGCCAAAACCGTGCACGAATACAATTGCTTGGGCCCCCGTGCCTGATACCCTGACGTGGTGACGTTTCAATGGATTCATATGTATATCAGTACTTTGTTGTAAGCACAATATGTTAAAACCAGGGTATCAACTAAGTATATTTAATAGAAAGCGTTAATTCTTGCTTGCCCCCGTTCACCCTTCGGGATTTATTTCCGCATTGGTTGCAGCAGCCAATCCTTTGCCTTACCCGGGGCTGGAGTGAAGCTGTTCTGCGGCGTGCCGGATGCCCTGAACCCCGTCCTCACTGAGGGGCTTGTGAATAACGTCGCTTACTAATGCGAAGTCTTTCGCCCGGGCTGTGTCGGACAGCGAGAGGGAGGACGTCAGGATGTAGATGTGGCAGTGACCGACCAGCGCTGCCGCGTGCGGCCGCAGGGCCTCCAGAAATTCCCATCCATTCATCGCCGGCATGTTTAGGTCGAGTAAGATGACGTGAGGCACCTCTGTGGTCAGGTGGGACGACAGAAATTGCAGCGCCGCTTCGGCCGTGGCAAACTGGCGGATGGGAGAGGCAACCCCTGCCTGACGCAGCACTTGCTCGGCTAGGAACAGGCTGACGGGATCATCGTCGATAAGATAGGTCAGCATCAGGCAATGGATGGATAAGAAGCACTTTCAAAAGAGTCAAGTTGAATCAGAAAGCGAGTGCCCCCGTCGACTTCGCTCGTGACCTCAATTGTGCCATCCATGGTCTCGACGTGGGCTTTAATCAGGTACAGGCCAATGCCCCGGCCCTTCTGCTTAACATGAAAGCGCTTATATAGTTGAAATACCTCGGACCCGGCCTTGGCCAGGTCGAACCCAGAGCCGTTGTCGCTAAAGCTAAGGCTGAGTCCGCCCCCCTCGTTGCGGAAGCAGGCGATTTCGACCCGCAGCTGGCGATGCTCGGCGCGGTACTTGATGGAGTTCGACAGCAAATTGTAAAAAATACTATAAACGTAGGCCCGGTTGCCGCGCACGGCCAAGTCATTGGGCACGTTGATGCTTACCAAGCCCCCGCATTGCTGCGCAGGCGCTTCCAGGTCTGCGACGGCCTGCCGGCAAACTTCCGCCAGCGTCACCCGGTCTGGCTGCACATGTTGCTGGTCGCGGATGGAAAGCATCAGGTTCAAGTCCTGGAGCACGGTGTCGGCCTGGCCCATGCTATCGCGCAGGTGCGCCAGGGAGGTGTCGAACACCGGGTTTTGGCGGTCTAGATTGGGGAGGAGCGCAGCCAGGCCCAGGGCATTGGCCAGGGGTGCGCGCAGGTTGTGCGAAATGATGTAGGTAAATTGCTGCAGCGCGCGGTTGTGCTGGTACAGCTCTTCCGTCATCTTGGCCTGGCTGGCTTCCACCTCTTTGCGGAAGTTGATGTTTTGCTGGATAGCAATGTACTGAATCAATTCGCCGGCGTCATTAAAAATTGGGATAATGTCCATCATAAACCACAGCTTTTGCCCAGACTTTTTGTAGTTGAGGATGGTGACCGAAAACTGCTTGCGCGACGCCAGCCGTTCCTCAAAAAGCTGGATGGCCGCCGGCTCGGTTTCGGGGCCTTGCAGCACGGAACCTGGTTTCTGGCCTCGCATTTCGGCCAGGGTGTAGCCTGTATCCCTGGTGAAGGACTCGTTCACCCACTCAGTGCGCCCGTACGCGTCGGTAATGACAACGCTGTTGATCGTGCCTTGGGCTACCAATGACAGCATTTTTAGCTGCTTGTCGGACTCCACGCGCTGGGTGATGTCGGAGAAGAAGATGGAAACGCCCTCCGCAAACGGGTACACTTTCACCTCAAGCCAACGCTTTTCCTGCTCAGAAAAGGCGTCATACTGTACCGTTTGGCCGGTATCCAGGGCTTCCTGGCACTTCTGGTAGTAGAGGCTTTCGGCTCCCTGGCCAAGTATCTCCCATAGGTTTTTCCCCAGCGTGTCGGCCTGCCTGATGCGTAGCAGTCGCTCGCCTTTGCTGTTGAGGTAGGTCAGGTTCCAGTCCCGATCCATGGAGAGGAAAGCATCGGTGATGCTTTCCACCACCCGGTGGAGCCGGGCGGTCTGCTGCTGGACGAGGTGCTGCGCGGCGGCCATCTCCGTAATGTTATTGCCTGTGGTGCTCACGCCGATAAGCTGGCCATTGACCATCAACGGGGTCTTAGTCACGGCGAAGGTTCGCTCCACGCCTTCGTATTTCACCGTGGTTTGGTAGCTCAACGACTGGCCGCTCAGCACCTCCCGAAAACGTTCCTCTACTTGGGGAGAGAAGTCCGATGGCAAAAAATCGCTGGGATGCCGCTGCAGCACCTGCTCTTTGGTCATCTTCAGAAAGCTCAGGTAGGCGGGGTTCATGTCCAGCACCCGCCCTTCGGCATCCTGAAAGATGGCCAAGGTCTGATTGTGCTCGAACAGCAGCCGAAAGCGCTGCTCGCTGGTCGCCAGCTCCAAAGCGCGGTTTTTCTTCTCGGTTACGTCGCGCGAGCACAGCGTGAACGCCCCAATGGCCGGGTTGAGCAGCTGGTTGCCGATGGTGGTTTCCATCCAGCGCCACGCGCCATTGGCCGCACGGAAACGGCAGTCCGGCACGCTAAAGACGGGCAGTGTACCCCGCTCAGCCCAGGCGGCCTGGGCCGCAGCCAGGTCCTCGGGATGGATAAACTCGAAGGGACTGTGCCCCAGCAGCTGCTCGGGCTGGTAGCCCAGCGCTTTTTGCACCGAGCCGCCCACGTAGGTATACACGCCCTCGGTGCTCATCAGCATCACGATGTCGAAGCTGTGCTCGGCCACGGCCCGGTATAATTCTTTTTGCTCGTACGCGCGGCGGATTGCCTCGCACTGCGCGGTCACGTCGCGCGAAATCACGGTGTAGGCCCGGATGTTGGGGTTCAGCAGTTGGTTGTTGACGGAGGTTTCCATCCAGCGCCAATCGCCGTTGGCAGCACGGAAGCGAAAATCGGAGACGGTGAAAGCGGGTTGGCTGCCTAGCTCAACCCAGCTGGCCTGCGCCGCGGCCACGTCATTTGGGTGAATGAAATCGAAGGCGCTACGGCCTATCAGTTCCTCGGGCTGGTAGCCCAACGCAGGCGTGATGGAGCCGCCCACGTAGAGGTAGCGGCCTTCCTCATTGAGCAGGGCCATCATGTCGAACCCATGCTCCGTCACGACCTGGTTATATGCTTCTTGCTCACGCGCGTGGCGGGCCGCCTGGCGCTGCGCCGTCACATCGCGCCCCAGGCACAGCAGCAGCGCCTCGGCCGGCGGCTGGAAGGCCGACCATTCCACGACAACCTCGCCTCCATCAGCGCTAAGGCAGCGGCTTTCGAATTGTACGGGGCCGTCTTGCGCCCGCGCCCGCGCGCAAGCGGCCAAGACATTTGCGCGGTCGTCGGGGTGTACAAGGTCGGCAAAGGGCTGGCCCACTCGCTCGTCGCCCCTGCCCAGTACGTGCCGGCAAGCGCCGCTCACACGCTGCAGCTGCCCGTGCGGATCAACGGCGCAAATAAGGACCGGTGCGTGGTCGAGGATATTCGCCAACAGGCGGAAGTCAGCGCGAATGCCCATGCTGTTTCTGCTAAATATACATAATCACTAAATTTATCTAGGGCTATTCAACCGCCAGTGTACCTAGTTGTTCTACTAGTTCGCCTCACGAGACGCCTACGGGGCCGTTAGCCGCATGTGCACTGATTACAAAACTGCTCTAACAACTAAGCTTACACCACGCCCAGCTTCACCAGTACGTCCCACAGCACCACGCCAGCCGCCACGCCCACGTTCAGCGAGTGCTTGGTGCCGAACTGCGGGATTTCCACGGCCACGTCGCACAAGGCCAGCACCGCGTCGTCCACGCCGAACACCTCGTTGCCCAGCACCAGCGCCAGCGGCCGGCCCGGCGCGGGCTGGAACTGCGGCAGCGGCACGCTGCCCGTGGTTTGCTCCACGGCCACCACCTGGTAACCAGCCGCTTTTAGGGCCCCCACGGCGTCGGCCGTTTCGGCAGCGTACTCCCAGGCCACGGCGCTCGCTGCCCAGGGCAGTTTTGGTGATTTCGCGGTGCGGCGGCCGGCCGGTAATGCCGCAGAGCCAGATTTTTTCGAGCGCAAACGCGTCGGCGGTGCGGAACACGGCGCCCACGTTGTGCAGGCTGCGCACGTTGTCCATCACCAAAACCACGGGGCTTTTGGGCGTACTTTTGAAGTCGGCCACCGCCACGCGGTTCAGCTCGGCCATGGTGAGTTTGCGCATGGGCAGGGGCGCGAACTTTGTCGTTCGCGTCGTCGGTTTATGGGTAATCGAATGGCGCGGCGGCCGGGCTATGCGCTAAGAAATCAGCTTCACCCTTCCCAACCGCGGGCCACAAAGTTCGCGCTACTTCTGCTTTGCCAGCTCCTAAGAAAGAATTCGTCATCAAGTCGGTGGGCCCCGACCACTTCACCGCCGCGCCGGTGATTGACACGCCCCTGATGAAGCAATACTACCAGCTCAAAACCCAGTATCCGGGCGCGGTGCTGCTGTTTCGGGTGGGCGACTTCTACGAAACGTTTGGCGAAGACGCCGTTACGGCCAGCCGCATCCTCGACATCACGCTCACCAAGCGCGGGGGCGGCACGCCCAGCGAGGTGCCGCTGGCCGGCTTCCCGCACCATTCGCTCGATACGTACCTGCCCAAGCTGGTGCGCGCCGGCCAGCGCGTGGCCATCTGCGACCAGCTCGAAGACCCTAAGCTGGCCAAGGGCCTGGTGAAGCGCGGCATCACCGAGCTGGTGACGCCCGGCGTGAGCCTGCACGACAACGTGCTGGAGCGTCGCGCCAACAACTACTTGGCCGCCATTCACTTCGGCAAGGCCGAGGCCGGCATTTCCTTCCTCGACATCAGCACCGGCGAGTTCCTGGTAGCCCAGGGCGATATCGGCTACCTGGGCAAGCTGCTGCAAAACTTCGGGCCCGCCGAGGTGCTGTTTTGCAAGAAAAGCCGCGGCGATTTCGAGCGGCACTTCGGCCCGGATTTCTGTACCTATGCCCTGGACGAGTGGGTGTTTGGACCCGATTACGCCCACGATACGCTCACGCGCCACTTCCGCACCACTTCGCTCAAGGGTTTCGGGGTGGACAACCTCAAGGAGGGCGTCATCGCCGCCGGCTGCATCCTGCACTACCTGGCCGAAACCAAGCACGCCAACCTCAGCCACATCGCCAGCCTGGGCCGCTTGGAAGAAGACAAGTACGTGTGGCTCGACCGCTTCACGGTGCGCAACCTGGAGCTGATCCAGGCCCAGCACCCCGGCGGCGTGCCGCTGATTGACATCCTCGACCAGACCCTGACGCCAATGGGGGCCCGGCTGCTGCGCAAGTGGGTGGTGCTGCCGCTGAAGGAGGTGGGCCAGATCCAGCGCCGCCTCGACACCGTGGGGGCCCTGGTGGCCGATGAAGAACTGCTGGCCGACCTCACCCAGCACCTGCGCCAAATCAACGACCTGGAGCGCCTCATCAGCAAAGTGGCTGTGCGCCGCGTGAACCCCCGCGAGCTGCTGCAGCTGGCCCGGGCCCTGGAAGCCGTGGAGCCAATGCGCGCCCGGCTGGCCGCGTCCGGCGTGCGGGCCCTGGAGAAGCTGGCCGACCAACTCAACCCTTGCCTGGCCCTGCGTAAAGAGATTCAGGCTAAAATCAAGGCCGACGCGCCCCTGCTCACCAACCAGGGCGGCGTGCTGAACGACGGCGTGGACGCGGAGCTGGACGAGCTGCGCGGGCTGGCCTTTTCGGGTAAAGACTACCTCTTGCAACTGCAAGCCCGCGAGCAGCGCAACACGGGCATCTCGTCGCTGAAAGTGGCTTACAACAAGGTGTTTGGCTACTACCTCGAAGTCACCAACGCCCACAAAGACAAGGTGCCCGCCGCCTGGATTCGCAAGCAGACGCTGGTAAACGCCGAGCGCTACGTGACCGAGGAGCTGAAAACCTACGAGGAGAAAATCCTCCACGCCGAGGAGCAGCTGTTCGTCATCGAGCAGCGCATCTACACCGATTTGGTGCTGAGCGCGCTCGATTCCGTGCCCCAGATTCAGCAAAATGCGCGGGCCATTGGCGTGATGGACTGCCTGGCCAGCTTCGCCCTCACGGCGCGCCAGCACCGCTACGTGCGGCCCCTGGTGAACGACGGCACCGTGCTCGACATCAAGCAAGGCCGCCACCCGGTGATTGAGCGCCAGTTGCCGCCCGGCGAGAGCTACATCCCCAACGATATCTGCCTCGACCAGACCGACCAGCAGATTGTGGTGATTACGGGGCCCAACATGGCCGGTAAATCGGCCCTGCTCCGCCAAACGGCCCTCATCGTGCTACTGGCCCAAATTGGCTCGTTCGTGCCCGCCGAAAGTGCCACGGTGGGCATCATCGACAAGATTTTCACCCGCGTGGGGGCCTCCGACAACCTGAGCAAGGGCGAGAGCACCTTCATGGTGGAGATGACCGAAACCGCCTCCATCCTCAACAACCTCTCCGACCGCAGCCTCGTGCTGATGGACGAAATCGGGCGCGGCACCAGCACCTACGACGGCATCAGCATCGCCTGGGCCATCGTGGAGCACCTGCACAACAACCCGAAGGCCAAGGCCAAAACCCTCTTCGCCACCCACTACCACGAGCTGAACCAGCTGGCCGACGACTGTCCGCGGGTGCGCAACTACAACGTGGCCGTGAAGGAGGCCGACGGCCGCATCCTGTTCCTGCGCAAGCTGCAGGCCGGCGGCTCGGAGCACAGCTTCGGCATCCACGTGGCGCGGCTGGCCGGCATGCCCACCGCCGTGGTGCTGCGGGCCAACGAAATCATGCACCACTTGGAGGTGGAGCGCACCAGCACGGGCGTGGACGACGCCGGGGCCCCCACCGAGTTCGACGCCGTGTTGGCGGGCCTCGACGAGGGGCCCCAGCCGGCGCAACCCCGGCCCCGCGCCACATCGGCCGTGGCCACGCGCCCCGCGCCCAACTCCAGTTGAGCATGTTTGAGCCCGGCGACCCGGCCCTGGAACGCCTGCGCGAGCTGCTCCAAAACCTCGACGTCAACACCCTCACGCCCATCGAAGCACTGCTAAAACTGAACGAATTGAAGTTGGCGCTGGGCCCCGCGTAAATTTTTCAGGCTGAAAATGAGCCCCAAAGGTGCGCCAGGGGCAAGTTTTTGGGCCCTGGACTTGCCTCCCGCCAAAATCCCCCTACCTTTGTGAAACCATTAGCCGCTACGCCAGTTGCGGTTATCCTGCGAGAGTAGCTCAGTTGGTAGAGCGCGACCTTGCCAAGGTCGAGGTCGCGAGTTCGAACCTCGTCTCCCGCTCCAAGTTCGAAAAAAGACGTTGCTTTCCGGCAACGTCTTTTTTATTATAGTTGAATGCATGGTTTGTGGTTAATTTTGGTAGTAGCCAACCAAGCCGGAGTGGTGGAATGGTATACACGAGGGACTTAAAATCCCTTGCCTTCACGGGCTTACGGGTTCGAGTCCCGTCTCCGGTACAACGCAAAGCCCCGCTTCCTGCCCGGAAGCGGGGCTTTTTCGCTAGAAAATGGGCCCCCGGCGGACGGGCATTTTTATTATTTGCTTGCGGGACGGGTACGCTGACGGCAGGGTTGTATCTTTGGTATCAGCCTGGTGTTTTAACGGGAAATAATTGTATGGCCACTGCTCATCTTGCCCCGTTGCCCCTTGCCGAAGCGCTGCGCCTGCAGGCGTTGCGGCCGTACCAGCTGCTGAACACGATGCACGACGAGACGTTTTCGGAGCTGGTGCGCCTAGCGGCCAAGCTTTTTAACGTTCCCATCGGCATTGTGGCTTTTGTGGACGAGGAGGAGGTAAGCATGGGCCTCAACCACGGGTTACCCCCGGACATGGACCGCGTGGACCGCGGCGAAACTTTGTGTTCGGTGGCCTTGCTGCGTGAGGAAACCACCGTTTTTGAGAATCTGAACGACCACCCCTGCGATTTGATTAGCCCCTTCTTGGTGAAGCGGTTGAACCTGGGCTTCTACGCCGGCCACACGCTGCGCACCGAAACGGGCTACCCCATCGGCGTGCTTTGCGTAATCGACCACAAACCCCGTACGTTCAGCGAAGCCGAGGCGGAGTTGTTGGCGCGGCTCGCAACCGTGGTGATGAGCTTGCTCGACCTGCGCCTGCACCTCATGCAACAGGCTAATTGGAACCAACAGCTGTGGGAGGCCGTCTACCAGCGCATCGATAGCTCGGTGACGCGCCTGGAAACCCTGGCGGCGCTGGCCGGCTGGGAGGACGCCGACGGGCCCACCGCTCAGGCCTACCAAACCTCCGCCCGCGAGGAAAGCCTGCAAGTAATGGCGGTGCTGACGGAGCAAATTCAGGCCTTGCGCGCCTAACCCGGCCGGGGCCCCGGGCCGGTGGTGTAATTTGCGGGCCCACTTACGCCCCGCCGATGTTGCCCATGCCCCCCACCGCTGCCCCCACGCCGCCCGATTACCCCGCCCTCATCCAGCGGGTGTTCACCGAAATGGGCAAGGTGGTGATTGGCCAGCAGGTGCTGGTGGGGCGGCTGTTGATCGGGCTCTTCACGGGCGGCCACATCCTGCTCGAAGGGGTGCCGGGGCTGGCCAAAACCCTGGCTGTGTCCACCTTAGCCAAGGTGCTGAACCTGCACTTCCAGCGCGTGCAGTTCACGCCCGACCTGCTGCCGTCGGACCTCGTGGGCACCATGATTTACAACCAGGGGCAGTCGGTGTTTGAGGTGAAGAAGGGCCCCATCTTCGCCAACCTCGTGCTGGCCGACGAAATCAACCGCTCGCCGGCCAAGGTGCAGAGCGCCCTGCTGGAGGCCATGCAGGAGGGCCAGGTCACCATCGGCGAAATCACCTACCGCCTCGACCGGCCGTTTTTGGTGCTGGCCACCCAAAACCCGGTGGAGCAGGAGGGCACCTACCCGCTGCCCGAGGCCCAGGTCGACCGCTTCATGCTGAAGGTGCACGTGGACTACCTCAAGAAGGCCGACGAATTGGAAGTGATGCGCCGCATGGCTAACCTGAGCTTCCAGGACGATGTGCAGCCGGTGCTGACGGCGGCCGATATCCAGGGCATTCGCCAGGAAATCAACCAGGTGCAGATTTCCGAAACGCTGGAGAAGTACATCATCGAGCTGGTGTTTGCCACCCGCCGCCCGGCCGACTACGACCTGCCCGATTTCGCGCAGGCCGTGCAGTTCGGGGCCAGCCCGCGGGCCAGCATCGCCCTGCACCGCGCCGCCAAGGCCGTGGCTTACCTGGCCGGCCGCGACTACGTGCTGCCCGAAGACATCAAGGACGTGGCCGCCGACGTGTTCAACCACCGCATTTTGCTGACTTACGAAGCAGAAGCCGACGGCATCCGCACCCAGGATTTGATTGAAGCCATTCTAGGTAAAGTGCCCATCAGCAGCTGAGGTCATTTCATTTAACAGTTATCAATTAACATTTAACAGCGTTCCGCTAGCCATTTGGGCCAGTAGAACGGCTGTTAAATGTTAATTGATAACTGTTAAATGACCCAGGGCCCTATTGCAGCGTGACGGGCAGGCTGGCCGACTGGCTGCCGGCCTGTACGCGCACCGTATAGAGGCCGGGGGCGAGGCCGCTCACGTCGAGCAGGGCTTGGGTGCCGGCAGGGGCGAGGGCGACGGTGCGGGCTTGCACCTGCTGGCCGAGGGTGTTGTAGAGCGTGAGGGCGGCGGTGCGGGCCCCGGCCACGGCGGGCAGGCTGAGGGTGAAGGCGCGGCTGGCGGGGTTCGGGAACGCGGCCAGTACGCCAGCGCCCAGGGCGTTGCGCGTGGCCGTGAGTACCCCGGTGGTGAAGGTGGTCGTAACCGCTGTGGCCGTGCCGCCGCCGCAGTTGCCCACCACCGACACGGTGTAGGCCGTGCCACCGGTAAGGCCGGTGAGCAGCACCGGCGAAGCGGTGGGCGCTGGCGATACGGTGCTGGCCGTGCCTCCGGCGGGCGTGTAGGTCACGGTGTAGCTGGTGTTGCCGCTGCCGGCCGCGAAGGCCACCGTGGCCGTAGTGGCGCCGGTGGGCATGGCGCTGAGGGCCGTAACGGGGGCACAGGTGGCGCCGGGGCCCAGCGTCACGTCCACAGCCAGGCGCGAGTTGAGGCTGCCCAGGCTGCTGATGTCGACCCAGGTGGTGCCGTCGTTGGTGATATAGAACGTGGCGGGGCGCAGCAGCGGCATCTCGTCCTGGTAACCCAGGCCGATGTTGTCGGCGCCGAGGGTGCGCACGCCTACGAAGAACTTGCCGCTAACCGGCGTGCTGGGGATGGCCACCGCATCGGGGCCCCCGGCGGCGGGCCGGGGCCGGGTGGGCGACGTGTACAGCGCCGCCCCGGGCTGGCCCGCGGCGGTGGCTCCGTACACCACTACCTGGTACGTGGAGCCGGCCGCGCCCGCGTCTACGAAGGTGGGCGTGACGGTGGTGAGCACGGCCGCGCCCACCTGGTAGCCCACGGCTAGCACGCTGCCCGCCGTGGTCAGGCCCGCGCCCAAAGTTGGGTCGGCTGTGAGGAAGCTCAGGTCAGCGGCCGACAGCGTTTGGGTAACGGCCTGCGACAGGGCCGGGGTGGTGGCCGTGGCCGGCACGGTTACCGTCAGGGTATTGGTGCCGCTGGTGGCCGTGATGGGAAAGGCCGGGAACGTGACCAGCACCGCCGCGCCGGGCGCCAGCGAGGCCACGGTTTGCGTGTTGGTGAACGAGGTGGTGCCGCTCACGGTCAGCGTTACCGGCAGGTTGGTGAGGGTGGCGTTCGAGTAGTTGACCACGCCCGCCTGCGCGGCCAGGGGCGAGGCATAGGTAGCGGCCTTGCCCAGCGTGTAAACGGCTACGGCCAGGGGCGTGGCCGTGAAGCGGTAGGTACGGCCCAGGTCGGGGGCCACGTCGGCGCGGTAGTTGTGGGTGTAGAGGATGTTGGTGCCGTCGTTGGCGTAGTAGCCGGTGCGGAACGTGGCGGCCGACCACGGCAGGCCCGACTGCGGCTTTTCGGCCAGCACCGTTTGGCCGTCGCTGAATCCCGAGCCCTTGATGCCGATGACCGGGAAGCGCACGTCGGCCATACCCGTGCCCGCCACTGTGGGCCCATATACAAACTCCACGGCATTGCTGCCCTCGTAAAGCTTGAGCTGGAAGCTGAAGTTGGCGTATTGCGTGGCCGTGGTGGCGGCCTTGTCGCTCACGTTTTTCCACTGCACGGTGCACACGCGGTTGGGCGCTGTACCGGTGGTGGCCAGCCGGTACTCGGGGCCCCCCGCGCCGCTGCCGGCCGTCAGGTCGAAGTTGAACGGGGCCAGGATGTTGACGTCGGCCGCGGCCTGGCTGAGGATGGGGTCGACGGCGTTGGTTGTTTCGCTCAGGAACAGCCCAACTGCTGAAGGCGCGTCGGGCCCCAGCCGCACGAAGCCGTTGGTGTTCAGCACAAACTGCGTGAAGGCCGCGCCGTTAAAATTAAACGTGAACCCAATGTTCTGGGCCGCCGAGTTGGCGTCGTCGGTGTTGGCCGTGGCAATGGGGGTGCCCGTGGCGGCCAGGTCGGTGTAGGTGCCGGCCACGTTCGTGGCGCCGCTGGGGGTGTAGGGAATCGACTGGGCCTGGGCCCCCACGGCCGGCAGCAAGGCCAGCGCCAACAAGGCCCGCCGGGCCCAGGCGGGCGCGGCGGCAAAGAGTAGCGGTTTTAACATAAAAAAATGGAGAAGAAATATGAAAAATGCGGCTCTGGCTAAAGATAGGAGAAATGCGGCTTTTGCCCTGCCAAACGCCAGGCGCTTGGCGGCCAGCGGCCAGCGCCAGCCGGGGCTGGGGCCCAGCGCCCGGGGCCCCTTGGCACGAAGCCCGGCTAGCGTAGCTGGCGCTTATACAGTTGCACAGTGTTTTCCAGGCCCAGGTACAGCGCATCGGCCACCAGCGCGTGGCCGATGCTCACCTCGTCCAGCTCGGGCAGCTGCTGGTGCAGGTAGGCCAAGTTGTCGAGGTCGAGGTCGTGGCCGGCGTTCACGCCCAGGCCCAGGCGGCCGGCATGGGCGGCAGCGGTGCGGTAGGGCCCCACGGCGGCCTCGTGGCCGGCGGCGTACTGCCGGGCGTAGGCTTCGGTGTAGAGCTCGATGCGGTCGGTGCCGGTGGTAGCGGCTGCGTCCACGAGGGCCAAGTCGGTGTCGAGGAAAATGCTGACGCGGCTGCCGTGGGCGTGCAGCTCGGCCACCACATCGCGCAGAAATGCCTGGTGCAGAATCGTATCCCAGCCCGCGTTGGATGTTACGGCGTCGGGCGCATCGGGCACCAGCGTTACCTGGGCGGGGCGCACGGCGCGCACCAGGGCCAGGAAATCGGGGGTGGGGTTGCCCTCCACGTTCAGCTCCGTAGTCACGATGGCGCGCAGGTCGTGCACGTCCTGGTAGCGGATGTGGCGCTCGTCGGGCCGCGGGTGCACCGTGATGCCCTCGGCCCCGAAGCGCTCGATGTCGCGGGCGGCTTGCAGCAAATCGGGGCGGGCGTGGGGCCCCCGGGCGTTGCGCAGGGTGGCAATTTTGTTGATGTTGACGCTGAGCTTGGTCATGGCAGGGCGGGGGGTATATTGCTGGCGAAAGGACGCGGCCGCGAAGGTCGGGCCGTTCCTGCTTCCAGCACAACCGGCGGCCGGCCCCGGCGTTTGCCACTCCCCCCGTTTTCTGATGACCGCCGCCTTCCCCGTTGCCCCGCGCCTGCGCCCGCTGCTGCTGTTTGCCGGGCTGGCGCTGGCCATCATCGCCACCGAGCACGTCGTTACCACGCGGGCCGTTTTTTACCAGCACCCCGCGCTTCCGGCGGCCGTGGTGTTCGATTTGCTGGTGGTGGTGCCGGCGCTGTTCTACTGGCTGGTGGTGCGGCACTACGGCTTGTCCTTCAGCACAGTGGGGGCGATGGTGGGGGCCTGCCTGGCGCTGGCGTTCTGGCTGCTGCCCGCCAGCCGGCAGCAGCCCCTGCGGGCCCTGGCCTTCCTGCCCGCGCTGCTAGAAGGCGCGGCGCTGCTGGCCGCCGCTGCCCGCGCCCGGCGCCTGTGGCGGGCCTACCGCGCCGCCCGGCAGGAGCTGAGCTGGGGCCCCAGCCTGGGCCGGGCCGTGGAGCAAGTGCTGGGCCTGCCGGGCGTGGTGCTGGTGGCCGAAATCAACATGCTACGCTACGCCGTGCTGGGCTGGTGGGCCCCGGTGGAGGCGCACCCGGCCCACGCCGCCTTCAGCGGCCACCGCGAGTCGGGCTTCGTAGCCCTGATGGCGACGGTGGGCTTTCTCACGCTCATCGAAACCGCCGCCGCGCACCTCGTGCTGGGCCACTGGCACCCGGTAGCGGCCAACTGGCTCACGCTGGCCAGCCTGTACACCGTGCTGCTTTTGGTGGCCCACACCCACGCCGTGCGGCTGTGCCCGCTGTTGCTGGGGCCCCAGGCGCTGGTGGTGCGGGTGGGTTTTGCGTGGCAGGTGGCGGTGCCCCGCGCCGCGGTGGTGGCCACGGCCATCCGCGAGGCCCCGGCCTCCGCGCCCGATACCCTGAACGCCGCCAAGGTGCTGCTGGCCAGCCCCAACGTGCTGCTCACATTTGCCGCGCCCGTGGTGGTGGCGGGGCCCTACGGCACGCGCCGCATCGTGCGCCGGCTGGCGCTGTACCTTGACCAGCCCCAGGCGCTGCTGGTGGCCCTGGCGGGCGGCGCGGGGGCTTAAAGGCGCGGCTGGCCCGCTACAGCGTAATTTTACGCCAGTAGGCGGGGCCCCCGGGCCCCGCGTGCTCATCTTCATCCCAATTCCCTGGCCATGCCCCTCAAAGAAACCCTCGACGCCGCCATCAAGCAAGCCATGCTGGCCAAAGACAAGGTGCGCCTCACCACGCTGCGCTCCCTCAAGTCGCAGATTATGCTGGCCGAAACCGCCGAAGGGGCCCAGGGCGCGGCCCTTACGCCCGATGCCGAGCTGAAGCTCCTCAACAAAGCCGCCAAGCAGCGCCGCGACGCCGCCACCATCTACAAGGAGCAGTTTCGCTCCGAGCTCGAAAGCAACGAGCTGGCCGAACTGGCCATCATCGAAGAATACCTGCCCCAGCAGCTCACCGAGGCCGATTTGGTCGAGCGCCTCGTGCACATCATCCAGCGCGTAGGGGCCCAGGGCCCGTCCGATTTAGGCAAGGTGATGGGCGTAGCCGCCCGCGAGCTAAGCGGCCAGGCCGACGGCAAAATGATTTCGCAAGTCGTCAGCAACCTGCTAAACAACACCAACCAATAGCGTCGTTTGGTGAGTTGTGAATGAGTGAGTTGGCGAGGCTGTTGAGAAAATCGTCAGGTCGTCATGCCGAGCGAAGTCGAAGCATCTCTCCTGTAGCAGTAATCATTAATTAGTTAGGCAGTAGAGATGCTTCGACTTCGCTCTGCTGCGCTCAGCATGAGGGCCTCACCTAGTCGTAATTCACTCCTTCACCAATCACCAATTCACCGACTTACCACCTCACTCATTGAATAAATGACGGCCCTCGACTTGCTCTTGCTGCTGGTGCTTGGCGTGGGGGCCGTGAAGGGGTTCCGGCGCGGGCTGGTGCTGGAGGTGGCCTCGCTGCTGGCCTTCGTGCTGGCCGTGGTGGGGGGCCTCAGCCTGCTCACGGCCACGGTGCCGGTGGTGCGGCACTACGTGGGCGAGGCCTACGGACTACTGCCGCTGGTCTCGTTCGCGCTGGTGTTCGGGCTGATACTGTGGGGAGTGCACTGGCTGGGCAGCCTGCTAAAAACTGCCCTGCACCTCACCCCGCTGGGCTTCCTGGATAGCCTGTTGGGCGGGACGGCGGGCCTGCTCAAGTGGCTGCTCGGCCTGAGCCTGCTGCTGCACGGCACCGGCCTGGCCGGGCTGCCGCTGCTGGGGCCCCAGGTGGTGGCCGGCTCGCAGGTGCTGCCCGTGGTGCGGCAGGCCACGCCGCTGGCGCTGCGCACCACGGCCTACGTGCTGCCCGTGGCCAAGGGCCTGCTCACGCGCATGAAAACCGCCTTTACCCACCCGACGAATTAGCGTGCCCCTGCTGCTGCTCGACAACTTCGATTCCTTCACCCACACCCTGGCCGATTACCTGCGCCAGCTGGGGGCCGCGGTGGTGGTGCGCCGCAACGACGTGCCGCTGGCCGAGCTGCAACAAACGGCTTGGGACGGCATCGTGCTTTCGCCGGGGCCCGGGGTGCCGGCGGCGGCGGGTGTCATGCCGGCCGTTATTGCCCACTACCACGCCCGGGTGCCCATGCTGGGCGTGTGCCTGGGCCACCAGGCGCTGGGCGAGTTTTTTGGGGCCGAGCTGGGGCGGGCAGCCCGGCCCATGCACGGCAAAGTATCAGATGTAGCATGGGCCCCGGGGGCGGCGCTGGCGGCGGGCCTGCCGGCCGTCGTGCCCGTTACGCGCTACCACTCGCTGGTGCTGCGCGAGCCGCTGCCCCCGGCGCTGGTAGCGCTGGCCCACACCACCGGGGGCCCCGGTCCGCCCGAGCTGATGGCCCTGCGCCATGCCACGTGGCCGCTATTCGGAGTGCAGTTTCATCCCGAAGCCCTGCTCACGCCCGACGGATTGGCGATGTTGGGCAATTGGCTCCGCTTTTGTAACATTGCAAAACCCGTACCCCCCGTGGCCGGTTAGTATCATTTCCATGGAATTGCAGACCCACCACCGCCAAGGCTACGAGTACGTCGACGAAGGCGAGGGCCCCGTGCTGCTCCTGCTGCACGGCCTGTTCGGGGCCCTCAGCAACTGGGCCGACGTGGTGGACGCCTTCCGGCCGCACTACCGCGTGCTCATCCCGCTGCTGCCCATTTATGACATGCCGCTGGCGCAGGCCGGCGTACCGGGCCTGGCGCGCTACGTCGAGGGCTTCGTGGGGGCCCTGGATTTGCCGCCGGCCTTCACGGTGCTCGGCAACTCGCTGGGCGGCCACGTGGCCTTGGTGTATACCCTCGACAACCCGGCCCGGGTGAGCCGGCTGGTGCTCACGGGCAGCAGCGGCTTGTTTGAGGACGGCATGGGCGGCTCGTTCCCGAAGCGCGGCAACTACGGCTTCGTGCAGGAGCGGGTGGCGTATACCTTCTACGACCCCGCCGTGGCCACCAAGGAACTGGTAGATGAGATTTTTCGCATCACCAACTCCAACTCCAAGTGCCTGCGCATCATCGCCATTGCGCGCTCGGCCCAGCGCCACAACCTCACCAAAGAGCTGCACCGCATCACGGTGCCGGTGCTGCTGGTCTGGGGCCTGAATGATACCATCACCCCGCCGCCGGTGGCCCACGACTTTGCCCGCCTACTGCCCGGGGCCGAGCTGGCCTTCCTCGACCATTGCTGCCACGCCCCGATGATGGAGCGCCCCGCCGCTTTCAACGCCTACCTGCGCCGGTTCCTGCGCCGCACAGAGCCGCAGCCCGCCGTTTTGGCCTGACGCGCCAGCCCGGCGCAATTTTTGCATGGGGGGCCCAGGGTCCGGCGGCCCGGGGCCCCCCAACTTGCCGCCTATCGCTTCCCCAATTATTGCTACCGACTGAATACAGGTTGCCTTATTCCCGTTCATTCATCCTACGGGCGTCCAGCTTTGGCGCCGCGTGTTTTCGCCCCGCCCTATGCAAGCCATGCTCGCCGAAGATTTACTCAACGAAATGATTCCGCCCCTCAAGGGCACCGACTCGCTGGGCAAAGCTGCCCGGTGGCTCGATGAGTTTCGGGTGGGCCAGCTGCCAGTACTGACCGAGCGCCAGTACCGCGGCCTAGTGACGGAAGCCGATTTGGCCGACTTTGACAACCCCGAGGCGCTGCTTTCGGAGCTCACGCTGGGCTTCCGCGAAACCGTGGTGCGGCCCGACCAGCACTTTTTCAAGGTGGTGGAGCTGGCCATCGAGAACAAGCTCCAGCTGGTGCCGGTGGTGGACGAGGACGACGCCTACGTGGGCGTGGTGACGGTGGCCGACGCGCTGGCGGCCTTTGGGCCCCAGGCTTCGGGCCCCGGCCAGGGTGGCATCCTGGTGCTCAGCATGGCCGAGCGCGACTACTCGCTCTCGCAAATCAGCCGCTACGTGGAGGAGAACAACGCCAAAATTGTGAATGCCTACACCATGCCCGATGAGCTGGATCCGTACCGCATCCGCCTCACCCTCAAGCTGAACACCGACAACCTGGCCCGCATCGTGGCCACGCTCGAGCGGTTCGGCTACGTGGTCACGGCGCAGTTCAGCGGCTCGGCCGAGGTGAGCGAGGACGAGCAGGAGCGCTACGACGGCCTGCTGCGCTACCTGAGCGTGTAGCGGGAAACGGGTGCTGGGCGTTCTATTGATTTTGCTGGGCTGGCTGGCCGGCCCGGGGCCCGCCCCGGCCGATACGCTGCCCCTGCGCGCCATCCGCGCCCTGCCCCCCGTGGTGGCCCCCAGCGATACGTTGGTGCGCATCCTGCCCTGCGTAGGGGCCCCGCCCGGGCCCGCGTGTCCATTGTGCTATTGGTGGGCAACCGCGTCACGCGCGAACGCATTTTGCGGGCTGAGTTGGACGTCCGCGAGGGCGATACGCTGGACCTGGCCGAGCTGCCGGCCCGCCTCGAAGCCAACCGCCGCCGGCTGTTCAACCTCCAGCTTTTCCACACGGTGCTGGTGCAGGCCAGCTGCCAGGGCAACGGCGAGCTGCTGCTGCTGTTTGTGGTGCAGGAGCGGCTCTACACGTTTCCGGTCCCGATCTTCTCCATCGCCGACCGCAACTTCCGGTCGTGGCTCGATCGGCCCGACCGCTGGCGGCGCCTCGATTACGGCCTGCACTTAGTGCGCAACAACTTCCGGGGCCGCAACGAGCAGCTGACGGCCAACTTGCAGCTGGGCTTCAACCCCAAGTACGAGGTGTTTTACGAAGCCCCCGGCTTGGGCCGCACGCGCCGCGTGGGCGTGGGCGGGGGCTTCTCTTTCTCACAAAGTCGCTCCGTCGATTTTCGCACCTTCGACGACCGCCTGCAAGCCTACCGCCCCGCCGATGCCTACGCCATTCAGCGGCTCTACGCCTCGGGGGGCCTGCGCTTGCGCCACACCGTGCAGTTCCTCACCGCTCTCGATGCCTCATACCACCGCGAGCAGATATTGGACTCGGTGAACTTCGACAATGCCAATTATTTCCTGAGCCGTACCGCGCGCGAGTTCCTCGATTTCAGTCTCGTCAGCACCCTCAACCAGCGCAATACCTTCGCCTACCCACTCACCGGGCAATACGCCCAGGGCCTGCTGGCGCACCGCGTTTTCCTGAACCCCGACCTGCCGGCCCTCACCACCCTGCGGCTGGTGTACAATCACTACTTTTCGCTGGGCCACCGGTTCTACTACGCCTTCGGGCTGAAAGGGCAAGCGCGCCTCACCCAGGCCCTGGCCTACGCCGATGCCAGGGCCCTGGGCAACGACGACGCGCTGGTGCGCGGCTACGATGCCTACGTCGTCGACGGCCGCCACTACGGCCTCGTGCAGCAGGGCCTCAGCTACCGGCTTTTCAACGCCAGCGAAATCCACTTGGCCGGCATCAAAAATTCCAAAATCAACACCATTCCGCTGGTCGCCTACCTCAACCTATTTGCCGATGCGGGCTACGTGGTGGCCCCCGGGGCCCCATTCGGCAACCAGCTGCCCAACCACCTGCTGCGCTCCGCGGGCCTCGGTCTGCACCTGGTCACGTACTACGACCGGGTGTTCACCCTTGAATACACCTTGAACGGCCTGGGCCAGGCGGGGTATTTCTTTCGCAGCGCCTTTCCCATTTAAGGCCACCGCCGGGGCCCCGGGCCCTGCGGAGCCGCGCCGGGCCCCATCTTCGCATCACCCACCATTCCCAACCGCATGAAATTCGCCATCCTCGGCAAGCCCTTCGCAGAGGAAGCTGCCCCGGCCATCCAGGCCCTGCTCGACGACCTGGCCGCCCGCCACGCCGAAGTGCGCATCGTGGAATCCTTCCGCACCTACCTCGACAACACCCTGCGCCTGCCCGACAACACCACCAGCTTCCGCCGCGGCGACTCGTTGCGGGGCACCAATTTCGTGCTCAGCATTGGCGGCGATGGTACTCTGCTCGATACGGTGACTTACGTGGGGGCCCTGCAAATTCCTATTTTGGGCATCCACACCGGCCGCTTGGGCTTCCTGGCCACCGTCACCCCCGACGGCATCGGCCAGGCCATCGACGCCCTCTACAAAGGCCATTTCGTGTTCGACGACCGCAGCCTGATTCGCGTCGATACCGACCCGGACGTGTTCGGTGGGTTGAACTTTGGGTTGAATGAATTTAGTATTTTAAAGGGAGACTCGGCTTCGATGATTGCCGTGCATACTTACATCGATGGTGAGTACCTGAATTCGTACTGGGCCGACGGACTCGTGGTGGCCACGCCCACGGGCTCCACGGGCTATTCGCTGAGTTGTGGGGGTCCAGTATTAGTTCCCCAAACCAACAATTTTATCATTGCGCCCGTATGCCCCCACAACCTGAACGTGCGGCCCCTCGTGGTGTCCAATCAGAGTGTGCTTTCCTTTGAAATAGAGGGTCGTAGCTCCAACTACATGCTTTCACTTGACTCTCGTTCCATCTCCGTCGATGCCAATGTGCAGATGGCAGTGCGACGCGAAAGCTTCTGCGCGCGGTTGGTTAAGCTCAACCACGTAAACTTTTTGAGCACACTTCGGAGCAAGTTGAACTGGGGGCTTGACCGCCGTAACCCCAGCTCCGTGTTAGGTTAATAAATTACCACGAGTCTGAAAATTGTCCATAAATTTTTTTTAGTTCCAAACAGTCTCTACTTTTGTAAACATCTGAGAGTCCGTTATTGGTACTTTTCCGCTTCGCCCACGACCTACGCTATTCACTTTTGTTGCCTTATGAAACATATCTTCACATATTCCACTACTCTGCTGGTGGGACTGGCGTTGCTCGGTTCTTCGCGGGCCGATGCGCAGCAGTTTAACAAGCGCAAGCAGTACAATTCAGTCGGCTTTAATATTAATGCCATGAATTACTTCGGTGACTTGGCTCCCAGTACCGGGTTCTCCAGTTTTCGATTCAACAATACCCGCCCCAATGTGGGTGTGACCCTGACCCGCCGCTTCTTTCCCCGGATATCAGGTCGCGTAGGACTATCCTACGGCCGCATCAATGGCGATGATGCCACGGCTGCTGACGCTGCTGACCAGAATGCTCGGTACCGCTATAACCGCAACGCCAACTTTCAGAACGATATCGTGGAGCTTTCGGGTGTGGTCATCGTTGACCTTATCCAGAACCGTAACAACTATCTGAAGCGTCCGGACTTTGTACCGTATGTTTTTGCTGGCGTAGCGGGTTTCCACCACAATCCGAAGGGCCGCGACGCCAACGGTAACTACGTGCCGTTGCAACCACTGGCTACCGAAGGCGTCGATTACAGCCGCTTTCAGGTTGCTATTCCATTTGGCGGCGGTGTGCGCTACCGCATCAACCGCAACTTCGATGCTAGCCTGGAATTCGGCATCCGCAAGACTTTCACCGGCTATCTCGATGACGTGAACGGCAACTACGCGCCCAATCTGACGGGCCAAGCCGCCTACTTTGGGGGTACCAACCCAGCAACTTCGGTAACTAGAAGCAATACGGGAGACTTCAGTGGGTTTGCTCCCGGGGTTAAGCGTGGTCAGAACAAGACGGATTGGTACACAGTAACCGGCTTGTCGTTGAATTACATCTTGACGCCCCGTATTAAAAACCCGAAATTCCGCTAAGCAACCCTGCCTGCTCCTGCTGGCCAGCGCTCAGTGCCTTATTTAGCTTGATGATAGTTAATGCATTTCGTTGCGCACTCCTTGTTTGCCTCGTGCAGGCAGGGGGTGCGTTTTTTTGCTCCTCGGCGCAAGCCCAGATTGAAACCCAAACTACCAGCGAGCTGGGCCTGGGCTTGGGCTTAACCAATTACCGGGGCGAAATCTCCCCGCAGTATCAATTCGGCAACAACCGCCCGGCCATCACCGCTTTCTATCGCCGTGATGTGTCGGCACCGATAACGTTGCGAGGTAGCTTTTTGGCTGGCTTGTTGCGGGCCGATGATGCCAACGTAACCGGCGAAGAGGGCGGCGTACCTCCTTTGCAGTCCTACCGGGGTTCCAACATGAAGGGCAGCGTATTGGAAGCAGCCGTGGCCATGGAGTACAACTTCATGGATTATCACGCCCGCAAACAAAAGATTCATTTCACGCCCTATTTGTTCATCGGCGTGGGAGGGTACTACGCAAACACCCGCACCCAATCGACCAACCAAGCCCTTGGGCCCGACTATAACCGCTCGGGTGGGCACTTTGGCATTGCCATTCCGGCCGGGGCTGGACTGAAGTATGCGTTGTCGCAGCACATCAACCTAGGCTTAGAGGTGGGGGTGCGCAAAACATTTAGCGATAAGCTCGATAACTTGGGTGATCAGGACCCTCTGCTAGTAAACCTGCACGATAACGACTGGTATTATTACAGTGGCCTTAGTGTTTCCTACACCTTCTATAAGGTGCATTGCCCGCCACAATACAAAAACAATAAGCAACTGTTGAAGTAGGCCAGCAGCTACTTAAGAGCCCGCCACCGTGCTAAATAATAGCACGGTGGTGGGCTTTTTTTGTGTAAGATCAAGGGCTGGGGCCCCTGCCCGGTGGCGCCACGGCTGGCAGATGCAACCGTCTTCGTAACTTGCGGCCTCTTATATCAAAACCGCAACGATGACCGGCCGGGCCGAAATCGACTCCCTTAACATTCCCGCGCACGTGGCCGTCATAATGGACGGAAATGGCCGCTGGGCCAAACAACGCGGAGGCCTTCGGGTGTTCGGGCACCAGAGTGCCATCAAGGCTGTGCGCGAAACAGTGGAAGAAGCCGCGCAGCTTGGAGTTAAATACTTGACGCTGTACGCTTTCTCTACCGAGAATTGGAATCGTCCGGCGCTTGAAGTAATGGCTTTAATGCAGCTGCTGGTTCATACCATCCGCCAAGAGACACCCATTCTGCTTAAGAACAGCATTCGCTTACAGTCCATCGGCGATACGGCTAGCCTACCGGTAGGTTGCCAGCGGGAGTTGGCCGAGGCCCAGGAGCTGACTAAAGCCGGTACCCGCATGACTTTGGTGCTGGCCCTGAGCTATAGTGGCCGCTGGGACCTAGCCCAGGCGGCCCGTCGTTTGGCAGTCGATGTGGCAGCGGGCCGGGTGCAGCCCGCCGATGTGAGCGAAGCCAGCATCGCAAGCTACCTCTCCACGGTGGGCATTCCTGATCCTGAATTACTTATCCGCACCAGTGGCGAGCAGCGCATTAGTAACTTCATGCTGTGGCAGTTGGCTTATACCGAACTCTACATCACCGACTTGCTGTGGCCTGATTTCCGGCGCGAGCATTTGCAAGATGCCATCCGAGCGTATCAGCGGCGCGAGCGGCGCTTTGGCAAAACCAGCGAGCAGATCGCTGTTTCCTAGTGTTTTATTCAATTCATAATTTCAGTGCGTAATTTTTCTTGGTTTCTACTGCTATGGTGGTTGGTGATGGCGAGCTTGGGCGTGGCTCAGGCCCAGAACCCAGGCGTGCGTCCAGCGGGGGGGGCTGACGAACCCAAAAAATACGTGCTGGGCGGCATTACAGTGAGCGGTACCCGCTACCTTGACCCCAATACCTTGGTTGGCTTGTCGGGGCTACGAATAGGTGATAACATCACCATCCCGGGCGAAGAAATTGGTAAAGCCATCCGCAAGCTTTGGGCCCAGGGCATCCTAGGCGATGTGAACGTAACCATCGCCCGCATTGAAGGCGACAAGATTTTCCTGGATTTTACGCTGAAAGAGCGGCCGCGCTTATCAAAATTCACCTTCGATGGCTTGAGCAAAGGCAAAACGGAAGAACTAACCAAAAAGATTACCCTGATCCGGGGCAAGGTGGTGACTGATGCATTACTTAACAACACCCGCACGCAGGTGCGCAAATTCTACGTTAACAAAGGCTACCTGGACACTAAAGTAAATATTCTGCAAGTGCCGGATTCCTCGTTGTCCAACAGCGTAGCCCTGCGCATCAACGTAGATAAGGGCAGTAAGGTCCGCATCCATGACATTACGTTTGAAGGCAATAATGCTTTTTCGGATTACAAGCTGAAGGGCAAGCTGAAGAAAACCAAAGAGCGCAAGCCATACAAATTTCTGACCCCGGGCAAGTTCCAGCGGGCAGAATACGAAGAGGACAAGAAAAAGCTAATCGAATTCTACAACGCCGAAGGCTACCGCGATGCCATTGTTGTGGGCGATACTTTGGTTCGCGACGATAAAGGATTGGCTTTGACCATCAAAGTGGATGAGGGTCCCAAGTACTATTTCCGCCACATCACTTGGAATGGCAACTACCTCTACGATGACAAAACGTTGTCGGGGGTGCTGGGCATCCGGTCAGGTAGCCCTTATAGCAAGGAAACGCTGGACAAGCGCCTGAATTATAACCCAACGGGCCAAGACGTTACGTCGCTCTACATGAACGATGGTTACCTGTTCTTTCAGATTGAGCCGGTAGAGAAGAAGGTAGAAGGTGATTCGATTGACATTGAGATGCGCCTGACCGAAGGGGTGCAGGCGCACGTTAAGGAAATCAATATTGCGGGCAATACCAAAACCAGCGACCACGTGGTGCGCCGCGCCATCCGGACTCTGCCGGGCGACAAGTTTAACCGCGAGCTACTCATTCGCTCCAACCGCGAACTGGCTACCTTGGGCTACTTCGATCCCGAAAAAGTGGGCATCAACCCCATTCCCAACCAGGCCGATGGCACGGTGGACATCAACTACACGGTAGTGGAGAAGCCTTCGGACCAAGTGACGCTTTCGGGCGGCTGGGGCGGCTACGCCGGCTTTATCGGTACGGTGGGCCTGGTTTTCAATAACTTTTCACTGCGCAAAGCCGGCACACTGCGCAACTGGACGCCAGTGCCCGCCGGTGACGGCCAGCGCTTGGCCCTCAACATTCAGGCCAACGGCTTCCAGTACCAGGCCTACTCACTCTCCTTCACGGAGCCCTGGCTGGGTGGCCGCCGGCCAAACTCGCTCTCGTTCAGCTTGAACCGCAGCATCAGCCGCCTCGGTACTACGTTCGATGCCAATACGAGTAGTTTCATCAAGGTAAACAGCGCCACGGTGGGCCTGGGCCGCCAGCTGCGGGTGCCGGATGACTACTTTACGCTGAGCAACTCGCTTTCGTACAGCCACTACCAGACGCAGAACTACTCACTGCTAACCAGTGGTGCGGCCACCGGTACGTTCAATAACATTACCCTTAACACGACGCTCTCGCGCAACAGTATTGACAACCCGACTTACACGCGCCGGGGCTCGTCGCTGAGCTTAAGCCTGAGTTTGACGCCGCCGTACTCCGTCTTCCCGGGGGCCCACCCCGATGCTAACCAGTGGCTGGAATTCCACAAGTGGATGTTCGATGCCTCGTGGTTTACGCCCATCGTGGGCAAACTGGTGCTGAACACTAGGGCCCACTTTGGCTTCCTGGGTTCGTACGGCAAGCGCGACATTGGTCCGTTTGAGCGCTTCAAGATGGGTGGTGCCGGCCTCGGCTACAACGGTGGCGGTAACTTCATTGTGGGTACCGACTACATTGGCCTGCGCGGCTACGACGACCCTAACGCCTCCTACGCCATTCCAACGGCACAAGCGAACCAGAGCGGGGGCATTATTTACAATAAGTATGTGCTGGAGATGCGCTACCCCGTCAGCCTAAACCCGGCGGCGACGGTGTACGTGCTGGGCTTTGCTGAGGCCGGCAATT
Source organism: Hymenobacter coccineus (assembly GCF_001816125.1). Taxonomy (GTDB): domain Bacteria; phylum Bacteroidota; class Bacteroidia; order Cytophagales; family Hymenobacteraceae; genus Hymenobacter; species Hymenobacter coccineus. The sequence goes on along the minus strand of NZ_MDZA01000111.1, from coordinate 41,646 downwards.
CGTTCGATACTTACAATAATTACAACCCTTACAAGTTGTACCGCTCGGTGGGTGTAGGGGCCCGGATTTTCATGTCGGCATTCGGTTTGCTAGGGTTTGACTTTGGCCACGGCTTCGACTCGGTGGTTCCGCAGCCGAATACGAACACCAAGCAGGACTTCAACCACTTCCACTTTATCATCGGCCAGCAGATCCGCTAGTTTAGCGGGCACTTAGTGGCCGCTCCCTTTGTTCAATGCGCATGAAAATAGGTTTTTGGGGCGTGTTGGTGGGGCTGCTACTGGCGGCCCGGGGCCCAGGCCCAGAAGTTCGGGTGGGTCGACTCGGAGTTCATCATGGCCAAAATGCCTGATTTCGCCAAGGCACAACAAGAGTTGAATACCTTCTCGACGACGTGGCAGAAGGAAATTGAAGCGCAGAAAAAGGAATTGGATCGGCTGCGAAGCACTTACCACGACGAGGAGGTGGTACTGACCGAGCAGATGAAAAAGAAGCGGCAGGACGAGATTCTGCTGAAGGAGCAGGAGGCGAAGGCTTACCAGAACAAGCAGTTTGGCTACGAAGGCCAACTATTCAAGAAGCGCCAAGAGCTAAATAAGCCGGTGCAGGACAAGGTGTTCGAGGCCATCGAAAAGGTGGCCAAGAAAAAGCAGCTGGCGATGGTAATCGATAAAGCCGGCGATTTGACCTTGCTGTACACCAACCCTACATACGACTACACCGAATTTGTACTGGAGGAACTGGGCTTGGCTGCTGAAGACCGCAACCAGCCCGGTACCAAAGGCCCCGTGAAGACGGTGACGCCGCCTAAAACAGCGCCTACCGACCCGGCGTTCGAATCAGATTCGGGCACTCCCGATCTGCCCGTTAAGGCCAAGCCTAGCCGTGCGGTGAGGAAGAGCCCAAAATAACTACCTTTGTATCTACACTTTCTCTGAAAATTTTCCCTTGATGAATCCCGTGAAAACCCTCCGCTTGACGTTGGCCGCCGCTCTGCTCACCGCCGGCACCCTGGGCGCTAACGCTGCCCAAGCCCAGGCCCCACTGAAAATTGGTTACACCAGCGTGCAGTACGTGCTGAGCCAGATGCCCGAGAGTAAGCAAATCGAGTCGAGCCTGAAAACCTACAACGAACAGTTGGCGGCTCAGATGAAGAGCAAGTACACTGAGTACCAAGGTAAGCTGGATGCTTACCAGAAGAGCGCCAACACGATGACCGATGTGGTGAAGGCCGACAAAGAAAAAGAGCTAACCGGTTTGCAGCAGTCCATCCAGGAGTTCCAGCGCAGCGCCGAGCAGTCGTTGCAGCAGAAGCAGCAAAGCTTGCTGCGTCCGGCCCTCGACAAGCTGCAAAAGACGATTGATGACGTGGCTACTGAGAACGGCTACACTTACGTGCTAAATTCGGACGGTGATACCCCGACCTTGCTGCACGGCCCCAAAGAAGGCGACATCTCGGAAATTGTGCTGAAGAAAATGGGCATCACGCCTACCGCTCCGGCCCCGCTGAAAGCAGGCCCAACCACGGGCGTTATAACTACGCCGGCTGCCCCTGTGGCTGCTCCCGCCGCAACCAAAACCAAAACTAAAAGCAAGAAGTAAGCAACTCGCGCTTGCAAACGCAAAAGGCCAGGGCGTAAGCCCTGGCCTTTTTGTTGACACATTTTTCTGTTACCATGAGCGAAGCCGAACAGGGCCCCGAGATTGATGCCGACGATGCCGAAGGCGGCGACGAGTTGTACGAGCACCACCGCATTGTAGTGGACCGTGGCCAGGAGCTGCTGCGCATTGATAAGTTCTTGCTGCACCGCCTGGGTAACACTTCACGCAACAAAGTGCAAGAAGCCATTCGGGCCGAAGCCGTGCACGTGAACGGCCAGGTGGTAAAGCCCAACTACCGCATCAAGCCGCTGGACACCATCACCGTGACGCTGCCTGAGCCGCCGCGCACGGGCAACGTCGTGCCCGAGCCCATGGACCTAGACATTCCTTACGAAGATGCCGACCTGCTCATCGTAAATAAGCCGCCTGGCATGGTGGTGCATCCGGCCTTTGGGCACTGGCAGGGTACGCTCGTTAATGGCCTAGCCCACCACTTGGCCAACCTGCCCACGGGCCGCAACGGTGAGATTCGCCCGGGCCTAGTGCACCGCATCGATAAAGATACTTCGGGGCTGTTGGTGATTGGCAAAACGGAATTTGCCATGACGCACCTGTCGCTGCAATTCTTCCACCACACCATTCGGCGGCGCTATGTAGCCCTTGTGTGGGGCACACCCAAGGAGGCTAAAGGCACTGTGCAGGGACACATTGGGCGTAGCATACGCGACCGCAAGGTGCAGGCAGTGTACCCCGGTGGCGAGCAGGGTAAGGCGGCTGTTACGCACTACGAAGTGTTGCGCAGCTACGGTCCCGTTACACTCATCAGTTGCGTGCTCGAAACTGGCCGCACTCATCAGATCAGGGCCCACATGCAGTACCTGGGCCACCCGCTCTTCAATGATGCCACCTACGGCGGCAACCGCATCCGGGTGGGCCCCAACACGGCCAGCTACCGCGCCTTTGTGGAGAATACCTTTCAGCTGCTGCCCCGGCAGGCTTTGCACGCCCAGTCGCTGGGTTTTGTGCAACCTACCACAAACGAGGAATTATTCTTTGAAGCAGAGTTGCCCGCCGATTTTGCCGCTGCACTAGCCAAATGGGAGGGATACGCTGCCCAGTAATAGCTACGCGTTGCGCAAGCAAAAGGGGCCCCGGCGCATTGTTGCACCGGGGCCCCTTTACCTTTTACCTAACCTGAAGACTACTTCTTCTTGACGGTAGTGGTCTTCCTTGTGGTCGTAGGCCGGGGCTTGGCATTAATGATGTCCAGTGCATTTTTAGCCTCTTTGTTGGCTGGGTCAATTTCCAGTACTTTCTGGAAATAAGCACTTGCGCCAGCCTTGTCATCCTTCACTTGTAGCGTGTATACCCCGAGGTAGTAGTTCGATTCGATCAAGCCACTGCGGAATTTAGCCGGATCAGCACCTTCCGCTTTTGACAGCTCAACGTAATTCTCGTAATACGGCTTGGCCAATCCTTTCTTCGAATCAGGGTCCAAGTTGTTATTCGTGCGGGCCCGAGCCAAGAAGCCGGGGCCGTAAGTCGGCTTAGCCGTCAGGATAACGTTGTACACGCTGTCCGCTTCGGTGTACTTCTTGGCGTTGTCATACGCCGAGGCCAAGCGGAATACATCTGTCAAGTCACTCTTGTCGGTGGCAGCGGCAATTTTCGACTTATAGATACCAATGGCCGCAGCGTAATCCTTCTTGCTGGTGTAGGCCGTTGCCAAAGCATCTTGCAAGTCAGCTTTCTTCTCGGCATCAGTCGTTGCCGTAATGGCTTTTTGCAGCACGGCGATGCCCTCATCCGGCCGGCCCGCCCGCGCCAGAATACGGCCCTGGTAAGAGTAGTCTTCGGGGAGAACCTTACCGGCAGGTACCATTTTCATATACGAATCCATGGCCGTGGCCGCTCCTGCGTAATCGTTGGTTTCGTACAGCAAGTACGCCTTCAAGCGATTCATGGTGAGGTTAGTCGGGTCGTTCTGCAGCGACGTATTCACCGCCGTGAGTGCCTCTGGGTACTTCTTCGTCAGGTACAGGAAGGAAGCGTATTGCGCATCGGTGCGCGGAGATTTCTCCGACAGGCCTACGTATTTCTGGAACGTGCTCAGCGCCTGATCGTACTGGCCAGCGTAGTAATACATGTCGGCCAACTCGCGGTAGGCAGGCGCGTAGCTCGGGTCCAGCTCAACGGCTTTGTTGAGGTTCGTACGGGCCTCGTTGTAGTTACGAGCGCGCACGTCCAGCACACCTTTCTCGTAGTAGGCCGGCGCGTAGCTGGGGTTAGCCGCAATTGCCTGGTCAAAGCTGTTCATAGCTTCGCCACCGCCCTGCTCGGTGTTCATATACATTTGGCCCCGAGCCAACATTAGAGCCGGGTCTACTTTGCCCTTATTCGCGGTCTGAGCGCTGTTAACAAACGTCACGGCTTTGTCAACGTTCTTTACATCAGACGTCTCAGCGTAAGCCTGAGCAATCATGGTCAGCACCTTGGCGTCTTTGTTCTTGGTAGCCTTTGCCGCTGCGTCAAATTGCGCATCAGCCGGGGCTATCTGGCCTTTGGCCAGCAAAGCACGGCCAGCAGCCACCTGGCCAAAAGGCGAACTGCCACTGGCTTTGTTGAAGAAGAAAGCCGCCGAATCAGGCATGTCCCGAAGCTGATAGATGCGGCCTAGTTCGAAAGCATTCTCCGGCGTGCTACCTTGGCCCAGCGCGGCCTTGGCCTCATTGAAGCGCTCGTGCTGAATTAAGGTTTGCACATTGTTGGTTTGGGCGGTGGCCGCCGTAGTACCGGCTACCAAAGCGGCGGCAGCGAGCAGGGGCTGTTTCCAGGGCTTGAAACTCATTGGGGGAGGGATGGTGAAAAAAGAAGAGTTAATAAATTTTACGCAAAACAGCGACTAACGTTTGGGAGTAGTCACCACCCGCGCTTGCATCTGGGCGGGCAACAACCCAGATTTTTGAAATATCAGCTGGCCGTTTTTACCCGCTACAAATGCAGCAAAACCGCTGCCCAAGCCACTGCGTGCTTCCCGGTTGATGATGTACAGGTTGCGGCGCAAAGGATAGTTCTGCAGCTCGGGGTACTTGGCTAATTGTTCCGGTGTCTTCTGGGCTAAGTTGACTTGATATGGCTGGATGAAATCGTCGGGCTGCGGATTGGGCCGGGCCGTAATGCTGGCCACGTGCACCTTTTGCAGAAACTTCATGGCCGCCGGATCGTCGTGGTCGGATATCCAATTCACCCCTACTACACCAATTGCATTCGGATGATTCGATACGTAATCGAGCAAAGCTGGATTGGAAGAAGCCGCGAACACCCGCGTGGTCAGTGGGGTCCCTTTGGTAAGCGAGTCGCGCATGAAGCGAGCAGTGCTACTGCGACTGGCATCGAATACAATATTGATGTCGCCCAGCTTTTTCTGGTTGCTGATCTGACTCCAAGTCGTGCTCTTGCCGGTGAAAATGTCACGTAGCTGATTAATTGTTAGCATTGAATCCGGATTGGATGGATGCAAAACGATGGCTAGGCCATCAATGCCGATGCGCGTGGTACGGGGAACGATAGTTTGTTTGGCAAAAGAGGCAATCTCCTCCGCATTCAGTTCGCGGGCAACCACTGCCACTTTTATTTTATCATTCAGCAAGTCCACCATCACATTTTCCTCCGGCTCAAACTGCATTTTGACGTGCGCATCCGGATACAACTTACCAAACGTGTCGACCTGCGCCTGTAGGATGGGTGCAAACGTCTCATCAACCCCCACTAATACATTGCCGCTGACGGCAGTATCGGTGGCGCCGTTTTCGCTGTTTGATTGGCAGCCGGCCATCAATAGCCAGCCGCCAGCCAGCACGGTAAGGAAGAAAGCAGGCTTAGCGGTTGGAAAAATCATCAGAATCAGGAATAGAGGAAGAGCGGAAGTTGACACGGTAGCTACGCACAAAGCGTACCAAGCCGTAAATGATGAAAACCAGCCCCAGCAGTCGCAAGCGGTTGCCTGTTAGGCCAATTTGGGAAAAGTGCATGGTCACGGGATTAGCTGGTTGGCTCACCGTCCAGGCCAGCCAGGCCCCCATTCCCATGTACACCAATGACATGAATAGCATGAAGTAGCGCACAATGTGGCGCGGCTTCTGTCCGAGGCGCTCTTCAGTGGTGGAAGTGTTAATCATCGAGCAAATTGGAAACGGCCCCAAAAGCCGGGTTGGAATCAGCTAAAACCGTTCTGTCTCGCCAAAAGGTTCGGTTCATTCCTCATACGCTGACTGACCAACGTGCAAAGAAATCAAAAATTACTATTATAAATCATTGCAGGGCCCTTAAAATTCATCCGGTGACTTCCATAATATGCAAAAACCCCGGCCGGGCCATGGCTCCGTCCGGGGTTTTACAAAATGCTGCGAGCACAAGCTCTAACAAAATCTACTGGATTTTAAAGGTAATTGGCACCGTGAAGGATACGCTCACGGCTCGGCCGTTCTGCTTGCCCGGGATGAATTTGGGTAGGGTTTTTACCGCCCGAATCGTCTCTTCGTCCAAGCCGGAGCCTAGGCCTTTCACCACTTTCACATCCGAAACGTCACCCTCGGCGTTCACCGTGAAGCTTACAAAGATCCGGCCTTCAACCCCGTTGTTCTGGGCCATGCGCGGGTATTTGGTATTCTTCTGGATGGCGGCCACGATGGCAGCGTTGCCACCGCCACCCGGAAGCTGCGGCATTTGCTCTACGTACTGGTACACCTTAGTGTCCACTACTTCAGCTACCACCTTATCACCGTCTCCTGAGAGTTCAGATAGGTCCTGCACATCAGTATTGCCTTTAACGGTTACTGTAGCGACAGTTTTCTCTTTCAATTCCTCCTGGTCCGGCACTTCCTCCTGCTTCACTTCATTGTCCTTCTTGATCACCGGGGGGGTGAACTTAATGGTGGTAAGCTTGGGGGGCGGTGGCTTGGTGTCGTCCAGCGGCGGAGCGTCCATTAGCACGTTCTCCGTGAGGTTTTTCTTAACGTCCTCCTTTGGCTGACGGCTTTTGATGTACTGCGCGATGAGCGGGAACGCTATCAATAACGCAAACAGTGCCGTCGCAATGATCAACGACCGAGTAACGTTGCGGCCATATATCTGGCGCAACACGTAGGCACCGTAATTTTTGTTGCGGCCCTCAAATACGATGTCGTCTAAGCTGGACTGGGCGATTTGTGCGGAGTTCATCATAGCCCGGATTTCTTAATAAGTTCTTGGTCGGACTTGGCGACGGCCACCAATGCGTATTTCTTCTGATTGGTGATGTTCATCTCGTCGAGGATATCAACCATGTTTTTATACACGGCTTTATCGTCAGGCTTGATGAGAATTACCGTTTTGGGCTGTACCCGCTGTCGATCCAGGATAACCTGGCGGATGCCATTGGCGCCGTAGTTGGTAACCTTTACTTCAGCAGGAGCTTCGGCAGAGTTCATACCGGCGTAATAATACACCTTGTTATTCTCGCCCATGATGATGGTGAATGCTTCCGATTCTTTGAGCTTAGTTTGCTCATCTTCGTTTTTCTCCTTCACTGGCATTGTCAACTGCATCACGTTGGGTTTAGCAAACGTGGTGGTGAGCATAAAGAAAGTGAGAAGCAAAAAAGCCAAGTCCACCATCGGTGTCATGTCGATTTTGGTCGACATTTTTTTGGCCCGCTTTTTCCCTCCTTTGCCACCGGAATCGGCTTTTCCTTGTATTTCTGCCATGGTTTCTAGTTAGATACTAGTGGGTGGGTTACTGGGTAAACCGCCTTACTTAGCCACCACCGGCTTGTTCTCCAAGTCAGTAATGAGGTTGAAGCGGTTAATATCCTTCTCTTGCAGCACCTTGATTACCTGCTGCACCGTCGGTACATCGGCATCACCATCGCCTTTAATGGCGATGTACGTCGGCTTTTTGAAAAGCGTCAGGTTTGCTTTACGCGCCTCCAAAACCCAGTCAATAAGCTGATTGTTAAGCGAATCCATGGGGATGCCGGGCTCGGACTTAGCAACTGCCTTGCGGCCGTCAGAGTCCATGCTCAGCAGCGAGCCCAACTGGCCGATGGGAACCCCGAAGTTGGTCATGTTGCCAAAGGCCCGGGTCTGGGCAGCATCAAAGGTTACGCCGTATTTAGCGCCAACCTTTTGCAACATAGCAACCTTTGTTTTATCGTCGTCTACGCCGAAGAACACGCGCTTGTTCTTGTCTATCGTCAGCGTAATAACGTTGCTCTCCGGCAGTTTGATGTCCGACGTTGACGAAGGAGTGTCTACCACGACGGTTTCTTCAGGCGAAAACTTAGTCGTCAGCATGAAGAACGTCACCAACAGAAAAGCCAAGTCCACCATCGGCGTCATGTCTAGCGACGGCGAGGTGCGGTGCGGTTTTACTTTAGGCATTGTGCGGTGGGGTTAAAAAAGGAATGCCGTAGTAAACGGCATTCCCTATGTTTTAGTGCGTCGGTGAATGACAACAACTTAGACGTTGGCCGTCTGGGTTGTGGTGTGCTGGCCGAAGGTTTGCACGATGCTGAAGCCGGCTTCATCAATGCTGTAGGTCAACTCGTCAATCTTGCTGGTGAAGTAGTTGTAGGCAATGATAGCCAGGGCCGAGGTGCCGATGCCGAAAGCCGTGTTGATCAAAGCTTCCGAGATACCGTTGGCTAGCTTCACAGCGTCAGGTGAACCGGCTTGAGCAAGGGCCGAGAAGGCGCTGATCATACCGAACACCGTGCCGAGCAAGCCTACCAGTGTGGCAACCGAAGCAATCGTGGAGATAATTACCAGGTTTTTCTCCAGCATGGGCAATTCGAGGGCAGTAGTTTCCTCGATTTCTTTCTGGATGGCCAACACCTTCTGGTCGTTGTTCATGCCGCGCTCGGTCGTCATCTCCTTGTATTTCAACAAGCCAGATTTCACCACGTTGGCTACGGAACCTTTCTGCTGGTCGCAAGCGGCAATGGCCCCGTTGATATCGTTAGCGTTCAGCTTCTGACGAACGCTGCGTACGAAACCTTCGATGCTCTGGGAGCCCTTGGCACGCGAAATGGTGAGCAGACGCTCAATCGAGAAAGTGATAACGCACAGGAACAACGTAATCAGGATTGGCACAATGTTACCGCCGCTGTATACCGTACCCAGCATGTTGCCCGGGAGGGGCGCGTTGGTGTTGACGCCGCCTTGGAAATTGCTGCCGCTACCGAGGACAAATTTGAAAACGACGTAGGCAACGACGAAGCACAGGATGATTGCGATGACGGAGAACAGCGAGGCACCCCCGCTGCTTTTCTCGGCGGCCGCAGCCTTAGGAGCGGCCGGGGTGTTGGGCCGGGGGCTCGTGTTGAGGGCATTTTTCTGTTCCATTATTCCGAAAGGTTTGGGTTGGGGGGTTGGGAAGAGGTAAAAATTAAAGAAAAAAAGTGAAAAAGCTAAGGCAAGTGAAACAAGAAAACAAAAGTGGCCTTGCTTATGTGGTGCTATGGGTTGGGTGCCCAAAAACGAGGTTGAAGAAGAGAAAGAACTGGCGCTGAAAGAAAGTCAAACGATAATTCAGCTGGACAAACCTAACCAAAATCTTTGGGGCAGCCAAAGAAAAAACCGTTTGGGCAGCCTTGCAACAGGTGGTTGAGGTGTGCAAGAAAGCTATTTTTTTGCGGAAGAAGCAATAATGGGGGCCGCCAACTGGCGTTTTGCTGCTTCCCAGTACTCGTTCATCTGGGTTAAAGACAAATCAGCGAGGCGGTGGCCATCAGCTGCGGTAGCACCTTCAAGGTGCTGAAAGCGACTGATAAACTTGCGGTTGGTGCGCTCCAACGCCTCCTCGGGATTGATGCCGGCGAAGCGGGCAAAGTTGACAAGTGAAAATAAAAGGTCACCAAATTCATCAGTAGCGCGCTCGGCCTGCATTTTGTCGGGCTGCCCGTGCCCATACTCGTCCCCAAACTCGCCCAGCTCCTCTTGCACTTTGGCCCACACCTGGGCCGGATTGTCCCAATCGAAGCCGGCGCCGCGCGCTTTTTCCTGAATGCGCATGGCCTTTACGAGGGCGGGCAGCGACACGGGTACGCCGCTCAGCACGCCAGCATTGCCCTTCTCTTGGAGCTTGAGCTGCTCCCAATTACGCTTCACGGTGGCCTCATCGTCTGCCTGCACGTCGCCGTAAATGTGTGGGTGACGGAAAATGAGCTTCTCGCACTGAGCGTTGAGCACGTCGGCAATGTCGAAGGCTTCTTGCTCGGCGGCAATGCGGGCGTAGAACAACAAGTGCAGCATCACGTCGCCCAACTCCTTCTTCAAATCGGGTAAGTCGTCGCGCAAAATGGCGTCGCTGATTTCGTACGTTTCCTCGATGGTGAGGTGGCGTAGGCTCTGCAACGTCTGTTTTTTATCCCAGGGGCATTCGGTGCGCAGGCGGTCGAGTACGTCGAGCAAGCGACCAAAAGCCGCCAACTGGGCCGGGCGGCGGGTGGGCCCCGGCAGGGCCCCGGGGGCAGGCGGGTGGTTTTCCATCGTTTCAAAGATAGACCGAACCGGACTTAACCCGGCGCGGTTGCGTATTTTTGCCCCCCTTTATATTCCTAGTTCAGTGACTCTCATTAAATCTATCTCTGGCATCCGCGGCACCATCGGCGGGCCGGTCGGCCAAGGCCTTACTCCCCTCGATGTAGTGAAATACGCCGCTGCCTATGGCACTTGGGTAATGGCGCAGTCTACGGCGGCGCGCACGGTCGTCATCGGCCGCGACGCCCGTATTTCGGGGCCCGTAGTGAGCCAGCTCGTGGCCGCTACTCTGCAAGGCCTGGGCCTCGACGTGGTAGACCTGGGCCTGAGCACCACGCCCACCGTGGAAATGGCGGTTACTGCCAAGCGGGCGGCCGGCGGCATCATCCTCACTGCCTCGCACAACCCCAAGCAATGGAACGCACTGAAGCTGCTCAACGCCGATGGCGAGTTCTTGTCTGACGCCGCCGGGCAGCAAGTACTGGCTTTGGCTGAGCGTGAGGAATTTGAGTTTGCGCCTATTGGCAAGCTGGGGCAGTACACGACTGACGATGATTTCCTGGCCCGGCACATTGCGGCCGTGGTGGCGCTGCCGCTGGTGGATGTGGAAGCCGTGCGGGCCCGGAACTTCCGGGTGGTGGTGGATGCGGTGAATTCATCGGGCGGCTTTGCCGTGCCGCAGCTGCTGGAGGCCCTGGGCGTGACGGTGGTGGAGAAGTTGCATTGTGAGCCCACCGGCGACTTTGCCCACAACCCCGAGCCGCTGCCCGAGCACCTGCGCGACATCGCCAAAGTGTTGGAAAAAGGCTCGTTCGACCTCGGCATCGTAGTAGACCCTGACGTGGACCGCTTGGCCCTGGTGAGCGAAAATGGCGAGATGTTTGGCGAAGAATATACCTTGGTAGCCGTGGCCGACTACGTGCTGGGGGCCCTGGGCGGCGGCAATACCGTGAGCAACCTGAGCAGCACCCGCGCCCTGCGCGACGTGACCGAGCGGCACGGGGGCCAGTACGCCGCCGCCGCCGTAGGCGAGGTGAACGTAGTAACCAAAATGAAGGAGAACGGCGCCGTAATTGGCGGCGAAGGCAACGGCGGCATTATTTACCCTGAGCTACACTACGGGCGCGACGCACTGGTGGGCATTGCATTATTCCTGACGCACTTGGCAAAATCGGGTCTCACCACGTCGCGGCTACGGGCCTCGTACCCAAGCTATTTTATCTCCAAGAACAAGATTGAGCTGACTCCGGAAATTGACACCGATGAGGTGTTGGTGCAAATGGAAAAGCGCTACGCTAAACAGCCGGTGAACACCATCGACGGCGTGAAAATCGAGTTTGACAAGGAATGGGTGCACCTGCGTAAATCAAACACCGAGCCCATCATCCGCATTTACGCGGAGTCAGAATCGAGCAGCACGGCCGACCATTTGGCTCAGAAAATTATTGCTGACATTAAGGAAATTATTGCCGTGAAGGCTTAAAATAACCAATTAGTAACGAGTGGGCGGCGGCCGGCAACGGGGCCCCAGGGCGGGTTGCCAGCCGCCGCTCATCCATTATTAGTTACTCATAAATAACGGTTTTGCTCATGCACGCTTATTTCGACAATGCCGCTACCACGCCCCTTGACCCCGAGGTGCTGGAGGCCATGCTGCCTTTTCTGAGCCAGCATTATGGCAACCCCAGCAGCTTGCATGGGCCGGGGCGCCAGGTGCGCGCCGCCATCGAAAACGCGCGCAAAACGGTGGCCCACTTGCTTGGGGCGGCGCCGGCCGAAATATCCTTCACCAGCGGTGGCACTGAGGCCGACAACGCGGCCATTTTTGGCAGCGTGCGGGCCCTGGGGTTGCGCCACGCCGTCACGTCGCGGCTGGAGCACCACGCGGTGCTGCACCCGATGCAAGCCCTGGCCAAAGCCGGCGACGTTGAGCTGAGTTACGTGCGCCACGACGCCCAGGGCCGCCTCGATCTGGCCCACCTCGACGAACTGCTGGCCACGCACCCGCGCAGCCTGGTGAGCCTAATGCATGGCAACAATGAAATCGGCAACCTGAACGATGTTGAAGCTTTGGGGGCCCTATGCGCCGGGCACGACGCCGTTTTCCATACTGATACGGTGCAGACGATGGGCCACTACCGGCACAACGTGCAGGCGCTGCAAAACCATTTTCTGGTGGGCTCGGCGCATAAGTTCCACGGGCCCAAAGGGGTAGGCTTCTTGTACACCCGGCCGGGCACGCAGTCGGTGCCGTTCATCCACGGGGGCTCGCAGGAGCGCAACGTGCGGGCGGGCACCGAAAACGTGTACGGCATTGTGGGCCTGGCCAAGGCCCTGGAAATTGCTTACCGCGATATGGGGGCCCACCGTGCCCACGTACAAGGGCTGAAAAACCGCTTCATTGAGCAGCTGCGGGCCCAAGTGGCCGACGTGCAGTTCAACGGCTGCTCGGCCGATCCTAATTGCAGCCTCTACACGGTGCTCAGCGTGAGCCTGCCACCGTCGGCCATCAGCGAAATGCTGCTCTTTAACCTTGATATTAGTAAGATAGCCGCTTCTGGTGGTTCGGCTTGCACGAGTGGGGCCCAGGCCGGCTCGCACGTGCTGGAGGCCCTGGGCACCAACCCTGACCGGGCCACGGTGCGCTTCTCAATTAGCAAAATGAATACCGCCGACGAGGTGGACTACGCCGTGGAGCACCTGGCTAAGCTGTACCAGCCGGTGGGCGCGTAACGGTCAAAATTGCCCGGTGGCCCCGCCGCCACCCGAGTCGCCGCCCCCGAACTCGAAGCCGGCCGCGGGGGCGTGGCCCGGCACGTTGTACTGGGCCACGACGAGCGACTCCAGATTGAACAGTGGGGTAGCTTCCTCGTAGGGGGCCGCGGTGAGGCCGTGGCGCGGGGTGCGCAGATAGCGGAGTGCGGCGGCCGCCACGGCCAGCAGCAGGGCCCCGGCGAGGGTGGCGGCCACGGCCGGAGGCAGCAGTGTGCGGTAGTAGCGCAGCGTGAACACGGAAAACGTTACGGCTAATAAGCCCATTACCAGCACCAAACGGTCGTGGCGGCGCAGGCCGTAGTACAGGTAGGCCAACGGGATGAGGGCAGTGAAAGCGTAGAAAAGCGGGGCGAAGGGAATTTGCGGGGCGAAGGGTAGGTGGCCCACGGCGGCGTTACCTTCGCGTACCACCAGGTAGTTGCCGCCCAGATAAAAAACGGCCAGCGCCAGCGCTTTCACGGTTTGCAGGCAAGTGCGGTAGTAAAAATAGTCGGGCCGCTGGGCCAGTCGGCGCAGCAGCCAGCCGGTGCCAGCGGCGGCCAGCATCAGCAGAAACGGGAGCAGGGCCCTTCCCAACGCGAGCGGCAGCACCAGGTTGGCAATGAGCAGCAAGCCGGTCATAAAGCCCGCCGCGGCCGTGCCCCGGTCGGCGTAGTGCACCGTGGCGGCGGCCAATAGGGCCCCGGCGAATAACAGTAGTGGCCGCAGCCGCGGATCAGCAATGCTATCAAAATCCGGGCCCCCAAAAATGCCTTGTAGCCCGTCGGCCCCCAGTACCAACAGGGCCAGCAACGCGGCGTACAGCAGCGCGTTATCGTAGCCGGCATGGTAGGGTTTGGAGTTTTTGATGGTTAGCTCCAGGGTTGCCAGGCTCCCGGCGACGCATACGATGCTACCGATGGCAATGTCAAACTGGCTGTTGTGGAGACCCATTAGCATCAGCACAAAGCCCGTGGCGGTGGCGCAGCCAATGCCCATGAAAATGAACAGCACCAGGCGCAACAGCCAGCCCAGCCGAAAAAAATCGAGCGGGTACGCGGCTTCAATCGCAATTTGCTGGGCATCGGTGAGCAGGTGCTGCTAGTGCCAGCGCGTGGTGGCGGCCCGCACGGCTTCGTGCAGGGCCCAAGCGGTAGGGTAGGCTTTGAAGCTCATGGCTTGGGCGAAATGTTCAGAAAGCGCTTCATATTAATAAGTAGCAGCGCCACGCCGATGGCACTGGCCGGGAAATACAGTGTGCCCAGTAAAAAGCCAATTTCCGACCCCAATACTTCAAATAGCAGGTACGTGACCCCGATGTAGCCGAACACCGCACCCATCAGCAAAAACAGGTACGACTGGCTGCGGCGGGCGTACCAGATGAGGCTGGCACACACGGCTAGCAGCAGCGGCGGGGCCCCGGCGTGGGGCAGTCCGTAAGATGAGAACAGGCTGGCGGTGAGGGCAAAGAGGGCCAGGTTGCCGCCCAGCGACACGTAGGCAAACGCAAAATGGGCCTTGTGCCGCGTCACGTCCGACCACAGCCCCACGGCCAGCAGCGCCAGGCCCAGCAATACGGCCGGCGTGCTTAGGGCCGCGGCCGCAAAATCGCTGTTGGTGAAGGCGGCGAGCGGGGCGGCGCTCACGCCCACCCACAAGGCCAGCGCCGTGATGGCCAGCGAAAGCACGCCCCGGTGGTCGAACCCGTAGGCGATGCCAAAAAACAGCGCCGCGGGCAAGGCCGCCGCCAGTCCGTAGCGGGTGCCAAATAGCTGGTATTGGGCCTGCAAGTAGCCCTCCAGCGCTAGAAACAGCAGGCAACCGAGCAGCAGCAGGTACTCGGGCAACAGGCCCGGGCTAGGGGCCTGGGTCTAGGTAAACGCCGGCCGGTGCCGGGCCGCGTAGCCCAGGCAGGCCGCCGTGAGGGCCGCCATGCCGGCCACCACCACCCCGTGCCCAATGTGCTCAATATTCTGGTAAACAAGCACGCCCAGGCCCCCGCTGAGCAGCGTGACGCCGAGGTACAGCAGGGCCCGCAGCTCGTAGTAAAGCGAAAAAGGGCGCTGGCGCTCGTAATCGGCTAGGGCGGTGGCCTGGGCGGGCAGTAGCAGGCCCCGGGCCTGCAGGTCGGCCAGGAGGCGCTCGGTAGGAGTGGGCATGGCGGGTAGAAAGCCGGGCCGCAAGTGGCGGCCAGCCGGCAATATAGAGGAACAACGGAATTTGCGTGCCCATTGGGGCCCCGGGGCTACTACCCGTTGGTCCCCATTGCCTGGCGTGGCCGGCACTGCGCTTGCCAGCTGTGTCGCGGGCCGCAACCGGAGCCGCCGCCTGCGATGCGGCGGTGGTATCGTTTTTCCCCTGGGGCCCCACATACTTACTTATAAGGTACTGCTGGCCGGTTGCTAAGGGCGTGAAAATTCGCCCTTTTTGCTTGCTGCTGGGGCAGGATGGGGCCCCGCCCTGGTGGTAGCAGCGCGACCTACTCGGCTGGTTTGCGTTTTTTTGCGTTGAAGGTCTCGCAATCCTCCCCCGACCTTCCCGCTGCCGTGGCCGAAATTCCTATTCAACGCAAGAAAAAACCGCTGAGCCCTTGGCTGCTGGTGGCCCTGGCCGCCCTGGCCCTCACGCTGGGCGCGTACTGGTACCTACGCCCCGCACCAGCCGACGAGCCCGCCCCGCCGGCCACCGAAGCGCCCACCGCGCCAATCCCGGCTGCACCCGCCGATTCGCTGGGGCCCGATACCACGGCCACTGGCCCCGCCGCCGCGCCCGATTCGAGTACCACCCGGGGCCACCTGCTGCTGCTGGTGCCACAACTCTCGGCGTTGGCCGACCGTGCCGACCTGCGCGACGACCCCACGGTGCGCGAGCAGCGCGACAACCTGACCAGCGCCACCGCCCGCCTGGCCGATGGCGACGCGCATGCCAGCCTGCGCCCAGGCCTCGTGGCGGCCGCCAACCTGCTCCGCGCCGTGCAGCAGCGCGCGTACCCGGCCCTCGGCGACGAGTCCGCGCGCCTGGTGCAGCAGGCCGGGCAACTGTCGGGCCGCGATGATACCGCCGATGAGCAGCAGCAGAACCACGCCTTTTTGCAAGCCGTGGGGGCCCTGTTGCAAGCTGAAAACACGCCGCCCGCTTCCTGATTTTTCTTATGGAACCCAGAATGAGCCTGCGCCGCCTGCGCGATTTACCCGATTTTGAAGTAGCCGATGGCCACCCCGACGTGCGCGGCTGGGCTGTGCGCGGCGCCAGCGGCACGGTCCTGGGCACGGTGTCGGAGTTGCTCGTCGATGCCGACGCCGAGCAGGTGCGCTACCTCGATGCTCAGTTCACCGGGGCCCCGGGGCCCAAGCGGGTGCTGCTGCCGCTGCGCCTGGCAACGCTCGACGCCGAAGCGCGCAGCTTATTCATGCCGTCGCTCACCGAGGCGGCCGTGGCTGCCTATCCCGCCTACGCCGAGGAATTGCTGACGCCCGCCTACGCCGCAGCCATGCGCCAGGCGCTGGATGGGACGCTGGGGGAGGCGCTGTAAATGGAAATAATAAACCCAAAAAAGGCCGCTCCCCGAAGGAAGCGGCCTTTTTTAATTCCGGTGTGAACCGAAATTACTTTTTCACCTCGGTGGTGGTGGTGGTGGTACCGGCCGGGTCCATTTTGTCGGCCTGGTCGCCTACAGCTTCGCCTTTGGCATCAGCCGAGTCACGAACGGCATCAGCCTTGTTCTCCATGGCGTCAGCTTTAGTTTCGCCGGCGTCCTTGATGGCGTCGCCTTGGGCTTCCATATTATCTTCTTTTTTGCTGTCGCAAGCGGTGAACGAGAGCGAACCGGCAGCCAGGGCGAGGAACAGGAATTTTTTCATCTTGAAAGAAAGTTAGGTAAGGGTGAAATTTTGGGTTGATGAACTCAGCAGTTGGCCAAGCCAAGTGCCAAATTCGACGCTTTATACCCCGGGGCCCAAAAGGTAACCTCCGGTATAGAAAAAATTATTTCTTGCGGAACACAATGCCAATCGGTACGCCCTTGAAGTCGAAGTGCTCGCGCATCCGGTTCTCCAGGTAGCGGGCGTAGCTGTCCTGCACGTACTGCGGCAGGTTGCAGAAGAAGGCAAACACCGGGTTGTGCGTGGGCAGCTGCGTCACGTACTTGATGCGCACCAGTTTGCCCTTGAGGGCTGGCGGCGGGTAGCGCTCAATCTCCTTCAGCATCACGTCGTTGAGCTGCGAGGTTGGGATTTTGCGGCGCTTGTTTTCGAACACCTGCACGGCCGTCTCGATGGCCTTGTGCACGCGCTGCTTGGTGAGCACCGAGATGAACACGATGGGCGGGTAGGCAATAGGAGCCAGCTTGGAGTAGATTTTCTCCTCGAACTCCTTGGTGGTGTTGGTTTCCTTGTTCTCCACCAGGTCCCATTTGTTCACCAGAATCACGACGCCCTTGCGGTTCTTGTCGGCCAGGCCGATGATGTTCACGTCCTGTGACTCGATGCCGCGGGTGGCGTCGATAAGCACCACGCACACGTCGCACTCCTCCAAGGCCCTCAGGCTGCGCATGTTGGCGTAGAACTCGATGTCCTCGCTCACCTTGGCTTTGCGGCGCAACCCGGCCGTGTCCACCAGGATGAAGTCGTTGCCGAACACGTTGTAGCGGGTCGAAATGGCGTCGCGCGTGGTGCCGGCAATGTCGGTCACGATGCTGCGGTCGGTGCCCAGCAGCAGGTTCACGAAGCTGGACTTGCCCACGTTGGGGCGGCCCACCACAGCAATTTTTGGGATGCCCGAGTCGGGCTCTTCCTCGCCGGCCTCGGGGAAGTAGCTCACTGCTTCGTCGAGCAGCTCGCCCGTGCCGTGGCCGTTGGCGCTGCTGATGGCGAAGATTTCGCCGTCACCCATGCCCAAAGAATAGAACTCGCCGCTGGCGTGGGCCCGGGCGTTGGTATCGGCCTTGTTGGCCACCAGCAGAATCGGCTTTTTGCCCAAGTATGGCCGCAGTACTTGCGCAAATTCTTCGTCAAGGCCGTGCACGCCGGCGTCGGCGTCCACCATGAACAGCACTACGTCGGCCTCGTCGATGGCCAGTTTCACCTGCTTGCGAATTTCGCCTTCGAAAATATCGTCCGAGCCGTGCACGTAGCCGCCGGTATCAATCACGGTGAAGTTCTTGCCGATCCAGTCGCCGTGGCCGTAGTGGCGGTCGCGCGTCACGCCGCTCTCGTTGTCCATGATGGCCTTGCGCTGGCCCACGAGGCGGTTGAATAGGGTGGATTTGCCCACGTTGGGCCGCCCCACAATGGCGATGGTATTACTCATAAAAATGGGGGCCCCAGCCGCCGGCCCGACCAGTTTCGGCAGTACCCGGGGTTATTTGATTAAAGGATGGTCGGAAGGTGGTGTGGTACTTAATAGTTGGTGCTTGGTAATCGTCTGTCATTGCGAGCGCAACGCAGTGGAGTGCGGCAATCTTCTCTGCCACTAACCCGCTTTTCGGCAACCAAGAAGATTCGGGATGCAAACTGAAGGAAAGATTGCTGCGCTCCACTGCGTTGCGCTCGCAATGACAACAGGTCCCAAATACCTAAATGACTTACTGGTACCCGAACCGGCTCAGGGCCTTGGGGTCGGTGCGCCAGTTCTCGTTCACTTTCACGTGCATTTCGAGGAACACTTTTTTGTTGAAGAACTTCTCCATGTCCTCGCGGGCCCAGGTGCCCACTTTTTTCAGGGCCTCGCCGCCTTTGCCGATGACGATGCCCTTCTGGCTGGCGCGCTCCACGTAGATGACGCCGCGAATGTGGATGATGTTTTCCTCTTCCTTGAACTCCTCAACCGTGACTTCGCAGCTGTAAGGAATCTCCTTTTTGTATAGCTTGAAGATTTTCTCGCGCACCATTTCGGCGGCGAAAAAGCGCTCCGGCTTGTCGGTCAGCTCGTCTTTAGGGTAATACTCGGGGTGGACGGGCAGCTTTTCGAGCACCGACTCCAGCACCCGCTCGGTGCCGAAGGCGTTGAGCGCCGAGATGGGCAGTACCTCGGTGGCGTTGGGCAGCTGCTCCTGCCAATAGGCCAGTTTAGCTTCCACGGCGGCCTGGTCGGCTTGGTCTATTTTATTGACCAGCAGGATAATGGGTGTATCCACCATCTTGCGCAGGCGCTCCACCACGGGCTCCTCGTCGTACTTCTCGTAGATGTCCGTCACGAAGAGTACCACGTCGGCGTCTTCCAGCGACGAGTACACGAAGGCCATCATGGCGTTGTGCAGCTCGTACTTGGGCTGGATGATGCCGGGCGTGTCAGAGTAGATAAGCTGGAAATCGGCCCCGTTGAGGATGCCGAGGATGCGGTGGCGGGTGGTCTGGGCCTTGCTGGTGACGATGCTGAGCCGCTCGCCCACCAGGGCGTTCATCAGCGTCGACTTGCCCACGTTGGGCTTGCCGATGATGCTTACAAAGCCGGCCCGGTGGGGCTTAAGTTCGGGATTCACAGAGGGATAGATTTGATAATGAGGGCGCAAAGGTACAGCTTGCGCGGCGCAAATGCTACGGGGCCCTAAAGTAAGCGGCTGGCAAGCGCCGGGGTGAACGCGCCGAATTTCGCTTTTGGTCAATCCGATTTACGGAAATCGTCAGCGAGGGCCCCGGGGCGGGCCCGGACCTTTGTTCCGTTCTCCTACAGTACTTTGCTTTACATTCTTTTCCTAAAACCCCATGTTTCTCGGACATTTCGGCGTCGGCTTCGGCACCAAGACCCTTCAGCCCCGTGTGTCGCTAGGTACGTTGTTCCTCGCCACGCAACTCGCCGATTTGGTGTGGCCCACGCTGCTGCTTTTGGGCGTGGAGCGCGTGAGCATCGTGCCCCACGCCACGGCCGCCAACGCCCTGGCTTTTGTGTACTACCCCTTCACCCACAGCTTGGTGGGCGAACTGGTGGCGGGCCTGCTGCTGGGCCTGGCTTACTGGCTGCTGCGGCGCAACGCCGGCGGGGCCCTACTGGTGGGCCTGCTGGTACCCAGCCACTGGCTGCTCGATTTAGTGGTGCACGTGCCCGACCTGCCGCTGTACCCGGGGGCCTCGCCGCTGCTGGGCCTGGGCCTGTGGAACCACCTGGCTGCCACGCAGGTAGTGGAATTTGCGCTGCTGGGAGCGGGCCTGTGGCAATACGCCCGGCACACCCGGCCCCGCAACGGCGCCGGCCGCTACGGCTTACTGGCGCTGGTGGCGCTGCTGGTGCTGACGCACGTGGCTAGCCTTTTCAGCCCGCCGCCGGCCAGCGTGGGGGCCCTGGCTTGGGGCGCGCAGGTGCTGTGGCTGTTCGTGTTGCTGGCGTACTGGGTCGACCGCAACCGGGAATTTACCGGCGAAACGCGCCCGGCGTCTGCCCCGTCCATTTCTTAAAGGAGCGGACGAACACGCTCGGCTCGGAGTAGCCGAGCAGGAAGGCAATGTCGGTGGTGCTCAACTGGGATTCGCGCAAGTGGCTCTGGGCCAGGTCGCGGCGCACGTGGTCGAGGAGCTGCTGGTAGGTGTGGCCGGCCTCCTTGAGCTTGAGTTGGAGGGTGCGCACGCCCAGGCACAGGCGGTCGGCCACGGCGGCCAGCGTGGGGGCCTCGCCCTTGAGTTGGCGCACGATTTCGCCCCGCACCCGTTCTGGCAGCGTGGGCGGCTGGTGGGCCGGAAGTTGGGCCAGCAGTGCCGCCGTGTGCTGCTCGAACAGCGGGAATAGCGCCGGATTGGCGTGCAGCACCGGCAGCGCCAGGGTGGCCGCATCGAACGACACCCGGGTTACCGGCGCATCAAATGCCAAAGCCGCCGTGCCAAAAGCTTCCTCGTGCGCTTGTATATCGGCCGGGCGCGGGTAGGCCAGTTGCACGGCCCCGGGCACCACGGGCTGGCCGGTGAGTGTACCAAACGCCGCGAGGTAGATTGACAGCTCCGAGTTCAGCACGTAGCACGGGTGCACGATGGCGGAGCTGGTCAGCTCCAGGTTCAGCCAAATGCCCCCGGGCCCCTCCGCGGCCGGCGTTTGAAAGGTGCGCACGCCCTGGCAGGCCACGTCCTGGTAGCGGCAGAGCTGGGCAATGGCCGCGCCGAGGGTGGGTGTGTGCATCAGCACGTAAGCGAGCGTGCCAGCGGCCGAAAAGTTGACGAGGCCACCAATGTGCAGGTCAAAATGCGGGTCGCGGGTGGCGTCTATTGCCAAAGGCCACAGCCGCTGGATGGTGGCGAGGGGCACGCGGGCATCGGGCCCGGCGGCAGTGGTGGGGTCGAACCCGATGGCCTGGCATAAGGCCGGTACGCTGGCGCCGCGCTGGCCGGCGGCCCACAGCAGCAGGTTGAGCGAAGAAGCGGCGAGGGTGTCGGGCGAAGGCATTGGGTATGAAAAATAAAATCCGTTGGCAAGTACGCGCCGCCGGCCAAACCATCCTCCCGGCGTAGCGGTTTCGAAAGCCCGACCAGCTCTGATGAACGTTCTCGCTTTTTCCGACAGCCCCCGTCCCGACTCAGCCGTTGGCCAACTCCTGCGTGCCGCCATGGTCGCTGTTTCGCCCAGAAGCTCCGCAACGTTTTACGAAGATATTCTCGCCCTACCGCTTTTCAACCCGGATTTGGATGTTCCTGAAGCCCCCGTTGCGCCGGCCGTAGTGGCCCTCCGCGAGCAGGTGCGCGCCGCCGATGCCGTGCTGATTGCCACGCCCGAGTACGCATACGGCATGCCCGGCAGCCTGAAAAATGCCCTCGATTGGCTGGTTTCGGCCGGTAGCTTCTACGGCAAGCCCACCGGCGTACTCAGCGCCTCGCCCTCGGAAGCGGGCGGTGAAAAAGCCCGCGCCGGCCTGCTGCTGACGCTGGGGGCCCTGGGCGCGGCGGTGGTACCGGCGGCTTCTTTCGCCGTGCTATTCGTGCGGGCCCGGCTCGATGCGGCCGGGGCCCTTACGGACGCGGCCCTGGCCGCGCAGCTCGCGTCCGCCGTGGCAGCCTTGGCCGCGGCCGCTGCGGCCAAGGCTGCTTGAATCAATCTGCTCTTATTCCTTCGGACCTTTGCCCTATGAACCCCGTCGCTCCTGAAACTACTGCTGCGCCGACGCCAGCCGCGGCCGCCGCCACCATCACCGCCCGCCGCATCGGCATCCTGCTGGTCAATCTCGGCACGCCCGACTCGCCCGAAACCAGCGACGTGCGCCGCTACCTCAACGAGTTCCTCACCGACGGCCGCGTGGTGGACATGCCGGCCGCCATCCGCTACCCACTGTTCCAGGGGTTGGTGGTGCCGCTCCGGGCCCCTAAATCGGCTAAGATTTACAAGGAGTTGTGGACCGACCGGGGCTCGCCGCTGCTCTTCCACGGCCTCGATTTGAAGGCGAAAGTGCAGGAAGCGCTGGGCGACGGCTACGTAGTGGCCTTCGGCATGCGCTACCAGAAGCCGAGCATCGCCAAGGCCCTGGAGGAGCTGCGCGCCGCCGCCGTGGAGCGCATCGTGGTGCTGCCGCTGTTTCCGCAGTACGCTTCGGCCAGCACGGGCTCGGTACAGGAGAAGGTGATGGCCCTCGTGAAAGACTGGTGGATTGTGCCCAGCATCAACTTCATCAGCCAGTTTGCCACCGAGCCGGGCTTCATCGCCTCCATCGTGGCGCGGGGCCGGGCCGAAATGGACAAGCAGCCCTACGACCACGTGGTGCTCAGCTACCACGGCATTCCGGAGCGCCACGTGAAAAAGGGCGACCCCACCAACTACTGCCGCTTCGGTAGCTGCTGCGATACCCTCACCGACCAGAACCAGTACTGCTACCGCGCCCAGTGCTTCGCCACGTCGCGCCTAATAGCGGCGGGCCTGGGCCTAAAGCCCGAGCAGTACACCGTCAGCTTCCAGAGCCGCTTGCAAAGCGCCTGCGCGACCCCTGGCTGCAACCCTACACCGACGAAGTGCTGAAGGAATTTCCCGCCAAAGGCATCAAAAACGTGCTGGCCTTCAGCCCCGCCTTCGTGGCCGACTGCCTGGAAACGACCATCGAAGTGGGCGAAGAATTCAAGGAATTATTCGAAGAAGCTGGCGGCGGCCACTGGCAGTTGGTGCCGTCGCTGAACTCGGAGCCGCAGTGGGTAGAAGCGGTGGCCGACATGCTCCGCCGGAATTAGGGCCCCAGCTTCGGCTGCTTATATATACAGAAGGGGGCACAGCTGATGTGGGGCCCCCTTTCGTTTGGGCAAATAAATTAATTGGGGCCCTGGCACCTGGGCCGCCCCGCTGGGGCTACCGGTCGCCCGGCCGTGGGGCCCTAATTCAAGCGGCGCTGCAACAGGCCGTCCACGACTTCAAAAAGGCGGCGCGGCTCCAACGTGCGCCAGGGCAGGTCGTCGAGTTGTCCCCCGAAGTTCACGTAGTTATCCACATTGTACTGGTGCATTTCGCGTTGCACGTGGTCCTGGAAGTTGATGCCGGCCACCCAGCCATCCTCCACGTCCTCAAACCACTCGGCGTAGTAGTCGTCCTCGGCCCCGTGGAAGTTGAACACGTTCTCACCGATGAGGATGAATTTGCGGATGCCCTCGGCCACGAGCGGGTCCACGATGTGGCGCTTGAGGTGCATCACGTCGTTCTCGATAGCGTCGTTCCACTCGCCGATGAACTCGATAACGGCCACACCGTCCTCGTAATCGGCGAACAGGATTTTCAGAAACAGCGTGTCCGATTCCATGCTATCCCATTGCGGGTGAATGAGGTAGCCGTAGATGTTGTTGGTGAAAAGCTCCAGGCTATTTTCAGCCCCGTAGAGGGGCGATTGAGGGTCGTCGGTGGCCGAATACTGGTCAATCCAGTTATAGAAAGGCTCGATGGTGTGCATGGCAAAGCGGGGTAGAAAGCAAGTTGGAAACGCGCCAGGACGCATTCGGTTCCGCCGGGCCGGCTAAAACCGGCCCCCTTGCTCCAACGCTGCGCAGGCATTTCCGCGTTCCGGCCCGGGTTCAGGCCTTGCCCAGGGCCCCCAGCGCGGCCCGCACGCTGCCGTGGCGGGCCAGCAGCGCGGCCGCCTCGGGCTGGCCGATGCCCAGCTCGTCCATCAGCATGCGCTGGCCGCGCTCCACCAGCTTCTCGTTGGAGAGCTGCATGTCCACCATCTTGTTGCCCTTCACCCGGCCCAGGCGGATGAAGGTGGCCGTGGTGAGCATGTTGAGCGCCAGCTTCTGGGCCGTGCCAGCCTTGAGGCGCGTGCTGCCGGTGATGAACTCGGGGCCCGTCACCACTTCCACCGGAAACTCTGCCGCCGCTGCCACGCCCGAGCCGGCGTTGCACACGATGCAGCCCGTGGCCAGGCCCGCCGCACGCGCCGCTTCCAGGCCCCCGATGACGTAGGGCGTGCGGCCCGAGGCGGCCAGACCCACCAGCACGTCCTTAGCGTTGGCGCCGTGGGCCTGCAAATCGACCCAAGCCTGGGTGGCGTTATCCTCCGCGCCCTCCACGGCCTGGCGGATGGCGCCGTCGCCCCCGGCCATGATGCCCACCACTAGCCCGGCCGGCACGCCAAACGTGGGCGGGCACTCCGAGGCGTCCACCACGCCCAGCCGTCCGCTGGTGCCCGCCCCGATGTAGAACAAGCGCCCGCCAGCTTGCAGCCGGGCCACGGTGGCTTCCACCAGGGCCCCAATTTGGGGCAGGGCCCGGGCCACGGCCTGGGGCACGGTCTGGTCGAGGCGGTTCATGCCGGCCAGCAGCTCAGCGGTGGGCAGCGTTTCGAGGTTGGTGAATTCAGAAGGTGCTTCGGTGGTCATCATCGCAAAGAGAGTTATTTCAGCAGGCCAATAACAGGGAAATTGTCAAACACCTTGGCGTTGTGCGGGGCGTCTTTGTCGAGCTCGGGCGTCAGGTCTTGGCCGGCCCAGTGCTCGTAGTGGTTGCCGCGCTTCCACAGCCGCGAGCGGCCCACGTCGTAGATGCGGCCCTGGTAGGCCACCCAAATCTCGTCGCGGTCCTGGCCGTTGCGCAGGGCCAGCTGGCCGCGGGTGTATTCGGGAAGCATGCGAGGGGTAAGTGGTACGGTCGCCAGGAGTGGCGTTGGGGCCCAAAATTACGCCGGGCCGCCGTCTTTGGGGAGTTGGAGAAAACCCGGTAATGGGCCCGCCGGTGCTACAACGTGGCGCACTGCCGGGCAATTTCCAACTCCTCGTTGGTGGGAATGACCAGGATTCGAACCCGCGACGAGGGCCGGCTAATGTCGCGCAGGCCCGGGGTGCGGGCCTCGTTGCGGGCCGCGTCCAGCTCCAGGCCGAAAAACTCCAGGTCCTGGCAGGCGCGGGCCCGTACCAGGGCATCGTTCTCGCCTACCCCGGCCGTGAACACGAGGGCATCGAGCCCGTTAAGCACCGCCGCGTAGGCCCCGATGTACTGGCGGATGCGGTAGGCGTAGATGTCCAGGGCCCTTGCGGCGCGCGCGTCGCCGGCCGCCAGGGCCCGGCCCACGTCGCGCAGGTCGTTGGCGCCAGCGAGGCCCAGCATGCCGCTTTCCTTGTTCAGCAGCGTGCCCACCTGCTCGGCGGTGTAGCCCAGAGGCCCCAGCAGGTGCAGCAGCACTGAGGGGTCGAGGTCGCCCGAGCGGGTACCCATCACCAGGCCGGCGAGCGGGCTGAAGCCCATGCTGGTATCCAGCGACCGGCCGCCGCGCACCGCCGCCATGCTGCACCCGTTGCCGAGGTGGATAGTGATGAGCCGGGCGTCGGGGTTTTGCAAATAAGCGGTGGCCTGGTCCGCCACGTACTGATGGCTGGTGCCGTGGAAGCCGTACTTGCGGATGCGCTGCTCGGTGTAAAGCGCCGTGGGCAGCGCGTAGCGAAACGCATATTCGGGCAGCGTCTGGTGAAACGCCGTGTCGAACACCGCCACCTGCCGGGTCCCCGGAAACAGCCGCTCCGCTACTTCGATGCCCTGGTAGTTGGCCGGGTTGTGCAGCGGGGCCAGCCCAAACAGCTCCTTGATTTTGGCTTTTACCCCCGCGTTAACAAGCGTTGGCCCGGTGAAAAACTCGCCGCCGTGCACCACGCGGTGCCCTACCACGTCCACCTCCGCCGGGGCCCCAATAACGGCCCCGGGCCCGTCCGTCAGCAGGCGCACCACTTCGCGCAGGCCAGCCTCGTAGTCGGGTACCGCCAGGGTGGAGCGCTGCTCGGCGGCCGGGGGCCCTGGGGCTTGCACGTCAAATACCCGGTGCGTGATTTCCGCCTGCGCCGAGCCAATGCGCTCCACCAACCCGCTGCACAGCGGCTGCTCGTTGGGCCAGCGAAAGAGCTGGTATTTGAGGGAGCTGCTGCCAGAGTTGACGACGAAGATGTTCATGAGTTGTCTTGTCATGTTGAAAAGAGCGTCACGCCGAGCGCAGATTGGCCGTTTTTGGTCTATTCAAATAGGCGCTTAGGCCACCTCGTAACTACCCCTGCTGGCTCTGAATCGCCGTAATGACCACCGTATTAAATACGTCGTCCACGGTGCAGCCGCGGCTTAAGTCGTTCACGGGCTTGTTCAGGCCTTGCAGCACCGGGCCGATGGC
Organism: Hymenobacter coccineus; assembly: GCF_001816125.1. Lineage (GTDB taxonomy): Bacteria > Bacteroidota > Bacteroidia > Cytophagales > Hymenobacteraceae > Hymenobacter > Hymenobacter coccineus. Next base: position 15,243 of record NZ_MDZA01000111.1, on the reverse strand, counting down.
CAGGGCCCCGGTTTCGCGCTGCACGGCTTTGTAGGTGTTGTTGCCGGTGTTCAGGTCGGGGAAGATGAAGACGCTGGCCTGACCAGCTACTTCGGAGTCGGGCAGCTTCTGGCGGCCCACCAGTGGGTCCACGGCCGCATCGTACTGGATGGGGCCCTCCACCTTCAGGCCGGGGCGCAGCTGGCGCACCAGCTCGGTGGCCCGGCGCACCTTCTCCACCTCGGCCCCCGCGCCCGAGGTACCCGACGAGTACGAAAGCATCGCCACCCGCGGCTCGATGCCAAACGCCAGGCTGCTGTCGGCCGAGGAAATGGCGATTTCGGCCAGCTGCTCGGCGGTGGGGTTGGGGTTTACAGCGCAGTCGCCGAACACCGCCACCCGGTCGGGTAGGCACATGAAAAACACCGACGATACCACAGATACGCCCGGCTTGGTCTTGATGAACTGCAACGCTGGCCGAATCGTGTGCTGCGTAGTGTGCACCGCCCCCGACACCATGCCGTCGGCGTGGCCTTGGTACACCATCATCGAGCCGAAGTACGACACGTCGCGCAGCAGGTCGCGGGCCATATCCTGGTTCACGCCCTTGTCCTTGCGCAGTTGGTAAAACGTCTCCACATAGTCGGCGTAGTACGCCGATTCCGCTGGGTCGATGATGCTCGCGTGGCCCGCGGGCAGGCTGATGCCCAGGCGCTTGGCCGAGGCGGCCACGTCGGCGGGGTTGCCCAGAATGGTCAGGTCCACAATGTCTTGCTGGAGCAGCAGCGCGGCGGCCCGCAGTACCCGGTCGTCGTTGCCTTCGGGCAGCACGATGTGGCGGCGCTGGCGCTTGGCCCATTGCAACAGCCGGTACTGGAACATGTGCGGCGTGAGGCCCACCGACTGGAAGCCGGCCAGCTTTTCTTCCAGGGCCCGCACGTCTACGCAACGCTCGAAAGTGCTGATGGCCAGCTGAATCTTCTTCGGATTATCGGGCGTGATGCGCGACTTAATGGCCCCTACGCGGGTAGTGGTGGCAAACGTGCCGGTGTCCACGGCCAAGATGGGCACCACGCCCGACAGCCCGTCGAGCAGGCGCATCACGGCCGCGTCGGGCTCGCCGCGGGCCGTGAGCACGATCCCCGCCACGCGCGGGTAGTTGGCCGACTGGTGGGCTTGCAGGGCGCAAAGGATGATGTCGCCGCGGTCGGCTGGCGTCACAATCAGTACGTTGTCGGTGAGATAATTGAGGAAATTGGGCACCTGCATGGCCCCGATGATGTAGTTATCCACCTGGTTGTCGAGGCCCGCTGCGCCAAACAGCAGTTGGCCGCCCAGCCCGGCTTGGATTTCGCGCATAGTGGGGTGCAGCAGGTCGGCGTCTTCGGGGATGACGGCCAGCAGCACGCCGGCCGGCAGCTGGCTGCGCAGCAGGGCTTCCACGTCGGCGGCCTGGGCGGGCGGCACGCGGTTGGCCACGGCCAGCAGCACCGGCACCTCGCGGGCCTCGAAGTTGTGCAGCAGCGTCAGCACCGCGCTGATGATCTGGGCCGTGCTCTTGCCCTCGCCCGACACCACCAGGATAACCGGCACGCCCAGGTTCTTGGCAATCGACACGTTGGCGTCGAACTCGAAAGCCGTGCCGGGCCCCAAGAAGTCGCTGCCTTCCACTACCGTGAAGTCGTAATCGTCCTCCCAGCGCTTGAACTTGCGGATGATGGCGTCGATCATGGCCCCCTCCGCGCCGGCTTCCATCAGCCGCAGGGCCTCGGGCCGCGTGTAGGCGTAGGTATCGGCCACGGCCAGCGGCAGCTTAAAATGGCGCATCATCGTGTCGAGGTGCGCGTCCAACCGCTCCGCCGGGTCGTTGTCGATAATGGGTTTGAAGTAACCTACCCTGCGGGTCTGCCCCAGCAGCATGTTCACCAGCCCCAGCGCAACGATGGACTTGCCGCTGTAGGGCTCGGCAGCGGCAATAAAAACGGCTTTGGTCATGGGTAGCTAACGCAGCAGTAGGGGCTGGCGTTTAGGGCCCCGGCGGAGGCGTGGGTGGTCCGGTAACTTTTCCCGTCGTCGGACCACCCCGAATCTCACCTCAAATTCCTACCCCAGCAGGGCTTGCAGGCGAATCCAGCGCTCGGGCAAGTCGCCCTGCGAGGCGTGGAGGTAATCTTCGTACGAGCACGGCACCACGCGCTTCACGGTGCTGTCGCCGAGGCTTTCCACCTCCATCCACCACTTGTCGGCGCGGCGCGACTTGTAGAACACCAACTTATCGGGGTTGCCCGGCAGCACCACCGTATAAGTAAGGAAGCGGAACGTGCCGAAGCCGGTTTCGGGCCGGCGGTGGTAAAAGCCTTCCACGAAGTACCAGAGCATGGTGGCCAGCGTGGCAGCGGCCAGGCCGTGGGCGTCGTGCTCGGGCCGGTAGCCGTAGAGGCCCAGCGACGTAAGCTGCTCGCTGTGCCCGGCGTACCAGCACAGCTGCGTGGCGTCGTCGGCGCTGAGGCCGAAGGGGTTGGCTGGGGCGTAGCCAGGTGCGTCGGTCCAGCGCAGGGCGGCCAGGTCGATGCTCAGGAAATCAGCCTGGCGCACCAGCGGCTCGGCCTGCCGCCGGTCGGTGCGAATGGCTCCCACGCTCATCATATCAAAGTGCATTTTGTCGAGGGCCAGCAGCACCTCAGGCGGCGTGAGGTACTGCTGGTGCCCGAGGTGGGCCAGGCTGAACACGTAGTTGGGCTCGTGCACCAGCAGGCGGCGCAGGTGGCTGGTTTCGGCCGGCGTGGCGGGGCCCGGCTCGGCCATGTCGGGCCGGGCATCCACGATGGCGAAGCTCACCGGACGCTCCTGGGTTTCGTAGGCCAGAAACTGGCCGTAATCGAGGTCGTGCGAGCCGCCCAGCAGCACGGGTACCGTGTTGGCTTCGAGTAGTGCGGCCACAATTTCGCGCAGCCGCTGGTAGGTGTCTTCCAGGCTGAGGCCCGGGCGCAGGTTGCCCAAATCGACGAGCCGCAGGGCCCCCGTGCCTTTCTGGAGCTGGTAAAACCGCTCGCGCACGCAGTTGGCGCCGTGGTAGCCGGCCGGTGGCCCCAGCGGCGGCGCCACGCCACTCATCGAGGCCAAGGAGGGCCAGGTCAGCCCCGCGCCAGTCCGGAAACGCCTCGGTGAAGCGCTTGGCGTAGGCCGCCAGGGTAGTGGGCGGGGTGGGGGTGGCCGCGGGCTCGTCGTCGGCGAGCGGGTCAAAAAACAGGGCCAGATTCATGAAAATACCAAAAGCAAGGGCCGCAAAATTACACGCTCCCGCGGCGGCTGGGGCAATTTAAAACGGGGCCCCGGCCGCCGTTGCACCCCGCTGGGGCCCCATCGCCAAAAAACCTCGTTTATTTAACCGCAGTTTCACCCCGCACTAGCCCTATCCCACCCGCTGATGGACGTCCGCCGCTCTTTCGATATCCTGCCCTACCAGCTCGCCACGTTCGCCAAAACCGACGCGCTGGCTGCCAAAATCGACGGCCAGTGGGCCCCCCTCAGCACCCAACAGGTGCAGGACCAAGCCAACCTGGTGAGCCTCGGCCTGCGGGCCCTGGGCCTGCAGCGCGGCGATAAAGTGGCCCTCATCAGCATGAACCGGCCCGAGTGGCTGCTGGCCGACTTCGGCATCGCCCAAATAGGGGCCACCAGCGTGCCCATGTACCCCAGCATTACGGTCGAGGATTATAAGTACATTTTCACCGACGCCGGCGTGCGGGCCGTGTTCGTGTCCGATGAAAAGCTGTTTCACAAAGTGCAGGAGGCCACGGCGGGCCTGAATATTCCGGCCGAAAACGTGTTCACGTTTGATAAAGTAGACGGGGCCCGGCACTTCAGCGAGCTGCTGGAATTGGGCCAGCAGGGCAACCCCGCCGACCTGGAGCCCCTGAAAGCCGCAGTGGAGCCCGACGACCTGCTCACGCTCATCTACACCAGCGGTACCACCGGCCAGCCCAAAGGCGTGATGCTTAGCCACGGTAACCTCCTGAGCAACTGCCTAAACTCTAAGGAGTTCGTGCCTGTGGGCCCCCAGGACAAAGCGCTGAGCTTCCTGCCGCTGTGCCACATTTTCGAGCGCATGGTCACGTACCTCTACATGATGAGCGGCGTGAGCATTTACTACGCCGAAAGCCTGGAAACCGTGGCCGAAAACCTGCGCGAAGTGAAGCCCGAAATCTTCACCACCGTGCCGCGCCTGCTCGAAAAAGTGTTCGACCGCATCGTGGCCAAGGGCCACGAGCAAACCGGCCTCAAGCACAAGCTCTTCTTCTGGGCCCTGGATTTGGGCCTGAAATACGACACCCAGAAGGACCAGGGCTTCGTGTACAACACTGAGCTGGCGGTGGCTAATAAGCTCATCTTTAGCAAATGGCGCGAGGCGCTGGGCGGTAACCTGCGCTGCATCGTGAGCGGCGGCGGGGCCCTGCAACCGCGGCTGGCGCGGGTGTTTTGGGCTGCCGGCATCCGGGTAATGGAGGGCTACGGCCTGACGGAAACCTCGCCCGTAATTGCCGTGAACGGCTACGAGCGCGAAAACAACATGATCGGCAGCGTAGGGCCCCTCATCAATAACATGGAGGTGAAAATTGCACCCGACGGCGAAATCCTGACCCGCTCGGCCTCCGTGATGAAGGGCTACTACAACAAGCCCGAGCTCACGGCCGAAACCATCGACGCCGACGGCTGGCTACACACCGGCGACATTGGCGAGCTGGTGAACGGCCGGTTTTTGAAGATTACCGACCGCAAAAAGGAGATGTTCAAAACCAGCGGCGGCAAGTACATTGCCCCGCAAGTCATTGAGGGCAAGCTCAAAGAAGAGCCGCTCATCGAGCAGGCAATGGTAGTGGGGGCTGATAAAAAGTACGCCGCCGCCTTGGTCATCCCTTCCTTCCCCGACCTGAAAGCCTGGTGCAAAAGCCATGGCGTGCCCGACGCGCCCAACGAAGAGCTGGTGCGCAACGAACAAGTAGTGAAGCTCTACCACGAGCTGGTTGTCAAATGCAACGAGAGCTTTGCGCAGTGGGAGCAGCTGAAAAAAATTGCGCTCCTGCCCGAGCTGTGGACCGTAGAAACCGGCGAAATGACGCCCACCATGAAGGTAAAGCGCAAGGTCATCACCGAAAAAAACAAGGACCTCATCGAAGGGCTGTTTTAGCTGGGCTGCCCCTGCGCCGGGGCCCCAGATTTTTGAGAAAGTAGTATGCAAGCCGAACAAATTCTTTCGTAAGTTTACCGTACTTAACCTGCGCCATGAAACCCGAAGAAACCGTCGATTACAACATCAAAGTGGCCTGGCACGCCATTTCGCGGATGTACAACACCCAAGCGGCCCAGAACGACATCACGACCAGCATCGGGTTTGTGCTGCTCAACATCGACCAGGAGTACGGCATTCCGGCCACCAAAATTGCGCCCTTGCTGGGCCTGGAAACGCGCAGCCTCACGCGCATTTTGCGCAGCATGGAGGATAAGGGCCTGATCTACAAGCAAGCCGATACGCAGGACAAACGCTCGGTGCGCATTTTCTTGACGCCGCTGGGCTTGGAGAAAAAGGAGATTTCGCGCCAGACGGTGCGGCATTTCAACGCCAAAATCCGGGAGAAAATCCCGCAGTCGCAGCTCGACGTGTTCCTGAAAGTGACGGCCCAGATTACGGGCATCATCGAGGGTAAAACCATGTTCGACGGCTTCGAACTGAAGCCGCTGCGCCTCGAAAACCCGGCGTAGGGCCCCGGCCCGCCGCTCCCAATTGCCAACCCACCCATTCACCCGAACTGAATGAAACGAATCATCAAAAAAGTAGCCGTTTTGGGCTCCGGCGTCATGGGCTCGCGCATCGCCTGCCACTTCGCCAACATTGGCGTGCAGGTGCTGCTGCTCGACATTGCGCCCAAAGAACTGCTGCCCGCCGAGCAGGCCAAAGGCTTGGAGCTGGGGGCCCCGCCGTGCGCAACCGCATCGTGAACGCCGCGTTGCAGGCCGCAATCGTTGCCAATCCCTCGCCGCTTTACCGCAAGAGCGAGGCCAGCCGCATCAAAACCGGCAACTTCGACGACAACCTCAAGGAAATTGCCGGTTGCGACTGGACAATTGAGGTGGTGGTGGAGCGGCTCGACATCAAAAAGAGCCTCTACGAGCGGGTGGAGCAGTTCCGCAAGAAGGGCACGCTCATCACGAGCAATACCAGCGGCATCCCGATTCACCTGCTGGCCGAGGGCCGCTCCGACGATTTCAAGCAGCACTTCTGCGGCACGCACTTCTTCAACCCGCCGCGCTACCTGAAGCTGCTGGAAGTAATTCCGACGCCCGATACGAAGCCAGAAGTGGTTGATTTCCTGCTGCACTATGGCGACCTGTACCTGGGCAAAACCACCGTGCTAGCCAAGGACACGCCGGGCTTCATTGCCAACCGCGTGGGCGTATTTGCCCTGCTCGACGCCATGCAAACCATGCAGAAGCTGGGCCTGACCGTGGAGGAAATCGACAAGCTGACGGGCCCTGTGATTGGCCACGCCAAGTCTGCCACGCTGCGCACTTCCGACGTGGTGGGCCTCGACACGACCATCAACGTGGCCAATGGCCTGGCCCAAGGCCTGCCCGACGACGAGGCGAAAGACGTGTTCGTGCTGCCCGATTTCGTGAAGAAAATGGGCGAGAATAAGTGGTTGGGCGACAAAACCGGCCAGGGATTCTACAAGAAGGTGAAAGGCGAAGGTGGCAAGTCGGAAATCCACGCCTTGGACCTCAACACGCTGGAATACAAGCCTTCGCAGAAGGTGAAGTTTGCCACCTTGGAGATGACCAAGACCATCGACAAGGTGGCCGACCGCTTCAAGGTACTGGTGGCGGGCAAGGACAAGGCCGGCGAGTTTTATCGCCTCAGCTTCGGCAGCCTGTTCGCCTACGTAAGTAACCGCGTGCCCGAAATCGCCGACGAGCTGTACAAGATTGACGACGCCCTGCGCGCCGGTTTTGGCTGGGAATTGGGGCCCTACGAGACCTGGGATGCGCTGGGCGTGCAGGCGGGTATCGACCTGGCTAAAGCCGCCGGCCGCACCGTGGCCCCGTGGGTAGAGGAAATGCTGGCCGCTGGCCACCAGGCCTTTTACAAGATAAACGCCGCCGGCGTGCGTGAGTTCTACGACCAGCAGAGCCAGCAGTACCAACCGGTGCCGGGCGTGGAGAACTTCATCATCCTCGACAACTTGCGGGCCAGCGGCAAGGTGCTGTGGAAAAACAGCGGCGCCTCCGTCATCGACCTCGGCGACGGCATTCTGAACGTGGAATTCCACTCGAAGATGAACGCCATGGGCCAGGACGTGATTCAGGGCCTGCTCAAGGGCATCGACATGGCCGAGGGCGGCTACCGGGGCCTGGTGGTGGGCAACGACGCGCCCGCCTTCTCGGCCGGCGCCAACCTGGGCCTGGTGTACATGCAGGCCCTGGAGCAAGAATTCGATGAGCTGAACTTGATGATCAGCCAGTTCCAGCAGGCCATGATGCGGCTGCGCTACAGTAGCATCCCGGTGGTGGGGGCCCCCCACGGCCTGGCCCTGGGCGGCGGCTGCGAGCTGAACCTGCACTGCGACCGGGTGGTGGCCGCGGCCGAAACCTACATGGGCCTGGTCGAATTCGGCGTGGGCCTGATCCCCGGCGGTGGCGGCACCAAGGAAATGACGCTGCGTACCGCTGCTAAGTACGAAGACGGTGAACCCGAATACAACCTGCTGCGCAACACTTACATGACCATCAGCACGGCCAAGGTTTCGACTTCGGCCGCCGAGGCGTTCGACCTGGGGTTTTTGCGCCGGGGCGACGAAATTGTGGTTAACGGCAGCCGCGTAATTGCCCAGGCCAAAGCCGCTGCCCTGGAGCTGGCCGACGCCGGCTACACCCAGCCTACTCAGAAAACCAACGTGAAGGTGCACGGCAAGGGGGCCCTGGCCATGTTCCGCACCGGCGTGTACGCCATGCAACAGGGCAACTACATCTCGAAACACGACGAGCTGATTGCCAATAAATTGGCCTACGTGATGTGTGGCGGCGACCTGAGTTCGCCCACCGAGGTGAGCGAGCAGTACCTGCTGGACTTGGAGCGCGACGCCTTCCTCAGCCTTTGCGGCGAGCGCAAGACGCTGGAGCGGATTCAGAGCATTCTCACCACCGGCAAGCCGCTGCGCAACTAATTCAATCAGAACCAATACTATGGCTAATACTGCATATATCGTAGCTGGCTTCCGCACGGCCGTTGGCAAAGCGCCCCGCGGCGTGTTCCGCTTCACCCGCCCCGACGACCTGGCCGCTGAGGTTATCAAACACCTCGTCAAGTCGGTGCCCGCGCTGGACCCCAGCCGCGTCGATGACGTGATTGTGGGCAACGCCGTGCCCGAGGCCGAGCAAGGCCTGCAAATGGGCCGCCTCATCTCGCTGCTGGCGCTGCCCATCAACGTGCCGGGCCTTATCGTGAACCGCTACTGCGGCTCGGGCGTGGAAACCATCGCCATGGCGGTGGGCAAAATCACGGCCGGCATGGCCGAGTGCATCATCGCCGGCGGCACCGAAAGCATGAGCATGGTGCCCACCGTGGGCTGGAAAACGGTGCCTAACTACAAGCTCGCCAACGAGCACCCCGACTACTACATGGGCATGGGCCTGACGGCCGAAGCCGTGGCGCAGGACTACAAAATCTCGCGCCAGGACCAGGACGAGTTCTCCTACAATTCGCACCAGAAGGCCATAAAGGCCATCAAGGAAGGTAAGTTTGCCAAGAGCATTGTGCCCATCACGGTGGAGGAAACCTACCTCGATCAGGCCACCGGCAAGAAGAAAAGCCGCTCCTACGTGGTGGACACCGACGAGGGCCCCCGCGCCGATACGTCCATCGAAGCCCTAGCCAAGCTGCGCCCGGTTTTCGCCGCCAACGGCAGCGTCACGGCTGGTAACTCGTCGCAAACTTCCGACGGCGCGGCCTTCGTGCTGGTGATGAGCGAGCGGATGGTGAAGGAGCTAAACCTGGAGCCCATTGCCCGCATGGTCACCTACGCCACCGAGGGCGTCGACCCGCGCATCATGGGCATGGGCCCCATCAAGGCCGTGCCGAAAGCCCTCAAGCAAGCCGGCATGAAGCTGGAAGACATCGACTTGTTCGAGCTGAACGAGGCCTTCGCTTCGCAGAGCTTGGCCGTGGTGCGCGAGCTGGGCATCAACCCCGAGAAGCTAAACGTGAACGGCGGGGCCATTGCCCTGGGCCACCCGCTGGGCTGCTCGGGCGCCAAGCTCTCCATCCAGCTCTTCGACGAACTGCGCGACCGGGGCCAGAAATACGGCATCGTCACGGCCTGCGTGGGCGGCGGTCAGGGCGTGGCCGGCATATACGAGCTGCTGAAGTAGGGCCCCCAGCAAAAAGGAAAAGACTGTCATGCTGAGTCTGCTGAAGCATCTCTACTGCGCCGTTCGCTAGAGAAGCTTAGGCAGGCTCAACATGATAGCCTTTTTTGTTTTAACGGACTGTTCCACTTGTTCTTATGAAAAAGCGACTGCGCAAGAAGCTGCGACTTCGGGAGTTTAAAACCCGGCAATGGTGGATGAATTGTAAGTTTCACCCAGGATTGACCGAAGGACGCGCAGATGAGGTAAAAGAGATTTTCTCAGCTTTCGCTAATGCACAAGGGCTTTTTGTCTTTCGGGCTGGTAGTGCTGAGGGCTACGCATTTATACTCGATGGAAGCCAACACTATAAAACCCCAACAGAAGAGCAGCGCTTGATATTGACTTCTTTCCTACAATCATTACCCGAAGTAGCAAGTATCGAAGATAAGGGACTTGGATACCTGTAATGCTATAGCTTATCACCCCACTTCCGGGGTTTTCTTTTTGCCAAATAGTCGGCACGCCTAACAAATTTTGTTTATCTTGCAGTACTAAATTTCTAGGGCCCTTATTCGCCATAATAGTAGGCGTGCCTAACACTTTTCTTCTCCATCTACTCCAACTTTTCACTTAAAACCGTCATGGAAGTATCCCAAAAAGCTGTCGTGAAGGGCGGCGAATTCATCATCAAGCCGACCGATGCGCAGGACGTTTTCACGCCGGCCGATTTCAGTGAGGAGCAGCGCCTGATGTACCAGACCTGCCTGGACTTTGTGGCCCAAGAAGTAACGCCGCTGCTGGAGCGCCTCGACAACCACGAGGAGGGCCTCATGCGCGGCCTGATGGCGAAAGCCGGCCAGCAAGGCCTGTTCGGCGTGAGCATTCCCGAGCAGTTTGGGGGCCTGGATATGGACTTCCCCACGGCCCTGCGCGTGACGGAAGGTGTGGGCGGCGGCCACTCGTTTGCGGTGGCCTTTGCGGCCCACACGGGCATCGCCATGCTGCCCATCCTGTACTTTGGCAACGACGCGCAGAAGGAAAAATACCTGCCCGGCCTCACCGACGGCACCCTGATGGGGGCCTATTGCCTCACCGAGCCCGGATCGGGCTCCGACGCGCTGGGGGCCAAAACCAAGGCCGTTCTGAACGCCGGAGGCACCCACTACGTGCTGAACGGCCAGAAAATGTGGATTACCAACGGCGGCTTTGCCGACGTGTTTATCGTGTTTGCCAAAATTGACGGGGAGCAGTTCACCGGCTTCATCGTGGACAAGGACACGCCTGGCCTCAGCCTCGGCAACGAGGAACACAAGATGGGCATCAAAGGCAGCAGCACGCGGCAGGTATTTTTCAGCGACGCGCTGGTGCCCAAGGAGAACGTGCTGGGCGAGATTGGCAAGGGCCACCTCATCGCCTTCAACGTGCTCAACATCGGCCGCATCAAGCTGGCCGCCGCCTGCCTGGGCGGGGCCAAAAGTGCTGCCGTCCACAGTGTGAAATACGCCAACGAGCGGGTACAGTTCAAGCTGCCCATCAGTAAGTTCGGCGCCATTCGCTACAAGCTGGCTCAGCAGGCCATCCGCATGTACGCCGTGGAATCGGCCATTTACCGCGCCGGCGACGACATCTACCGCATGGAGCAGCGGCTGCTGGCTGAGGGCAAGGGCAGCAACGAGGCCTTGCTGGGCGCCGCCCGCGAATTCGCCGTGGAGTGCGCCATGCTGAAAGTAGAAGGCTCGGAAGTGCTCGACTACGTGGTGGACGAAGGGGTGCAGATTTTCGGCGGCTACGGCTTCTCGGCCGACTACCCGATGGACCGCGCTTACCGCGACTCGCGCATCAACCGCATCTTCGAGGGCACCAACGAAATCAACCGCATGCTGGCGGTGGACATGATTTTGAAGAAGGGCCTGAAGGGCGAAATCGACCTGATGGGCCCCGCCCAGGCCGTTCAGCAAGAGCTGCTGGCCATCCCGAGCATGGGCGAGAGCGACGATTCGCCGTTTGCCGCCGAGAAAAAAGCCATTGCGGGCCTCAAAAAGGCCATCCTGATGGTGGCCGGTACGGCCGTGCAGAAGTACATGAACTCCCTCGCCAAAGAGCAGGAAGTGCTGACTAATATCGCCGACATGGCCATCAAAACCTACGTGGCCGAAAGCACCCTGCTGCGCGTGGAGAAGGAAATTGCCACCAAAGGCGAGGAGGCCCTGAGCCGCGAGTTGGACATGGCCCGCGTGTACCTCTCCGACACCATCGACATCGTGGAGAAAGCCGGTAAGGAAGCCATTGCCAGCATGACCGAGGGCGATGAGCAGCGCCTGCTGAGCATGGGCCTCAAACGCTTCACCAAGGCCGACCTCTTCAACGTGAAGGATGCCCGCCGCCGCGTGGCCGCCGGCCTGATCGAGGCCAACGACTACATCTATTAATGTCTGAACCGCAGATTAAGTGGATTTAACGAGTAAGAACAGATTTCGGTGACGAATCTGTTTTGCCGCGGGTTTAGACGCAAAAAGGGCCGCTCCTGGGTTTCAGGAGCGGCCCTTTTTGCGTTTGGCAAAGTGGTTATTTTATCTCTACCCTGTTCAGTTGCAGGGCAGCGGAGCGCTTGCTGGGGCGGCTGATGCCGATGATGGTTTTGGGCCCCAGCCAGGTGGTAAAGTCCTTCACATAAGCCAGCTGCTTATCGTCGGCCACGTTTAATTTCAGGCGCTGCGGGGCCGAGGTGACGCCGCCCAGCGCCGGCAGGTGGCGCAAATACAGATCCGATTTGCCGGCCAGGGTTTCCAGCGTCACCAGCTGGATGTCTTCGTTGAACACCGCCGCCCGGAAGCCGATGCCGGTGTAGCTGTCGATGGCCGGGGCCGTTTGGTCTTTGGCTATCAGCTTGTGCCAGCTCGGCCGGGCGAAGCTGTTGTAGCCGAAGGCGTGGATTTCGCGGGCGTGCACCGGCAGTTCGGGGCCCCCTTCCTCGTAGTGGCGCTCGGCTAGCACCACGAGGTTTTTTTCGGGCGTGAGGAGTAGGTCGGCCAGGTAAATGTCCTCCAGCCGCTTGGGCGCTGGGGCCCCCGTGGCTTGTCCCACGGCGGCTAGGTAAGCGGCATCGAAGGGCACTTCGTCGCTCAGCTTAATGTCGTTCTTGTCGAAATCGAAACGCACCATTTTTAGGCCCGTTAGCTCGCCCGAATCGTAGTCGGCCACCAGCGCGGCGGCGTAGAGCTGGCCGTCGGGCAGCAGCTTGAACCGCGCGTCGCGGATGCGGATGGTGCGGCCCCCGAAGATGCCGCCCACCGGCACGCCCAGCACCGGCACCGGCGTGGCCTGGGTAGGCAGGTCGGGCGTGGCCGGGTAGCGGCGCACAGTCAGCTTGCTCATGCCGTCGCTGATCATCGTCACCAACTGGGCCCCATCGTTGGCCACCAGCACGTTGGGCGAAAAGAAGTCGCGCGTAGCCCGGAAGTCATAGGTCCGGCTCAACACCTTGCCCAGCTTCTGGTCAAACAGCGTCGCATCCAGGGCCCTGATTTGTGCTTCGCGCGTTTGGTAGGCGAAAGCCAGCAGGTGCGCGCCATCGGGCGAAATGGCTACGCCCGGGCGGCGGTCGCGGGCCGGGGCCGCCACCAGCACCACCGGGGGCCCCGGCTGGCCGTTGCGCAGGCCCACTGGGTGCACGGTCAGGTTCTGGCCGCTTTCGTCGGTGTGGTGCAGCACCACCCATGCCTGCTCGGGGCCCAGCCCGAAGGCTTCCACGGTTTCGCCGGGGGCCACGGGGAGAGCGGCGGCCCATTGCTTTTTCAGGGCTTGGTCGTAGCGCTCCACGGCGTAGCCGCCGTTGGCCTGGTGGGCCAGAATGATGAAGCCGCTGCCATCGGCTAACGGCAGCGTTTTGACGGGTACGCGGCTGTCGTAGCGGTCGGCACCCTGCTCGGGCTGGTAGCTGAACGGAACGGATTTGACCTTCTGGGCCCGGGCCGGCGCCATTGTAAGCAGCAGCCCCGCCGTGACCATAATAGCACCAATTCGATGGTATCGCATTTATTAAAAATTAGATTAATACTGGAAAGCCCGTCCGCTTCTTCGGGCCCGTAAGCCAAATGTAGTGCTTGCCTGGGGCCCGTGTGGCACATGGGCAGGGCAGCCGGGGCCCCCGGGCGGGTAACAAAAAGGTAGCATAAATACAACCAATACAATTAAACTTCCGTATAGCGGCACCGTTTAAGGTATAATCCAAATGGGCATACCTTTCCGGCAAACATCGTAACTTGCCAATGCAAAGGATGCCTATTGATTTAGAGGTCGATTGATTGTAAATATTCCAAGAATTATTCATTCTATGCCAGAGGGCATTTTACTGTATGAAAACCATAGGAAAACTTTTTTTACTCCTAAGTTTCGTGATTGTCGGGCGCTGGTCGCGCCCCAACCCGCCAGTTACCGTCGCTACATTCTCCGAACTGACGGCCCCCGCTAACTCCCGCACCCCCAATACCAATAATTCAATTTTGCTGGTGCGCAACAACGCGCAGCAAATGCCCATTACCAGCGCCTTGGCTCTGTTTTAAACCAAAAGAAGCGGCTCCAGGAGGGCCGCTTCTTTTGGGTCTGTTTCTCAGCTAATCCGGCTCCAGTTCACGGCTGTGGCGGGCAGGCTGTCGATGTGGTGGCGGATGTTGCCGTTCTCGGGCCTGGCCAAGTCCGGGTCTTCCGCCAGCAGCGACTGCGCCGCGGCGCGGCTCTCGCTCAGGATGCGCCCGTCCTTGGCCAAGTCGGCGATGAGCAGGTCGAGCACGCCACTTTGTTGGGTGCCCATCAGGTCGCCGGGGCCCCTAAGTTTTAGGTCAATATCGGCAATTTCGAAGCCGTTGTTGGTGCGCACCATCGTTTCAAGGCGGGTGCGGGCGTCCTTGCTCAGCTTGAAGCCCGACATGAGGATGCAGTAGCTCTGGTCGGCCCCGCGGCCCACGCGGCCCCGCAGCTGGTGCAGCTGCGAGAGGCCAAACCGCTCGGCCGACTCAATCACCATCACCGACGAGTTGGGCACGTTCACGCCCACTTCAATTACGGTGGTGGCCACCATAATCTGGGTTTCCTGCTTCACGAAGCGGGCCATCTCGAAGTCCTTTTCCTCGGCCTTCATGCGCCCGTGCACCATGCTGATCTGCATCTCCGGGAAGGCGCGCGTCACGCTCTCGTAGCCGTCGGTCAGGTCCTTGTAGTCCAGCGTTTCCGATTCCTCAATCAGCGGATAAACGATGTAGGCCTGCCGGCCGAGTTGCACCTGCTGGCGAATAAACTCGAACACTTTCAAGCGGTTGGCGTCGTAGCGGTGCACCGTCACGATGGGCTTGCGGCCGGCCGGCAGCTCGTCAATCACGCTCACGTCGAGGTCGCCGTACAGCGTCATGGCCAGCGTGCGCGGGATGGGCGTGGCCGTCATCACCAGCACGTGCGGGATGACGTGCGGGTTCTTCTGCCAGAGCTTCGAGCGCTGCGCCACCCCGAAGCGGTGCTGCTCGTCCATAATCGTCAGGCCCAGGTTGCGGAACTGCACCACGTCTTCCAGCAGCGCGTGGGTGCCCACCAGCATGTGCATGGTGCCATTGCGCAGTTCCTCGTGCAGCACGCGGCGCTGGGCCGTGCGGGTACTGCCCGTGAGCTTGCCCAAGTGGATGCCCAGCGCGTCGGCGTACACCTTCAGGCCCTGGTAGTGCTGGTCGGCCAGGATTTCGGTGGGGGCCATCAGGCAACTTTGGGCCCCATTGTCGGCCGCCATCAGCATGGCGATGAAGGCCACAATGGTTTTGCCCGAGCCCACGTCGCCCTGCAACAGCCGGTTCATCTGCTGGCCGGCGCAGAAGTCCT
>NZ_MDZA01000110.1 GCF_001816125.1 Hymenobacter coccineus | reverse complement strand
AGCAATGAAAGCGAAGCGTTTCATCGGCCCGTCGGTTGTGAAAATATGGTCAGCGCTTTTTTTAAAATATCGCGCTCCATTTCAGCACGGGCCAATTGGACCCGTAACTGCTTGTTTTCCTGCGCCAGGGCTTCGCTGCCCGCTGGGCGGGCAGCTTGGGTGCGAGCCGCCCGCACCCACTTGCCCAACACGGCCTCGCTCATGCCTAGCGCCTGCGCTACGCGTGTCGTCGCCTGGCCGTCCTGCGTTACGCGGCGGACTGCCTCGGCTCGAAAGGCCGCGTCATACTTAGTTCTCGGCCGTTTGCCAGCTGGTTTATCTGCTTCCATGACAGGGGAAAGTTACTTTCTCCGTGTCCATTTTTACCCGACCATCTCAAACTGAGGGTGCTGCTGCTGGAGCACATCGCCGTTTACCTGCTCGATGGGCTGTTGCGCGGTTTCCAGAAAGCGCGCAAACAGGGTCGATTTTCCCGCGCCGTTTGGGCCGCCGAAAAGGTGTAGGACGGGCGGTTCTGGGCTCATTTACCGCTCACCACCGCTTGTAAATGGGTCGTTGGCAAGGCAACGTCCACGGATTCAGCGGCTGGCACCGAAACCGAAAGCTGGGAACTACCGCTACCCTTAGCGGCTGCGGCTTTGGCCCGCACCTTCGCCAGATTGTCGCGGCGGAACGCCGGGGTGTCTATTGTCGTCAGGAAAGTGGTCAGTTCGGATTCCATCACCAAAAGCTTTAGTGCGCGGCTAAAACAAAGATACCGCCGGGTTCGTGTCAAAAAACAAAGCTCTTATCCCCTACCGCCTTGCTTCTTACGTGGTCAAAAGTTTGGTCCAAAAGCTAAACGGGTTCCCCAGGTGGACAGTCTCCGGTTTAAATTGACCTTTCTTCTACCGGAAACGCACTCCTTCCTCAGCGGCCGGTAAGTTGCCGACGCACTTCGGCCGGCAGATGCGGAAGGGCCAGCACTTCGGCCAGCCGGCTCGCGTCGACCGTGCGGGCCGTTAGCACGTGCGAAAGGTCTTGAATGGTGACGGGGGTCGCCGCCGCTTCGAGCAGGGTGAGCGCGTCGCCGGCCTGAACCGTGCCCGGCTCCTCGACCCGGAAATAAATGCCGGGGTGGCCGGCCCGGGCAAAGCGGGCGGCCATGCCCGCGTCATCAAAGCGGGCGTTGAGCTTGTAGCAGGGTTGCCGGGGCTGCACGGCCCGCAGCCGGGCCGTGCCCAGGCCAAACACGTCGCCCACGCGCACCGCGGTTTCGAGCAAGCCCTCCGTCGTCAGGTTTTCGCCGAACAGGCCCGGGGTCCAGTCCGTCCAGGCGGGCAGCCGCGTCCGCCAAAGGGCGTAGTGGGCGGCGTCGTAGGCATACACGGCCTTGTCGGAACCGCCGTGCACGCTTAGGTCGGCCTGCTCATCGCCCGCGAGGTTGACCCCGGCCAGGGCCACCGGCCCGGTCACGGGCTGCTTGAAAATGGCGGTCCTGATTTCGCGGCCGTTCCAGGTGAGGACGCGGGGCCGCCCGACGTTGACGGAGAGAAGCTGCATAAGGAGAAGAGGTAAATGAGGGGAAAACTGGGGCCCACCGAGGGCGCAAGGGCGGCAGATTCGTTCCGCACCCTACGCCGAAGCCGGCACCGACGCCAGGAACGCGCGGATAAGGCCGGCGATTTCGACCACGTGCGTTTCGAGGGCAAAGTGCCCGGTGGGCAGCAACTGTACCTGGGCGGCGGGGTTGTCGCGGCGGTAGGCGTGCGCGCCGGCGGGTAGGAAAAAGGGGTCGTTTTCGCCCCACACCGCCAGCGTCGGGGGGCGGTGGGTACGGAAATAGTCCTGAAAGCGCGGGTACAGCGCCACGTTGCTTTGGTAGTCCCGGATGAGGTCGAGCTGCATCTCGTCGTAACCGGGGCGGCTCAGGCCCCAGAAGTCCAGCGCGGGCGCCTCGGGGGCCAGCTGCGTGGGGTCGGGCGTGCCGTGGCGGTACTGCAACTGGGTGGTGTCCCAGGTGAGCATCTGGCGCATCGCGGCGCGGTTTTCGGGCGTGGGGTCCTGCCAGTACGTGCGGGCCGGGTCCCAGCCGCTGCTCAGGCCTTCCTCGTAGGCGTTGCCGTTCTGGGTGATGAGGGCCGTCACCCGCTCGGGATGCGCCACGGCCAGGCGCAGGCCCACCGGCGCGCCGTAGTCGAAAATGTAGAGCGCGTACCGGGCCAGCCCCAGCGCCTGCGTAAAGCCGCCAATGACGTCCGCCAAGTGGTCGAAGGTGTAGGCAAACGCCGTGGCGGGCGGCGAGGTGGTAAAGCCAAAGCCCGGCAGGTCGGGCGCGACCACGCGGTAGCGGTCGGCCAGCAGCGGCATCAAGTCGCGGAACATGTGCGACGAGGTCGGAAAGCCGTGCAGCAACAACAGGACCGGCGCCTCGGCCGGGCCGGCCTCGCGGTAAAACAGGTCGAGGCCGTTCACGGCAACGGTGCGGTAATGAACTTGGGTTTGCGTGTCCATGAGTGAAAAGAGGAAATGAGGTGAAAAAATGGGAAGGGCATTGATGGCCCATACGCGATAACTGTACCGAGCAGTACAGAATAAAGCAAAAAATTAGGCGAGCACAGCTAGCTGTAAATCAATGAGTTCGCGGAGCTGTGCGTTATCCGGGTAGAGGCGGCGGGTAATGCTCAGGCCGTTCCACAACGTCAGCAGGTGCCGGGCCAGCAGGCCGGCGGCGGTCGGGTTGGTGAGCTGGCCCGTGGCCTGGGCTTGCCGAATGACCGTGAAAAACAACGCTTCCAGTTTTTTCAGCAGTAGCCCGGCAGCCTGTTGCAGTTGCGGGTCAAGCGAGGCCATTTCCATCACCGTATTGCCCAGGTAGCAGCCCCGTTCATGGGCCTCTGGCGCGGCGGTGGCGATGCGGCGAAAGTAGTCTTTGAGCACTTCCAGCGGCTGCGCACTGGTCGCGACCAGTTGCTCCAACTGGCGCAGGTTGTCGCGGTGAAATTGCTGCACCGTTTTGGCAAACAATTCCCGCTTGCCGCCCGGAAAGGCCAGATAGAAGCTGCCTTTGCCAAGGCCCATGGCCGCCAGCAGCTCCTCGGTAGAGGCGGCGGAGTAGCCGCGCCGCCAGAAAACGCGCTGCGCCCGGTCAATCACCTCGTGCTCGTCAAACGTTTTGGGCCGTCCAGTCATGATGCGTGCCGGGGGAGAAGCAATATTGTACCAACTGGTACAAATGTAGGAATAAAAAGCTTGGCAACCGCTGCTCCGCCAATTTTCACGGGCGCTGCCCAGTCAACGCCGAGCACCTCGCTCAACGCCTCCCCCGGGCAGGTTTCCCAGTGCGGTTGATGAGTTGGGCGCTGTTCCAATCCAGCCACCTGCGGGGTTCTTGTTGCAAAAGGATACTGTTGGCGAATTGGTTTTAAGCCCTTGCTGGCGGAATCAATCGCTCGAAGGCGGCCTGACGGGTCTGGGCTAACGGCACTTCGTTTAACCAGTTTACGATGCGCGACAGGTTCATCGCCGCGGCGATAAAGACGTGCTGCAAATGGGTTTTGGCCAGGCCCACGTAGCGCGAGCGGCGCAGGCCAAACGCTCGGACCCCTTGCGAGAGGGTGCCTTCAATGCCCGCGCGCTGATTATAAAGCAGCGGCCAGTCCGCCTGACTATCGCGCACGCGGGCCGCTTGCAAGGCCTGATAGGGTGCGTCGGCGCGCAGCTTAATGGCGCGGCGTTTCATGCGCGTACACTGCGCGTGCACGGGGCAGGGCCCACAGTGCTTGCGGGAGAACTTGATGAACACGCGGGGCTGGCCTTTTTCCAGCGTGTGAATCCAGGACTGTGACGGATGTCCCTGGGGACAAGTGGCCTGCTGCGCGTCCCAGTCCACGTGGAAATCCGCCGCCGCATAGCCCTGCCCCGCCAAAGCTTGCCATTGCTGGTCTTTCCGGGCAGGCCCGACTAACTCCACGTGATGGCGTTGCTGACTCTGGACGAGCAGCTCGGCGCTCACGTAAGCGGTGTCGACCAGCTGCTGCGATGGGAGTAACGACCTCTCAGCCAGTCCTTGCTGAATGTGAGGCAAGGTAGTCGAATCTACCTCCGTGCTGACGGTCGTGGCGACCTGCGTAATCAAATGCGGTTGGTCGGCTTCGCAGGTTTCGCTCAAATGGACTTTATAGCCCACCCACGTCGTGGTGCGCTTGCGACTAAAGCGGGCTTCCAAATCATAGGGAGAGCTGATGAGCTGCGCGGAGGGGGGTACTTCTCCTTGGTTCTCCACGCGCCAGCTGAGCTGGCCCTCCACCACCTGAAACTGCTGGAGCCAGATTCGGCGCAAGCTATCGATCGCCGGCAGCTGCCACAGCAAAGCGGCCTGTTCATCCCGTTCTACTTGCTCCAGCAGCCACCAGCCGTCCTGCCCGACTTGCTGGGTATAGGCTTCCCGCTGGGGTTTGGTGTGTGGCAGGCGGTACTCCTCGGCGCGGGGGCCGTACCGGGCGGCCCACCCCGGCTGAAGATGGCGGGCCAACCAGTCGGGCAGCAGCGTGGCCAAGCTATTGAGGGTGAAGCGCATCGTCTCCGCCACACACTCTAGGCGGTTCATATCCCGGACCCGGGCTAGCACGTGCGTTGAGTCCATGCGCTGTTCACCCCCGGCTTTGAGCCACTGCTGGTCCTGGCAACAGACCAGCAGGTGGCTAAGGAGCCGTTCCTGGGCCTTGCCGGCCACCAACCGTTGACGAAATTCAGAGAGGACGCTAAAATCAAACCCGGCATCGGTCAGCTCCAAGCCCAGCAGGTACTTCCAGTCGATGCGACTGCGCACGGCATCGGCGGCTTGGCGGTCGGAGAGATTCTCGGCGAATTGCAACAGCGTCACCAGCGCTAACTGCCAGGGAGCCTGGGCCGCTTGCCCCCGCTGCGGAAACAGGTCGGCAAAGAGGGCATCGTCATGCAGCGTGCCCAAGGTATCGCGCAGCAGTAGATAGTGGTTGCTGCGCGGGAATGCTGCCTGCGCTATCTGGCGCGTTTGGGGCGGAACAGGCGTGCTGGGTTGAGGGTGCAGGCTCATGAGCAGAGGCGGTTAAGGTGCCTCCGAAAATAGCCTCTTTATCCCCAAATGAATTCGCCAACAGTATCCCGTTGTAACAAGAACTTCCTTTACCGCTAGCTCGTCCCCTTAGGCGTCCTGGTAGCCGCCATCTGCTACTTACGGCATTTTTTTGTTCCATAGCAACAGCCCCCAGTTACTCCATTGCCACGTGTTGGCTAAGCCGTAGCTCCGGCACGCGCAGCTGGTAGAGTCCGGCATTCAGTGACCGGGGGCCGTTCAGCATCAGCCTATTCAGGCCAGGGGTCAGTTGGGCGGTTTGCGCGTGTACTAAGCGTCCTGTTAAATCATACAGCTGCACCGTTACGAGCTGGGCGGTGGGCGTCTGAATTGTGAAGGCAATGGCATCGGCCGTGATAGGGTTCGGGAAAATATGCAGGGCAACTGCTTCAACCGCCTCGCTGCTAGGAGTAGTAGCAAGCGGGGTGCTCTCGCGGTTGGCGATGGCCCCAACTACCACGGGGGGCGGGGTATAAGTTACTTTCAGGTTGCAGCGCTGCCCAGGATTAGTGACCATGCTATTTTTGACTTTGAGTAGGTACCAGCCCTCGGCGGTAGGCGTGTAGGAGCCGTTGAGCGCACCCGTGCCACTGACACTATTCAGGGAAGTTCCCGCGTTATCAAATACGGTCACCGTCAGGTTGCGGGTGGCGTCGTTAGGGTAGAGGGTGTAGCTGATGTTTTTATTGGCCCCTACGTAGATGCGGCCTGCCGTGCGGTAGGCGGTGGAACCAGCGGGCAGCTGTCCGCCCTGGCCGAGCGAGCGGCTGTCGGAGTCGCCCAGGTCATCGGCTAACTCCCACTCCTGAGTAGTGGCGCGGCCGGTGAGGGTGTAGTTGGTCACGGCGTTGACCGGCGCCCACACCGAGTAGCCCCGGCGGCCGCTGGCGGCCGTGCCGTTGCAGGGTGGCGTATTAATGCTCACCGTTTGCGTGGCACTAACGGTGACCGTGGCGTTGCCATTGGCCCCGGAGTAGTCCTTGAGCACGGTGCCCGCCGGGAAGTCGCAGCTGATGGTGACGTTCTGCCAGGTATCCCAGTTATCACTAATGCCGATAATAGCTGTGGTGCTCCGTTCGATTATCAGGTAGTCGTTGGCTTGGTAAGGCACCTTGTACGCCCCGTCTTTGAAGTGCAGGTTTTGGTGGCACCAAATCAGGTTTTCGATATCGGAGCGGGTAGGTAGGTCAGTAGCGTTGCGGGGGTTATGGGTAAAGCGCTTGCCGGTGGTACCGATGTTGAACAGATCTTCGAAGAAAATCTGGGGCGAGCCGTCCACGGCCAGGGCCACGGCGTAGGCGGCCGAGAGGCGCGGGTCGGAGGGGTCGATGTGCGGGTACAGCTCCCCGCCGGTATCCCAGCCAGTGTAGTTGCCGCTGGCATCTACGGTGGGCCGAAAGGTGTCGTGGTTGTTGACTAACGGCACCGTACGATGCACGGTGGTCCCGTTGATGGTGACCACACGGGTGCCTTGTTGATAGCTAGGCAGCGAGCCGATATTAAAGGCCCCATTGCCTTGGATAAGCGCGAGCAGGCCGCCGCGCAGCGAAAAGTCAAAGGTGCCGGCGCGGTTGTTCACGTTGGCTACCCACTGGTCCATCTGGGCCGCGGTAGCTTGGGCGTATTCACCTACGGCAAACATGGTCGCGCCACCGCTGGCCCAATCGGCGCTATTTTGCAGGCTGTTGAGAAAATCATCAGTGGCAAAGTCTGGGAACAGCTTCACCGCGTCGAGGCGCACGCCGTCGAAGCCCACCTGCTTTTTGTACCATACCAGCCAGCCCCGGGTGCTGTTGCGCATGTAGTCGCTGGCTTGCCCAGGATTGTACGTGGCGTTGGAGCTTTGGCCGTAAGAGCCAGGATAGTAGCTTATATCGGGGCCGAAGTAGGGGGCATTCCAGTCGCCGGTAATGGTATTGTTACCGGGGTTGGGATTGAAATTCTGCCAGTTTTTAGCGAACCGACCCGTGCGGGCTAGGTAGTTGGCGGCCGTTTCGCTGCTGGCCGGCGAGGTGTAGCTCACGTAGCGAAAGTTTTTCATCCGGTTGGTTTTACCATCGTCTGCGGCGGCCGGGTCCTGGCCCCCGGTGTTGTTGTCGTCCGAGCCGGCCCCGTCGAGATGGTTGAGCACAATGTCCTGCACCACATCAATGCCGTTGGCGTGCAAAATGGCCACGGCCCGTAGCAGCTCATCCTTCGTGCCCGAGTTGGTGCGCAGCCGGCCGTGCTGATACTTGTCGCCGAGGTCATAATTGTCGAAGGGTGAATAGCCATTTGAATAAACGGTGTTAGTCGGCATCCGCGTTTTCAGGTTCGGGGGTATCCACACGGCGTTGATGCCTAGGGCCTTGAGGCGCGGGGCCAGGTCAGCGACGTAATTAGCCCAGCCGTTGGGGTAATTGTTGTTTTGGTAGTTCCACCAGAACCCTTCTAAGATAACTTGTTGCGCCCGCGTCGCCGTGGCGCTAAAGCCGATAAGCAGAGCTACGATTATTAGCTGCCGGCGCACGGTGGTCAAAAGAGTAAACCCTGTTTTTTGCATGGTGGGTGGGAAGGAGGAAAGTGAGGGAAGCGCTTTCAGCCAGGGCTGAATGGCGCAAAGGAAACCTACCCGTTCCCCATTTCACATTCATCAAATATCCATCAAGAAAATAATACGGGACTTGTAGCCTAATTATCTGATTTAAAAATAATTAGGCACTCGGCTTAATTTATAAAATCAAACCACATTTCTCTTTATTTGGCCTAGCTGCGGTTGCATGAAGAGCACTTTCGGCCGGTTTAAGCTCACCCTAATTAAGCTGGACAGTTTAAGGAGTCAAGTTGAAGAAGTTGTTGATGAGTAAGATAGGGTATCTGGTAGTTGATGCTAGTTACATAAGCGCCCCTACTGAGGTGGTCGGGTAAAAGTGGACACGGAGAAAGTAACTTTCCTCCTGTCATGGAAGCAGCAATACCAGCCGGTAAACGGCAGCGAACAAAGTACGATGCGGCCTTCCGGACCGAAGCGGTCCGCCGCGTAACGCAGGACGGGCAGGCGGCGACGCGCGTAGCGCAGGCGTTAGGCATGAGTGAGGCAGTATTGGGCAAGTGGGTGCGGGCGGCCCGCAGCCAGGCCGCTCGTCCAGCAGGCAGCGAAGCGCTAGAGCAGGAAAACAAGCAGTTACGAGCCCAATTGGCCCGTGCCGAAATGGAGCGGGATATTTTAAAAAAAGCGCTGACCATCTTTTCGCAACCGACGGGCCGATGAAGCGCTTCACGTTCATTGCGTTACAGGCCCCCTGCTGGCCCGTGCGGCACCAGTGCTACTAGTACCAGTGGCTACTACGCGTGGTGTAAGCTTGCACCCGTGCTGACAGACGAGCCAGCACTTCCCGCCTGGCAAGTGGCAGCCCAGCGTGTCTTCTCCACTCAGGCCGGCCGCTATGGTCAACGCCGGCTACGGGCCCAGTTGCGGCGCGAAGGCCACGTGGTGGGCCACCAGCGTTTGCGCGGCTGGCTCAGCGCCAGCGGCTTACGGGCCCTCTATACGCGCGCGAGCACCCGGCCGCCGCGCACTACCCAGGCCGACCCACAGGCCATCGCCGCGGCCAATAAGCTCGCCACCTGGCCCGCGGCCGCCGCCTCCAACCAAATCTGGGTGGGCGACATCACCTGCCTGGCCCTGGCCACGGGCCACTGGGCCTACCTGGCCTGCTGGCGCGACGCCTTTTCCCGGCGCGTGGTGGGCTGGCACGTGAGCGAGTCGCTGCATACAGACTTGATTCTGACCGCTTTTAAGCAGGCCGTGGCCGTCTGCCAGCCCCCGCCCGGCCTGCTCGTGCACGCCGACCGCGGCAGCCAGTACACCAGCGAAGCCTTTACCCAGCTCCTATACCTTACCCAGGCCATTGCCAGCCTGAGCCGGCCCGGCAACCCCTACGACAACGCCCTGGCCGGGAGCGGCTGGAGCACACTCAAAACCGAGCTGCTGCCCCGAGGGTCCTGCTTTGCCGACCTGGAAGAAGCCCGCTTAGAACTGGCTGAGTACCTGGACCATTACTGCAATACCCAGCGGCTGCATTCCGCCCTGGGCTACTGCACCCCACTCGAAATCGAACTCCACTATCTTTTCAACCTACCTTAGCTCGGTGTCCGTTTCTACCCGACCACCTCATACTATTGAAAAGAGGGTACCCTATCGAGGCACCCTCTTTTCAATAGTAGGGGCTAATTGCTTAGCTCTACTCCACGACAAGCTTTTTCGTAATACTCGTTCCTTTGGTACTTATCCGGACAATGTATATTCCTGCCGGCAGGTTGTGGCTGATTGTGGCTGATTGATGCACCTGCGTTTTCAGTGCTATCCTCCCATTTATATCCAGAACAGAAAGAGTTGCTACTTCATTCTCAGGCAAGTCGGGTAGGTAGATACTGAATACATTATCCTTTGCCGGATTGGGAAATAGTTGCACAGAAGTGGCTGTCTGCGCTCCATCATCAATTGCTTTGGCTGCCGAGTTAACAGCAAGTAGAGTACTAGTGGCCGAGCTCATTGCAATGCCGTGTTTGGTGTCGTACCAAGTACCAGTTACATACCAACCGGTTTTATCCCGGATACCATCGGCTGTTTGGTTGGTGCCGTCGTTGAAGATAAGAACCGCAGAATCTGTATTGGTAAACGTGTAGCTATACCAGCCGTCCCCAGTAGTAGTCATGCTTGCGCCGGGCCAGGCAGGGCTGAGCGGCGCACTGGCTGGCAGCGCATTGTACCAGTACACATTTACGCCCGCGCCCCAACCCGCTGGCTTGAAAAAGTTAACTGTGAACGTATTAGTTGAAACTACCGGTTTGGTATCGTACCAAGTACCATTTACGTACCACCCGGTTTTATTCCTGGTTAAATCGGCTGATTGACGGGTGCCATCGTTAAAAATAACGGTTGTAGAGGAGATATTGGTAAACGTATAGCTATACCAGCCGTCCCCGGTAGTAGTCATGCTTACGCCGGGCCAGGCAGGGCTGGGCAGTGAACCGGCCGGCTCGGCATTGTACCAGTACACATTTACGCCTGCGGCCCAACCCGCTGGTTTGAAAAAGTTAACTGTGAACCTGTTGGGCTCCACAACGGTAACGGCCGATGTGGCGATTTTATTGCCGGCAATAGCAGCCGTGATGGTAACACTGCCCTTGGCAATGCCGGTAACCAAGCCGGATGCATCAACAGTAGCTATAGCGGTATTGCTGGAGCTCCAAGTTACTGACTGATTTTTGGCAGCGAACGGGGTGACGGTTGCGGTAAGTTGTTTAGTAGCCCCAATAACAATGCTGGTGTTCAAGGGCGAGACAGCTATCCGGGTAAAGGCCGGAATATTCATGGTGGTCAGCGTACGGTATTCAAAGCCTTTCAAAGCCAGGGTAGCGCCGGCAGTTAAGGTTACGGTAGCGCCAGTGTAAGCATTTTGGTAAGTACCGGCCAAAGCAGCCGGCATCACATAGGCTGATGCGGTGGCCCTGAGATTAGAAAATACGAGGGTTTTTTCTGTGCCGGCTATTTTTGTAAAAGCACAAACATTCAAATCAGAATAATTGGCCATTACGCCCCGCCGGATGGCCGTACTGCTGTTTCTAAAGCCAATAACGTTTTTAAACTCCTCGGTAACGGTGGCGTTTTGGCTCCAGTCAATGTCTACCCCATCCCAGGGGAAAGGTATTCGTTGGGCAAACGCCACTTCCTGGCCACCGTATATAAAGGGTACGCCTTTCATATAAGCCGCCACTACAAAGTTTGCCATTACCCCAGCAGTTCCGCCAAATACTTCAAGCGGCGTGCCTTCCGATCCATTTGTGTCGTGGTTACCTGTGTAACGGGCTATCTGTTGCGTAGTGTTGGCATAGGTATATTCTACGTCTGTGGTGGTTTGAATATTGGTGACCGGAGCGCCCGCGTGTATAGGTTTCAGCGCGTTATTGTAAAACTTAAATCCAAAATTTAAGTCAAATCCAGCGTTGAAATTTTCCACGCGCTCGCCTTCGGCCAGCATAACCAGCTTGTGGGCTTTTATGCTCCTTAAGTTGTCTATTGTCTGCTTCCAGAAATCAAGCCCTGGATTGTCCGCAAAGTCACACCTGAAACCATCGACGTTGGCTGCAAAAATCCAGTAGCGCATCGCCTTAATCATGGCATTGCGCATGTCTACATTATTTACATCAAGCGCCGCCACATCCGCGTATGACCCCAATTGTTGAATAATACCATTGGCATCCCGCACATACCAGTCGGGATGCTGCGTAATCCAAGGATGGTCCCAGGAAGTTTGGTTTACCACCCAATCAAGTATCACCGCCATGCCCCGGCTATGCGCCCCATCAACGAGTTGGCGCAAATCTGTTAATGTTCCGTATTCTGCCCCTACGGCGGTAAAGTCCTTGATGCAGTAAGGAGAAGCAGAACTGGCAACTTTACTTCTTGCATCGGTGCCCACCGGGAAAACCGGCATTAAGTAAACGACATTGCTCCCTAAGTCACTGATTTCATCCAATC
This sequence comes from Hymenobacter coccineus, assembly GCF_001816125.1. Taxonomy (GTDB): domain Bacteria; phylum Bacteroidota; class Bacteroidia; order Cytophagales; family Hymenobacteraceae; genus Hymenobacter; species Hymenobacter coccineus. Next base: position 40,159 of record NZ_MDZA01000110.1, on the reverse strand, counting down.
GAGCAGTAACCCCGGCTAAGTTGCTCCCCGGGCTAAAAGCCCGTATGTTCACCTGGTACATAGTGATATCCCTGGTATCGGGAACCCCCTTAAAGGGGGTGCTGTACTGCCCCGGATCCTGGCCGAAAACAGTAGAGAACACAACCGTAAAAAATGCTGTTAGCAGGGCAAGTACCTGGATTCTTCCTTTCGTGTACATGATTCTCATAATAACTGGTCGTTTGTCAATTTGTGAATGTGGCTGCGGCTAACTTATAGCCTGTTCATCGTTGCTAGTCGTCCTCAAAACCTGCCTTGCTATTTCTTGAGTATCATGTAGCCGTACGCTGGCAGCAAAATCTGCGTGCCTACCGTAACAGATCCGCCCTGTAACGCATTGGTCCAATTGGTGTTAGCAAGAGCAGCGGGCACTGCATACTGGGTAGGGGCATTGCGAACATTAACTAGTACCAGCGCCTGGTCACTGCCTTCCGATTTGGTAAAGGCACACACGTCATTCGTGCTATAGGCCACTGGGGCGGCGTGCTGAAGCGCGGGGCTGGCAGCGCGCGCAGCGAGCAGCTGCTGGTAAGCACGCTTCACATCAGGGTGCTGCCCCCACTGCACTTTTACCGTGGTGAAGGGGAAGGTAATGGGCACGGTCATCCCCGCTTCCTGACCGTTGTACACAAAGGGAACACCCTTGAGGCAAGAGGCAATAACAAAAGCTGACATGGCGCCCGCGTTGCCGCCGTACAAAGCCACGGGGGTGCCGTCCGTGCCATTCACGTCGTGATTGGTGGTGTACCGGACAACTTGCTGCGTGGAGTTAGCGCCTACGTATTCGCTGGTATTGAGGGGCGTAAGGCCAGTGGCAGCACCATTGCGCTCGTACACATTGCGCAATGCTCCATAGAAGTTAAAGCCAAAGTTGTAGTCAAAGCCCGACGTGAAATTAGCGCTGCGAGTGCCTTCGGCTAGGAGCAGCAACTTGTGGGTCTTAACGTTACGCAGCGTATCAATGGCCTGCTTCCAGAAGTCGGGCGGGATAACGGGGTCGGAGTAGTCGCAGCGAAAACCGTCGACGTTGGCCATGTACACCCACGATTTCATGGCCGTTACCATCGCCAGGCGCATGGGCGCGCTGCTGAAGTTGAGCTGGGCCACGTCGGTGTAGTTGGTGTTGGGCGGCGAGAGGACGGTGCCGGCCCCGTCGCGCAGATACCAGTCGGGGTGGGCCGTAATCCAGGAGTGATCGAAGCTGGTGTGGTTGGCTACCCAGTCCAGCATCACCGCCAGGCCGCGGGCGTGGGCGCCGTCCACCAGCGTGCGCAGGTCGTCAAGGGTGCCAAACTCCGGGTTCACGGCCGTGTAGTCCTTCACGGAGTAGGGCGAGTTCACCGATTTTAGGGCCCCGACCGGGTAGATGGGCATGAGGTAGAGCACGTTCACGCCAATGGCCTTGATGGAATCGAGCCGGGCCGTGACGCCGGCAAAGTTGCCGTTTTGGCTGAAGGCCCGCATGTTGACTTGGTAAATGACTGCGTCTTCCCGGTTCGGCACACCGGCGTAGGGGGTGCCGTACTGCGCCGGCGTGGCCGTGGTGGGCGCAACCGGAGTGGGGGCATCCGGCACCGCCGGTTGGCAGCCGATGAGCAACCAGGCCAGCGCCGCCAGGACCCGGCTATGCTTGAAAACGGTGCGTAGCGTAAGCATTGGATAACAGGGTAGAAACGAGAAAATAAGTATGATTGGGCCCTGAGCGGCGATGGAACCACAGGCGATGGAACCGCAGGCGAAGGGGCCCCCCGCTTGGGCCAGAAATTAGGAAATGGGCAAGGCGGCTGGGGCCCTTTACTTGCCGACGGGCCGAAAGCTGATGGCCGCGCCGCCGCCCGGCGCCAGCTTCAGCGTGAGCACCGACTTGTTGGTGACCACTCGCTTGGTGATTTGGTAAGCAGTTGGGTTCTTTTGCCAGTCAGCGCCTTCGCCGTCGGCGTAGAGGATGGCTTCGTAGCGCTGACCGGGCGTGAGGAAATCCAGCTTCACGGGTTGCTGGCGAGCGTTTTCGTCGGTAATGCTGCCCAAGTACCACTCGTCCTTGTCCTTGGCTTTGCGCACGGTGGTGAGGTAATCGCCGGGCTCGGCGGCCAGGATGCGGGTATCGTCCCAGTCCACGGGCACGTCCGCGATGAACTGGAACGCGTCGAGGTGCTGCTCGTAGTTTTCGGGCAGGTCGGCCGCCATTTGCAGCGGCGAGTACATGGTTACGTACAAAGCCAGCTGCTTGGCCAGGGTGGTGCGCACCTGGCGCTTGCCGGTGGGCTCGTAGTTTTTAAGCTTGAAAATGCCGGGCGTGTAATCCATTGGCCCCCCCATGAGGCGGGTAAAGGGCATGATAGTCTCGTGGTCGGGCGGACTGCCGGTACTAAAGGCATTGTACTCGTTGCCGCGGCCGGCCTCGCTGGCCAGCCAGTTGGGGTAGGTGCGGCCCAGGCCGGTAGGGCGCACCGCCTCGTGCATGTCGACCACTACCCGGTACCGGGCCGCTGCTTCGGCCACGCGCACGAAGTGGTTGCTCATCCACTGCCCGTCGTGGTGCTCGCCGCGCGGGATGATGCGGCCCACGTAACCGGTTTTTACGGCCGGGTAGCCGTACTTGTTCATGAATTGGTAAGCCGTGTCGAAGTGCTGCTCGTAGTTGGTGGCCGCGCCCGAGGTCTCGTTGTGCATGATCATCTGCACCCCCTTGGCTTTGGCGTACTGGCTGATTTCCTGTGCATTGAAATCCGGGTACGGCGTCACGAAATCGAATACGTTCTCCTTCCAGTTGCCAAACCAGTCTTCCCAACCCACGTTCCAGCCCTCCACCAGTACGCCCGCAATGCCGTGCCGGGCGGCGAAGTCGATGTAGCGCTTCACGTTGGCCGTATTGGCCCCGTGGCGGCCGGTGGGAATAAGTTGACCGCGGGCGTCGAGCGTGTCAGCGCTACTGGCGTACTTCCAGTCGGTGCGGCCAATCTGCATCTCCCACCACACGCCCACGAACTTCATGGGCTTGATCCAGCCCGTGTCGGCGATTTTGCTGGGCTCGTTCAGGTTAAGGATCAGCTTGGACGCCAGGATGTCGGAGGCCCGGTCGCTCACGATGATTGTGCGCCAGGGCGTGCGGCAGGGCGCGTGCAAAAAGGCTTTACTGCCCACGGCGTTGGGCACGAGGCGGGCCGTGAGGCGGTGGCTGGCCCGGTCCACGTGCAGCTGCAGGGCCGGGTAGTTGACCTGCGCCGCCTCGTGAATGTTCACGTACAGCCCGTCGTCGGCCTTGAGCATGAGCGGCGTGGCCACGGCCTGCGGGTCCGGGGCCACGCGCACGGCAATTTCAGTGGAGGCCTTAACCTGCGGTGCGCCGTCAACGGCGCTCAGGCGCGAGTGCGTGTAGTAGTACTCGTTGGTGTCGTAGTCACCGGGGATCCAAAAGGCCTGGTGGTCGGCGGGCAGGGCAAACTCGGTGAGCTCGTCGCGGACCACGAAATTGCCCAGCGCCAACTGCCGCGGAAACTCGTAGCGAAAGCCCACGCCGTCGGCAAACACCCGGAACACCACGTCCAGCCGGCGGCCGGGGGCGGCCAGCTGGCGCAGGTGCACGGTAAGCTGCTGGTAATGGTCGCGGATGTTTTTGACTTCGCCCCACACCGGCTGCCAGGTATTGTCCACGTCTTTCCGCTCGCTGCCCAGCAACACCAAGGGCCCGTCGAAGCCCGGGCCATCGGCTAGCGTAATGCCTAGCCGCGAAGCATTAACCACCGGCTTTTGGCCGCAGGCGACGCTATAAGTCGGCTGGCCGGCCGCATTCAGTGCAAACACCACTTTCACGGAGCCCAGGCTGGCGGCTAAGGGACCAGCTGGCTGCGCGGCGGCCGGGGCCCCCGCTGCCAGCAGCAGCAAAAACAAGTATTTTTCCATGGGGTGCTCGTCGGTTCTCGAAAGTGCTTTGCACGATTGGCTCCAAATTTATTGGCGATTGGCGGCGCGGGGCAGGCTTCGCAAAACCACGTACTGGTAGGGCTGTAAGGTGAAGGGGACGTCCGGGACGGGGACCAGCCCTGCGGTGAGGGCGTTTTGCCAAGCCGTGCCGCCCAAGGCCGCGGGCAGGTGGTAGGCCACGGGCGCGTTGCGCAGGTTGGCCAGCACCAGGACCTGTTCGGGGCCCAGGGTTTTGGTGAAGGCGCACACATCGTCGCTGCTGTAGGCCGCCAGTTGCCCATTGCGCACGGCGTTGCTGCCGTTGCGGAAGCGCAGCAACCGTTTGTATTCCTGGGTCAGCGCCGGGTTGGGCGTCCAGTCAATGGCCTTGCGGGGCCCCATGAACGGCACCCGCTCGGCGTAGCCCACTTCTTGCCCGTTGTACACCATCGGCACGGCCTGCATGTAGGCGGCCACCACGAATGCGGCCATCGCCCCGCGGGGACCCTGGAACATGAGCTGCGGCGGCCCTTCCGAGCTATTGATGTCGTGGTTGGAGGTGTAGCGCACCATGCGGGCGGTGGGCGGCGCGCCGCGGTACTCGACCGCCGTCAACGAGTCGAGCAGCTTGGCACTCTTGCCGTTTTGCAGTACCTCGCGCCGCATCACCTGAATGAAGGGGAAGTCGTAGTCAAGCTGGAAGCCCGCCCGGAAGAAGTATTTTTTCTTGTCGCCTTCGGCCAAGAACAGCAGCTTGCGGCCGCGGATGGCCTTGAGGTTGGTCAGGGCCTCGGTGAAAAACGCCTCCGTCGGCCCGTCGGCGTAGTCAAAGCGGTAGCCGTCGATGTTGGCTTGGAACACCCAGTAGCGCAGGGCCCCCAGCATGGCCGCGCGCAGCTGCGGGTTGGCAAAGTTGAGTTGGGCGATGTCCTTCCAGTCCGGGATCGGGTTCACGATGGCACCGGTGGCGTCGTGCACGTACCAGGCGGGGTGGGCCGTGATCCAAGCGTGGTCCCAACTGGTGTGGTTGCCCACCCAGTCGAGGATAACGGCCATGCCGCGGGCGTGGGCCCCGTCGACGACGGCCCGCAGGTCGGCGAGCGTGCCAAACTCCGGGTTCACGGCCGTGTAGTTTTGCACCGCAAACGGCGAGTCCACGGCCCGTACCTTGCCGATGGGGTAAATCGGCATTAGGTACACCACGTTAATGCCCAGGGCCTTAATCGAATCTAGGCGTGCCAGCACGCCTCGGAAGTTGCCGGCCTGGCTGAAGCCTCGCATGTTGACCTGGTAAATGGTCGCGTCCGGGCCCTCGGGTACCCCAGCAAAAGGCCGGCCGTACGGCGCCGGATCGGTGGGAAGGGCCGCAGCAGCGGCCGCGCGTTGGGCCGTGGCCGGCCAGCCACTGGCCAGCAAGGCCAGCAAGGCCAGCAGATAAAAAGAAGCGTTTTTGTTCATAAAGTGCGAAGTGAGGGCCTGGGCTCCAGCGGGCGCCTTCGAAAAGGTGGGCGAAGCCGGGGGCCCCGGGTCAGTAGCGGGTGATGGCTAGGCGGCGGATGGTCGCTTTATCGGCTACCCGCACCTTGACCAGGTACAGGCCCGCCGCCAGGTGGAGGTGTCCTGGCCCACGCGCCGGTCAATTCGCCCTGCGATGAGTTTCAGGGACACGCTCATGGCCACCACGGCGTCAACGGCCCCGCAGCGGCTGAGCAGCGCATCGGCAAGCCCGCGCGTTGAATAACGGCGTGCCAGGCATTTGCCTAGCCGCAACATTTACTAGGGCTTGTCAGCTAAGGCAGCGTTTAAGACCGGGCCAGCCGCCTGTATTCATCTGACCGGCGGGCCCGAAACCCGGGGCGGGGCCCAGGGCCTTATTTAAACAGGACGGTCACGCTGAGTTCACCGAGGCACGACGCTCTCGTTTGAAATTTGTTTGAATATTAGTTGACCTGCCGGGCCCCTGGCTGCCCATCAGTGTTTAGTAGCCCCAGTGTTTAGTAGCCGGTATTCTGCGTCAGCGTGGGATTCGCCACGATGTCAGCCGAGGGAATCGGGAAGACGTTGAGGTTGGGGGACACGCCCTGGCCAGCCGATACACCGCCTTTCCAAGGCCATAAGTAGCTGCTAGTGGTGAACTTGCCGAAGCGGATGAGGTCGGTGCGGCGGGTCCCTTCCCAGTACAGCTCGCGGCCCCTCTCAGCTAGAATGAAGTCGGGCGACGCAACATCGGCGGCCGTGACACGGCCGGCGGTGCCGCTGCCCGTATTGTTGTAGGCGCGGTCGCGCAGGGTGTTCACGTAGGCGAGGGCCTGGGCCGGGGTGCCGCCCTGGCCGCCGCGCTGCACCGCCTCTGCGTACATTAGGTACACGTCGCCCAGCCGGAACAGCGGGAAGTCGGTGTCTACGAAGTTGCCTTGCGGGTCCGAGCCCGGCTTGCCGGTCGAGGTCACGTTCTTCCACTTAGTGGTGGCGTAGCCATTATTAGAAGCTGTTAGATCCTTGATTTCTAAGGTGTGGCCGACGGTAAAAAACATGGCTCGACTGTCGGCACTGCTGGCCCCGCCGGCAAACAGCAATGGCAGGTTTTTGCGGGTGCGGTTGCCAAACCAGCCCCCGTTGATGCCGAAGTTCTTGGCTGTCATGCTGTCGCCTACCTGCGCGTGCACCAGATAGGTAGTGCCGCCGTAGGTTTGCGAAACCAAGCCGTCGCTGGTGATGGGGAAGATGATTTCCGAAGCCGACGTCACGTTGTTATCGGCCATGAACAGAAACCGGTACTGGGGGGCCAGCGCGTAGCCGCCGGCCAGCACTTTTTTGCAGTAAGTGAGGCAGTCGGTGTAGCGCGCGGTGCCCGTGTACACTTCCGCGTTGAGGTAGAGCTTGGCCAGCAGCGTTTGGGCAGCGCCTTGATCGGCGCGGCCGTAAGGGCCCTGGCGCGGCGCTTTCAGCAGCGGCTCGATGGCTTTCAGTTCCGATTCGACGTAAGCGAAAAGGTCGGCCCGCTTGATTTGCTTGGGCAGGTTCTTGCTGGGCGCGTCGGCCTCGGTCACGAAGGGCACGTTGGCGTACATGTCGAGGGCGTGATAGTACGCCAGGGCCCTGAGGAAGCGGGCTTCGGCCCGGTCGAGGCGGGCGTTGTCGGCGTCAGCGCCCGCGATGCCCCGGCTGCTGAGCTTGTCGTCGGTGGTCTCGCGGATGAATTCGTTGCACAGCGTTACCTCGTAGAAAATACGGGTGTAGCTGTTGTTGATCAGGTCGTTGCTCGAAGACCAAGTGGTCCGGTTCAACTCCTGCAGCGGGCCGCTGTTCCAGGCCACTACGGCCTCGTCAGTAGTCAGCTCCTGCAAGTACCAGTAAGCCCGCAGGTACGAGGTTTCGCCCTCGTCCTTGCCTTGGCCAGCAAACACGTCGGGCGAGCCCGAATTGCCCGACAGATTAAAGCCCGCGTAGCACTTGGCCAGCACCTGAACGTAGTTGGCGGGGTCCTTGTACACCAATTCGGTGCTGAGGTCGTAGAACGGCGTGCGGTCGAGGTCCTTGGTACAGCCCGAAAGACCTCCGCTGAGCAAAGCGGCGGTTGCTGCCAGGGCAGCGCCGCCAAAATGAAAATGCTTATTCATATAGTGCAAGAGCTAATAGTTAAATGCCAAGGTTTAAGCCCAACGTGACGGTGCGGGGCAAGGGGTAAAACTGGCTGTCGCGACCGTCGAAGTGCTCCGGATCGAGGCCGGTGTACTTGGTCAGCACCAGCAGGTTCTGGCCGGCTAACGTTAGGCGCAGTGTGGTGCCGGCTTTCAATAAGCTGCCAAAGTCGTAGCCCAACGTCACGTTTTGCAGGCGCACGAAAGAGGCGTTTTGCAAATAATAGTCGCTGTAAGGCTGCCCGGTTAAGAACCCGGTAGTGTAGATGTCGGGCACTACGTTGGCCGCGTAGCCCAGGCCCGTCTTGAGGCCATAGTAGTTGCCCTGGCCCGCGTCAATGCCGTTGTACACGTAGTTGCCGATGTTGGAGCGCACGGTAAAGGCCAGGCTGGCCTTGCCATAGCTCATATTGGAGCTAAAGCCCAGAATCGCTTTGGGAGACGGGTCGTGGGTATGCACCTTGTCGCGCTCGTTGATCAACCCGTCGCCGTTCTGGTCCACGTACTGGGCGAGGCTGGTATTAGAAGCCGGGTCTTGCAGGGGTTTGCCGTTTTCGTACTTCTGCTGGTAGAGAAAGAACGCGTTGGGCGCGTAGCCCACCGTGTTGACTTGCACAAACTGAAAGTTGCCAATGTTGCCCACTGGCGTGCCCAAGTAGTTGGGGTCTTCAACCTGCGTCAGCTTGGTAATCTTGGTGCGGTTCATGGTGGCGTTTAAATTCACCGACCAGTTGAAACGCTCGCCCTGCACCAGGTTGTAGTTCACGGCCAACTCAATGCCCCGGTTCTCCAAGCTGCCAATGTTGGTCAGCAGCGTGTTACTGAAGTTGCTGCCGGCGGGCACCGGAATCACGGCCAGCAGGTCATCGGTTTTGCGCAAGTACACGTCCACCGAGCCGGTCAGGCGGTTGCTGAAGAAGCCGTAGTCCAGGCCTGCGTCGTAGGTTTTGGTCTGCTCCCATTTCAGGTTGGGGTCGTAAGCGGTCGGCCGCAGCGTGTAAACGGCGTCCGTCCCAAACAGCTGCCGCACAGTCGGGCCCCGATGGTGTAGTTGCCCTGGTAGGGGTAGTCGCCGGCCACACTGGTGATGTCCTGCTGGCCCGTGATGCCGTAGCTCGCGCGCAGCTTTAAGTCCGATACCACATGGGAGTCGACCAGAAAGCTTTCCTTGTTAATGCGCCAAGCCACCGAGGCCGCCGGAAACTTGCCCCAGCGGTTGTCGGGGCTGAAGTGCGAAGAGCCGTCGGCCCGGAAGGTGCCCGTTAGTAGGTAACGTTCCTTGTAGTTGTAGTTCAGGCGCCCGTAAAACGAGATTAGTGTGTACTGCGTCTTGAACGGGTTCTGGGGCGGGTTGTCGGGGTAGAGCAGGGTTCCGTCCGCTTTGTAGGCGGGCCGATACGGAGAGTACGTATAGAAGTCCTGGTACGAGTAGCCGGCCAGGGCTTCTAAGTGGTGGTCGCCAACTTGCTTGCTGTAATTGAGGTAGGCCTCCAGCAGCTTGTTGTTCTTGCCCTGGTGGTACGAGTTATCTTGCCCCTGGGTGGAAAAAGCTATTGACGATGCGGCCGGAATGGTAACTGTGCCGTTGCTGCGCGACACGTCGTAGCCCAGGTTGAGGTTGGCGTGCAGCTCGGGCAGGAAGTGTACTTGGTAGTCGAACTGCACGTTGCCGATGCTGCGCAGCACCGTGCTGCGGTCGCGCTTGTCGTTGAGCAGCGCCACCGGGTTGCGGTCGGTGAGGGGGTTGGGGATGGCCCCGTTGAGTAGCTCGTAGTAGCCGTTGAACTTGTCGTTACTGCTGTAGATGGGTTGGGTGGGGTTGTACCGCACGGCCCCGCCGATGGCGCCCTGGTCGGCAAAGCGGTAATCGGCTTGGGTGCCCTTCACGTTGACGTCGATGCGCAAGTGGTTGTCGAACAGGCGCGGCGTGAGGCCAATCGAGGCCGAGTTGCGCTTCAGGTTGCTGGTGAGCAGCGTCCCGTTCTGGTCGAGGGCCCCCAGCGACACCCGGTAGGGCACGTGCTTGGCGCTGCCCGTCAGGCTCACGCTATTATCGGATGTCCAAGCCGTGCGGTAAATGGCGTCCTGCCAGTCGGTGTTGGCCGTGCCCAGGTACTGGGCGTTGGTGGCCGGGATGGTGCCGGCGGCAATGGTCTGGTTCGTGAGGGCGCGGTAGGCGTCGGCGTCCAGCACGTTGACTTTGCCATAGTTCCGCGCCCGCGACAGCTGCGAATTGACGTTGACGCGCATCTTTTCGCCATCCGCGCCTTTTTTGGTGGTGATGATGATGACGCCATTGGAAGCCCGCGAGCCGTAGATGGCCGTCGCCGAAGCATCCTTGAGCACAGTGAACGTCGCGATATCAACCGGGTTTACCAACGAGAGCGGGCTGCCGGCCCCGTTGATGCCCTGGTTGTCCACCGGCACCCCGTCGATGACGATGAGCGGGTCGTTGCTGGCGTTCAGCGACGACCCCCCGCGGATACGAATGGTGCTCAACGCACCAGGGTCGCCGCCGCCCGTGGTTATCTGCACGCCGGCCAGCTTGCCCTGAATGAGTTGCTCGGGCGAAGTCACCTGCCCTTGCACGAAGTCTTTGGCCGTCACGGTGGCAATTGAGCCAGTCACGTCCTGGCGACGAGCGGTACCGTAGCCCACCACCACGGCCTCGTTGAGCGCCGTGGCATTCTCTGCTAGTTTAACGTTCACGCTGGCACTTTGTCCGTCCACGCTGGTAACCTCTTGGCGCACCGTGGTGAAGCCGACCGAAGAGATGACCAGCACGTGGGGCCCTGCTGGCACGTGTGCTATGGAAAAAGTCCCATCAACGGCGGTAGTGCTGCCCAGCGTTGTGCCTTCCACTACCACTGTGGCGCCCGGCAGGCCTTGACCCTGGCCGTCTACCACGCGGCCGCTAACGCTGCCATCGGCCCGGGTCCCGGCCGTGCGGTTGGCAAACGACGGGCCCGGTCCCGGGCTACCGCTCGGGGCTACCCGCGGCGTGGTGCGCAAGTGCTCCGCTTTGGAAGCAGCCGGGTTGAAATGCTCGGACGCGGCCAGCGCGGTGCCCGTCGAGTAAATTCCCAGCGTAGCGAGGAACAGCGTTCGGGAAAGGTGCCGAACAGTTGGCACCGGCGGTAATAATATCGGCATGGGTGGGAGGTAGGTAGTGATCAGTTCTGGCCCGCCTGGCAACTGCCAAGACTAATGCAATCGATTCCACCAGAAGAGGGAATGGAACGGTGCAAAAGAAGGGTCCTGCTCAAGCAACTAAAAACCATCAAACCAATATCAAGAAGCAGTTCTAAAATATTGATGATAATATTTTGCTAATCAATACTTTAATCTTGTGATTATTAATAAAAATCAAGATGATTTATACCCATAATCCTGTTGATTTTCCGCCAAAATGGCCTTCGCTAGCCTTGGTACTACCCCGCCTAACCTCATATGCAGTCAACCCAACCCAAAGCTCCAAGCGCTCAAGCGAGGCAGCACCAATGCCGTCAATTGGGGTTGCGGGGCTTGCAATCAAGAGGAGCGCGTAGTGGTTACGCAATCCATTTCCACGAACGCATTAGTAGCGTCTACTTCTCCTGTTCCGATGCATTGACAATTACCCGGGCCGTGTTAGGCAATAGGTTCTCTTCGCTGGCAAGGCTTCGTTGGCAAGAGCTGCCTGCGTAGCGTCGGCGTGGGGCCCCAAGCCCGGGTTACCTGTTTCCGCTTAGGAAATAAGTTCGGTTGCGCGAGGCGTCAACAGCGGCCGCCAATTCGCCCCCGCGAGGCAGTTTCCTCGCCTGGCTGGGCCGCTCACCGGGCCCCCCGGTTTAGCAGGCAAATCCGATGGCCTTAGCAAAGTGCTAAATCAGTTCAGTCGCTTAAATTGCCCGCACGCGCCCTTCAAATTCCTCGCTCGGGTAAATGGATTTCTTCTTGGTGCGCGCCTTGTAGGTGTACACCGTGTTTATGGTGTAGCCCAAAATCTTGCTGATGCGCTCACTGTCGCCAATCCCCAGCCGGATGAGCGCAAAAATCCGCAGTTCGGCAGTCAATAGCTGATCCTCGGGCGAATCAATCTTCTCTTCTGCTTTCAACAAGGAGTTAAAGTCCGCCACGAAGTTGGGAAACAGCTTTAGGAATACAGCATCGAAGCCCTTGAAAAGGTCGTTGCGCTCCTTTTTGCCGTTTATGCTCTCAACAATGCGCTGGGTGCTGATGTACTGCTTATTGGCCAGCGAGGCACTCAATTCATCCTTGATTTCTTCGAGTTTGTCGATGTGTTCGGAAATGACAACGAAGTAGTGCCCGATGTATTCGTCCTTGATGACGTTGGCCTCATTGAGTTGGTGGTTTACTTCGTGTAGCTGTTCGTTGAGCTGGTTGAGCCGCTCGTTGTTGTGCCGAAGTGCCTCGTTGATGGCCGAGATGGTGACTTCCGCGCGTTGCAAGCGCCGGAGTTGCCGGAAGATAACAGCGGCAAAGGCGATGACCAACAGGATGAGGACGGTGGTGGCCAAGGAGTAGACCCCCAAGGTCTTCCGCTGGCGCTCGATGATGCTGACGCGCTGGCCCTCAATGACGGAGAATATGCTGCCGATCTGAATCTGCCGCAACCGGGCGTTGTAAAAGGAGGCATCTTCGCGGGCGTTGTTAATGAACGCGTACGCGTGGGCCAAGTCGCCCCGGCGGTAGCACAGGTCGGAGAGTTTAAACAGCGCCAGGGTTTCCGTCGTGGCCGACTTGATGTCCGCAATGGACGCCTGCGTCAGTAGTTGCAATTCCTCTTCCGGCTTACCCAACAGTTCCGCCACGTAAGCCGCTGTGCTGGCGTTGATGGCGACTTGGTGCAGGGGCAAATCGGGCAAGCCGAGGATGTGTTTGTACACCAGTTCACTGGCCTTTGTATCCTTGGTTTTTAGGTACCGAAAGCCCCGCACCGACAAGGCTTGGTACGAGCCCACTCGGCAGTACTGCAAAGCGGTGTCGCTGTAGGCAATGGCCTTGGCCGTGTAAAGTGGCAGGTAGTACGCACCGCCGTTAAAATCAGCTAAATCGCTGTAGGCACGCGCTTTGGTAAAGTAAAGATCTACTCGGGTGGCCGAGTCCAGCGGGGTTGGGTCAACGTTTTCCAAGGTTTCAAACGCTTCCTTGAACATACCGGAGGACACTTGCACAAAAGCCAGGTTGAGCTTGGAAACCTCCGTCTTTTCGGGACTTTGCATGGTGGTTGCCAGCTTAAGCAACCGTTGCGCGTAGGCAAAGGCTGAATCGTATTTAAAGGATCGGTACTCGTGGTAGATGCGCAGGCCAAGAATGAACTTGGCTTGGTCATTTCCTTTAGATGCCTGAAAATGCTTGGTTAGCGTAGCGATTCGGGTAACCCGCTGCTTAAAATAAGTATTTTTGTGGTTTAAGGCCTGAGTAAGTTCGTCCAGTAGCTTATCCGTGTCGTTTGCCCAGGCTTTTCCAGCCACCGCAAATAAGATGAGGCATAGAACTAAAAGAGGTTTCACTTGACGAGGGTTAAGAACTTCTCTTATCGGTTAGGACTTGCCAGCATCAAAGATAGAGATTAAGGGAACATTAGGGTAATTTAGTCACGCTGGACAGTTTAAGGCACTACACGAAATAGGGCTGTTGGTGAGCGACATACGGGACCGGCAGTAAATGCTGAAACGTAGCCGCTCGTGATTGCAGTAGTCAAAATACTCGGCGGCGCTACGCTGCGCATCAGCTAAATCGGTAAAAACGGGCCGCTTGCTGACTTTGAATACCGGCTTCTCTTCAAGGAAGTGCATTCACAGCTGGAACCTGACGGCCCAAGCGTGAATCAGGGCGGCACACCTTGCCGAGCAATTGCCCGACAAGCCAGGGCAGCTGGGATTCTGGACAAGCGGCAATAAGCAACAGCATCGCTACCTACGCGGGCGGAAGCCGATCACGTAACCGGCGTTTGTCGCTGGGCGAGAGCTGCCCTACTTCAGTTCCTTGATTTTGAGGCTACGAAAGGAGACTCGGTGGCCGTGGTCTTGCAAAAGCAAATGACCGGCGGGGGCTTCGCCAAACTGGGGCCAAACGCGGTACTTGCTGCCCGCCACCAACGCCCGAAAGGCCGGAGAGCCGCGCTCATATTCCAGCACTTTGACCCCGTTTAAGTAGTGCGCGACGTGATTAGCGCGGTCCACCACTACCCGCCCGACATTCCAAGCGCCAATGGGCCGCTGGCAGGCCAGCGGCTTGGCGGCCGGAATCAGGTCGTAGAGCGAGGCCAGGGTGCGGTCGCCATTCGTGCCAAGCCGGGCATCGGGGTGCCGGGCGTCGTCGAGCAGTTGGTACTCCAGGCCAATGGGCGAGCCGGGGGTTTGCTCGGCCAGCGTCACGAAGTAGATCATCCCGCTGTTGGCCCCGGGCGTGAGCTGGAACTCGAACGAGAAATCGAAGGCCCGGTACTGGGCCGTGGTGATAATGTCCCCGCCGTTGGCCGATTCCTTCCCGTCGGCCGCGAGCGTCGTCAGCGTGCCATTTGCAATTTGCCAGCCGTGGCTGGGAAAATCTGGCCCCTTGGCACTGTGCCAGCCGGCCACCGTTTTGCCATCGAACAGCAAGCGCCAGCCCTGGCGTCGCTCGGCCGCCGTCAACGTATTCGGAGCGGGGTCTTCGGCGGATGGTACCACCCGTGGCATTGCCGGCAAAACCGAACTGCCAAGCAGGAGCGCACCCCCCAGCAGGCAATGTGCGACGCGACGGGCGGGGAAAACTAAACGCATCATGGCATAGAAGAGGGAACGGCTACGAAAGTAGTGCGCCTAACCTTGCCAGCACGAAGGGCGAGCGGGCGAGCGCAGGCTGCACGCTCGCCTCAACACAGAATGGAGACCGATAAAGGTAACGAATCATCCCCAGCGGCCGAGGCAACTGCTGGTGGCTGGCTGCGCTGGTAGGAAACGAGCCACAAACCGTCTGGCAGATCAAGACCTAGCCCGCCGCGGAGCCCACCGCCCGCACCGTGGCGCGCTGATTGCCTCGGCAAGAACCGGACCATGGCTCCAGCGCGGGCCCCCCTGGGCCTGGGCGCTTGGGTGGCGGCCGCAACCCGGCGCCTAGGCGCGGGCGTGCAACGCGTGGAGTACCCCGCGCACCTGCTGTTCCGTGGTGAGCGTGTCGCTGTACACTAATTGCCCCTGCGCGTAGGTGCAAAAGAACGGGGCCGCCAACCGGGCGCCGGCTGGGGCGTTGTCGGTCGCGGGCAGCCACACGAATGTAATGCCGGCGTACGCGCGGTTGGTGGCAAAGAGCGCGAACACCGGGCGCAGCCGCGCGTCGGCCGCGCTCTCCGGCCGGGCGACCATGGCCATGACCTTGGCGTGGGTCTGGACCAAGTGCGGCAAGTCGGCGGCCGTGGCGGTGAGCAGGCCCATGGGCAGCGAGCGAGGAAAAATGGAGTGTACAGCCCGGTATACGGCAAACCGCAGAGAACGGCTTTCGGCGGGCGTGCAACCCACCCATTTTATACCGTTCGCTCGCTGCGCCAAGTACATTGATAAGGTCCGATAAGTAAAGGTTATCGGACCCTATCCATTGCCCGGGTTCGGCTCGCCGGTGGCTTGATACGGGCGGGCCGCGCGCCAGGCGCAGGCCAGGCGCCGCGTTTTATCGTACGTCCGCGCCCATCAACGCCGCTTGCTTATGAGCCTGCTCACCGCCACGCCCGCCGACTTGCCGCACTTGGTTCGGGCTCACGCCAAGGTCCTGGCCACGGTCGCGCACGCCGAAAGCGCAGCCAGCGCCCGGCTGCGCCCGGTGTTCGAACTCTTCGCCACCAACCGCGCGTACGCCGGCATCGCGTTCGCGTGGCTGCCCGACATCAGCGCCGCCCCGGCCGGTCTCTTACTAACGGCCCCGTTTTTCTGCGCCTTCGCCCAGGAGCGGTTGGTGTACGGCGACTCGCTCTCCTCGGAACAGCAGGTCCGCGGGGTGCTCCAAGCCCTGCACGCCCACGCCTGGGCGCCAAGCCGCGGCCGTCACCAGCAGCTCCCGGCTATTGGAGGTGATTCGTAAGTATTACAATGCCAAAAGTCTCGGCAGACGGGACGCGGCCACTACAGTTTTTATAGTTTGCAAAGAAAAATTAGCGCAGCTTAGGTCGTTGCCCACGCAAGCGGGATACTCCTTGTCATAAGGATTTCAGCGGGCACCTACTAGGGGGTGTTTACAGTCAGAGCCACGTTGGCGCGGCAACCAGGACGCGCACGTGATCCGCGTCGTGGGCTCGGTCGGCCAACACGGTCTGCCCCGCCCGCAAGTGGTTCACCAGCAACCCAGATGCTTGCGGGCAGTCGCCGGCCTGGCCGCCGGTCGGCGCCAGGGAGCAAATCCGACCGTTGGCGTCGCAACTCACTGGGAGCTTGGTCGTGAAACCGCCCCGGCTGCGGCCGAGCGCCTGGCCAACGGGACTGTCTCATTTGGGGCCCCGCCGCTGCCTGATAAGCCCGCACAGCGTGGAGCCGGTGCAAGCCCGTCGCGTTTTGCACTTGGGCCAACATCTACGGCCCTACCCCGGCCTGGCGCCAACGCCGAAACAGGGCGTACACCGTGTGCCAGGGCCCGAACCGTTCGGCCGGTAAGTCGCGCCACCAGACGCCACAGCGGGCCCGCCAGAGTACGGCCTCCACGAACAGGCGCGTATGTGCCCGGTAATTAGGGTTTGCCCAGGTAAGAGTAGTGAAAGCCGCTCCCATTGGGCATCGGTCAACATACTGCGGTCTCTATTCATCCCTAAAGGTTGATCCTAATCGTAAACGCCCCCCTAGCAAGAGAACCCACGCTACTCCTCGCGCAGCGCCACGGCCGGCTGGATGCCCGCCGCCAGCCAGCTGTGGCGCTGCGCGCAGATAAGAGCCAGCAAGCAGAGCGCCCCGGTGGCCAGGCCTAAGGCCGTCAGGTACACGCTGGTGCGCTCGCCAAACGCCCCCAGCAGCGGAAATTGCACCGCCACCAGCAGCTCCCAGTACCAGCCCGAAGGTGGTGAGTGCCAGCTTTTCGCCTACTATCAGGCGCGCAATGGCCCCGGTCGGCGCCCCTACGGCCCGGCGCACGCCCAGCTCGGCCCGGCGGGCGCTGATGGCCAGCCACAACACCCCAAACAGCCCGAGGGCCACATTAATCAGCAGGAACACGCTCATCACGCCCAATAGAAGGGGTTTAGTTATTACCTGCTTGAACTGGCTCTCGTGCATATCGGGCAAGGTGCGCACGGTGCTCGTCCAGCCCGGTCCGATGCGACGAATGTCGTCGGTGATGCGCTTTTCGAGCCTTGCGCCGCTGCCGGGCTGCACCCGCAGCAGCAGCGACTGCGGTAGAGAGAAGGTATCGGCCGGGGAGATGGGCCCGAAAATGGCTGGCAGCGGCCCCATTAACTCCCCATCGGTGCGGTAAGCGCGCACCACCCCAATGACGCGCCCCTGCAGCATGTCGTTCAGGGGCAGTAGTTTGCCAAGCGCCGATTCTCCCGCCGGAAACATAGCGCGCTGCATCTGTTCGTCGATGACCACCGGCGCGTGCAGGCCACCCACGGCATCGCGTGGGTCAAACCAACGGCCCGCCGTCACTTCCAGGCCCATTACGTCGCGCAGCTCCGGCCCCACGGCGTAGGAGTTGATGTTCTGGATGGGCCGTTTGGGGCCGCCCGGCCTGTCGGCAAAGTCGATAACTGTGCGGCTGTCGTTGAACGAGAACGGCGTGTTGGCAGCGGTGACGGCCACGCCCAGCACGCCGGGCGTGGCGCGCAGACGCGCCAGTACTTGTTGCAGCGTGCCAAGTGCCTCGGCTTTGCGCTGCGTGCCGGGCAAGTAGCTAACCTGCCACACGTTGTCGTAGCGGAAGCCCAGGGGCTCGCGGTAGTTCTGCCAGAGGCTGCCGCCGATGGTGCCCACTGCAAACAGCACCAGAAAGGCCAGAAATATCTCCAGAATCAACAGGGCGTTGGCCCGGCGGCGGTTCCACATCAGGGTAAGTACGTGGCGGATCATGCGGTAAGGCGTCCTTTAAGTGCTTGGTTGGCGGGTAGCTTCGACATTTTGTAAGCCGGGTAGGCGCCCGAGAGCAACCCAAACAGCAGGGCCAACTCCAACCCTACGCCAAACACCGGCGCGCTGAGGCCCAGGTGGGCATAGGGAATAAACTGGCTGGTATTGAGCAAGTGCAACACCAGCGCCGCCAGCCCCAGGCCCAGCACGCCGCCTACCAGCGTCAACAGCACGTTCTCAATCAGAAATTACCCCACCAGCCGCCCGGCGGTGGCCCCGAAAGCTTTGCGCACCCCGATCTCGGCGGCGCGCTCCAGGGTGCGGCTCACGTTGATGTTGACCAGGTTGAGGACCGGCAGCAACATGAACAGAAACCCCAGGCCCAGCCAGCACTGCCAGAAGGCTGCCGCGTCGCCGCTCTGGTCGGCGTCGTTGTCGCGGCTGGCCATGTAGTGGGCCAGCAAGGTGCGGGCATACGAGCGCATTTCCTTGTATTGCTGCGGGTCGGGAATGGGCAGGCGGCGCAGCACCTGCTGGTACTCGGCCTGGATAGCCGGCACGTCGGCTGCCCGTTTCGCCAGAATGATGGCCTGGTACTCGCCCAGGTGATTAGCGTCGCGCAGGTCAGCGGCAGTCGTCGTAACGGGTACCCAGCACTCGGCGTAGGTCCGCTCGCGCGAGGTGGGTACGTCGGCCACCACGCCCACTACCCGGTAGGGCTGGCCCTCGAGTTGCACTGCCCGGCCCACGGCGGCGGCAGCCGTGCCAAAGCAGCGCCGGGCTACCGTTTCATTAAGCACCAGCACGTGGGCCGTGTCGCGCACCTCGGGGGCATTGTAGGGCCGGCCGGCCACAAAGTCGAAGTCCAGTACCCGCCAGAAGTTGCCGTCGGTGTAGCGGCGGTCTGCCTTTACGCCCTGCTGGCTTACGTACAGCATGACATTGACGGGGGCCGCTTCGCTTACCGACACCGCTTCGGGGGTGCGCAGGGTGCGCACGTGCCGCTCTAAAAAGGCATAGCCCACGCTGGAGGCGCCCTGCGCCACGGGCCCACGCAGCACCATGCGGTTGACGAACAGCAAGCGGTCGGTGCGCCGCTCGGGGGCCGGGCGCCCACGGCGTGGTCAAACAGCGTAAACAGCACCACCAGCGTCATCAAGGTGAAGCTGATGCCGAACAGGCTGATGCCTGTGAAGAACTTGCGCCGCTGCCAGCCGCGCCAGGCAATTTTGAGGTAGCTCAGTAGCATGGGGGAGAAAGTAGAGGTTTCCGTCCTGCTGAACTGGTTGAAGCAGGACATTCCGTTGCGTTAATTAGCTAGTCGCCCCAGGCCACCTGCCGGCCGTCGAAAAAGCGCACCAGGCGGCCGGTTTTGTGGTCTTGCTGCTCGTCGTGGGTCACCGTCACGGGGGTGGTGCTGCGCTCGCGGTTTAGGCCCAGCAGCAACTCCATGATTCCTCGCCCATCACCGGGTCGAGGTTGCCGGCGGGTTCGACGGCCAGGAGCTGGGCCGGGAAATGACCCGTGCGCGCCGTGAGGCCTACCTGGTCGGGCGCGGCCAGCTCCAGGATGAGCTGGCCCGGCGCCACGCGGGTGCCAACAACCAGCGCTGCCCGCCGAATCGTACCCTGGATTGGACTCGTGATGACTACCTCCCGGGCCGGGATGACGGTGCCGGTCGCCGTAAGGGCCGCGTTCACCTAGCCGGTGTCGACGGTAGCAGTTAAAAGATCGGTGCGGTGTAGGCTGCACTACCCGGCGCAGCCCAAGGCCAGCGGCCAGCAAGACAGCCAAGGCCCTCACTGCCACCAACCAGCGACGTAGCTGGCGGCGGTGAAGGGTGGTAATGGAAATAGCTCTGTCCATCAGTGGGCACTAAAGAGGCGGTGTGCCGCTAGTTAAGCCAAGCCGCGTGCCAATCAAGTAAAATACTGATTGTCAGCATAATTATTTAGAAATGATTAAGGGTTGGTTAGTGAGTAGTGTCCACTTGCGGGCAGGGGGTGTCCGGAAATGAACACTGCCGGCAACTGCGGTAGATAAAAGGGTGGCAGAACGGCCATCGAAGCCTATTCTAGCTGCTGGCGCCGCGTCGGTAAGGGGCTAGTTGCATCCCCATAAAGTACCATACTGGGCGCAGTAGCTGGATGGACCCAAACCACCACTTTTTGAAGTCGTGGCTATAATCCCTGTGGCTGTTGCAAAAGGCAATTAGTTGCGGGTTAGTAAGTTGCTAGCCTATGCTAGGCTTCCATCTCGTTGGCATGTCGCTGGTCAAACTGGTGCCCGCGCACCACTTCTACCAGCGGCTGCTCCAGCGCATCAATTTTAGTTTTGTGCGGCCCCTTGTTGCGCCCTTTTACAGCGCCATCGGCCGCCCCGCACTGGACTCCGTCGTGTTTGTGAAGTTGCTACTCGTGCAGCACTTGGAGAACATCACCTCCGATCGCAAGCTGGTGGAGCTAGCCAATTTACACCTTGGCATCCGCGCTTTCCTCGGTTATGAACTCGCCCAGCCGCTGCCCAGCCACCGTACTATTTCACGTACTCGCCAGCGCCTACCCGTAGCCGTCTTCGAGGCCTGCTTCACCCAGGTGGTGGGCCTGTGTGTGCAGCAGGGCTGGGTGAGTGGGCATACCCAAGTCGTGGATTCCGCTTACATCAAAGCCAACGCCTCGATGAGCCGGCTCCAGGCCAAACGCTCCCGGGAAGCAGCAGTAGTGACCACCACGCTAGGCCCTGCCAAAGCGCCACCCGTAACCGCCTCGACAGAACGTTTACGGCATATCCAACGCTTCCAGGCCGCTAGCCGCAAGGCCGGCCCCAACAAACCAGGCCAACTCGTCCGTAACCTGACCCACTACCATCCAACAGATCCCGAGGCGCGGGTTGCCTTCAGCCGGGCAAGCCGCGCATCCTAGCGTACACGGCCAGTGTGCGTGTCGGTGCGGCGCGGCATGTTATCACGCATATCCACGCGGACTTGGCTGACGGGACAGCCGGTATTTGCTCGCCATCGTGGATGCCACGCAGCAGCGGTTGAAGGCCTTCGAGATGGAAATGACCACTGTGGTAGCGGATGCGGGCTATTGCTCGGGGGAGAACTATGACCAATTGGAAGCACACGGCCTGATCGGCTACATCCCGGCGCATGGCATGTACAAGGCCGAGCGCGCGGGCTTTACTTACGATGGTGTTACTGACAGCTATACCTGTAGTCAGGGCAAACAGCTGACGTTTCAGAAGGTCCGTCTTCGATTCGGAGTGAAACGCTAAGAAACGCTACCTGGCCAAGGCCTCCGAGTGCAAGACATGCCCGATTCGGGAGCAGTGCAAGGGCAAGAAGGCCAAGGAGAAGCGCTTGCATCACACGCCGTACAAAGCCCACTACGAACGCATGTTGGCGCGCTTAGCCACCCGAGTAGGTAGACGTATGCGGCGATTGCGGGCGGCGACGGCAGAACCGGTACTAGGTAGCTTAATTACTTATTAGGGCTTGCGTCACCTCAGCAAGAAAGGCCGAGAAGGGGCCGCTAAAGTCATGTACGTAGCCGTCATGGCTTATAATCTGAAGAAGTACCTACGCTTTACTCCACCTCAGACAGCTGCTATGGTGGTAGCGCTACTGCCGCCTAATCGATCCTTTTTGGCGCTCCTTTACTTTTGCAACAGCCACGCACGTTAAGGCGCATAAAGTGCCTTTTAAGTACCCAGCCAAAAGCAATCGTGCGCGCGCCCATCAACCGCGACCGTCGGACGGCCTAGGGCCGTCGACGGTCGCGGTTGATGGGCGCGCCGTTACCCTAGCTGTTTTAACCGGTTTTTGACCAATCCACTCTTCCCTAACGGCGCAAACGTCAACCGGTCGGACGGCCTAGGGCCGCCCGACACGGTTACTTTTGGCCGACTACTTAACTGATTTACTGAGGCAGAATGACTTGTTTTTAACGAGCAAATGGACTTGCCGATACTTTCCGTGCCAACTCTGGTGCTACCTCATGAGTTTCAGTAGGTGCTACTGCGCGCTACTGCACCTTCGCCAACACCTGCGCTTCCCACGCGAATGACCACTCGCACAGTTCGGCCAGCAGCGGGGCCACGCTCTCACCGAAGGGCGTGAGGGAATACTCGACGTGCGGCGGCACCTCGGCGAAAACCCGGCGATGCACCAGCCCCCGCGCTTCGAGCTGCCGCAGGCTTTGGGAGAGCATCTTGGGCGATACGCCCCGAATTTGCTTTTGCAACTCGCTGTTGCGCTTGGGGCGTTGCATGAGGGCCAGCAGAATGAGCAGTAGCCACTTGCTAGCGAGCAGGTTTAGCGCCTGATGCACGATGCAGGTTTCGTCCAGGTTAGACTTGGCATCGAGCCAGGCGGTTAATTTTTGCCGGGCCAGCAAATTTTTTTCTGCGTTTAGAATCATTCGGCTCATTTTTTACGCGAAGGTAACTACTTCACTTTTGGGTGCCTACTTTCTTTTGGGTAGTTAAGGTTGGAGCTTTGTAACCTGCTTCACTTACTTCTCCCATGAATAGTACCCTTGAAAATCAACAGTTGGAGCAAGTGCTCACTAACGCCCTGGCTGCCCTGACGCGCGATGACGTGCAGCCGTGGATTGACATGTTTGCGGAGGACGGCGTGCAGGAATTTCCCTACGCGCCGGCCGGCTCGATGCCCCGCACGGAGGGCGGCCGTCAAGGCGTCGCGGCGCACCTGGGCCGCTTCCCCGAAAATTTCCGGCTCTTCCGTATCAGCCCCCTAAAATTTCACCACAGCACGGACGTAACCGTCGCCGAATTCAGCGTAGAGGGCCAGGCCGTCAAGACCGGCAATGCCTATAATCAGCAGTACGTCAGCGTAATTGAGCACCGCTACGGGAAGATTACGCGTTACGTTGATTACTGGAATCCGTTGACGGCGCTCCTGGCGCTGGGCGGCCCGGAGGCGTTCACGGCGTTCAGCGGTAATCCGTCGTAGCCATGCGGATTATCATTGGAGCGGCGGCCGGCAATATCGGCCACCGCGTGGCCGAGCACGTCGTGCAGGCCGGGGCCGAGGCCGTATTGCTGGTACGCGCCCCCGCCAAAATCTCCCCCGCCCTGGCGGCCCGCGCCCAGGTAGTCCCGGTTGACCTGACGGATACGGCCGCCGTCACCGCCGCCGCCCAAGGAGCCGATGCCCTGTTCTGGCTGGTGCCGCCCAACCTGGGCGCGCCCGACTGGCCGCAGTGGTACCAGGCCATCGGCGCGGCCGGGGCCACCGCCGTGCGCGCCAACAGCATTGCGCGCGTCGTGCTGGTATCGAGCCTGGGGGCGGGCATGGCGCCCGGCCTGAGCACGGTGTCGTACATCGGCGACACCGAGCGGCAGTTCAACGACACTGGGGCCCATGTGGTCGCCCTACGGCCGGGCTACTTCATGGAAAACCTGCTGCTGCAGGCCCAATCCATTCGGACCCAGGGCGTCATCGCCTACCCCTACGCCGAGGACCACGCCCTTCCCTGGGTGAGCGCCGCCGACATTGCCGCTGCCGCCGCGCACTACCTGCTGCACCCCACCTGGGCCGGGCAGTGGACCCGCAACCTCATGGGGCCAGCCAGCCTCACGCTGCCCGCGTGCGCGTCCATTATCGCCGAGGTGTTGGGCCGGCCGGTGCGCTACCAGCGTCAAACCGAAGCCGAGGTACGTCAGGGCCTGGCCGCGTTCGGCGCTTCGCCCCACGCGCAGGACGAGTTGCTGGCGCTGTTTCGGGCGCTGGGCGACCCCACTGGGGCGTATGCCACGCCGCGCACGCCGGAGGCGCGCACGGAGACAAGCCTGCGAGACTTCGTGCGGCAGTGGGACTAAAAATCAAAAATGACAGGGCAAAAATTGCCTGGGAGGTAGCGGGGCTCTTAAGTAGACTGTTTAAAAATGTAAAAAACCTCTAAAGGCGAGCAACATTTAAGATGCAACCCTCCTTTTACCGTCCGTCGATGGAGGCTTACCTTTGGATTTCGCAACTTCCAGGCCCATGAAAGCCATCTCCATCCCTGACCTCTACCAGCAGTTGGCTACGGCGGCCGACACGGAGCTGAGCGCGTTGCTGCCGCCCGACATTCAGCCGGAAATCGGGCACTTCAACGTCTTTAACGTGGCCGACCTCTTTCGGCACCACCGCGAGCGGCCGCCCATGCCCTACGACCGGCGGGCGTACTACAAAATCAGCCTCATCCGGGGCCGTAGCCGGGCAGAATACGCCGATAAAGTCATCGAAATCGAGCAGAACGCCTTGCTCTTCGCCACGCCCAGGGTGCCCTACCACTGGCTGCCCGAAGACCGGGAGCAGGACGGGTACTTCTGCGTGTTTACCGACGAGTTTCTGCTGCCCGCCAAGAGCGGCGTGCGGCTGGATGAGCTGCCCCTCTTTCAGCCGGGCGGCTACCCCGTCTTCGCTATCACAGACGCGGAATACGCCGAAATCAACGCCATTTTTCGGAAGATGGCCCGCGAGATTACCTCGGCCTACGTTTATAAGTACGACCTGCTGCGCACCTACGTGCTGGAACTGATTCACTGGGGCCAGCGGCTGCAGCCGGCCACGGCGCTCTACCCGGCGCACTCGGCCTCGGCGCGCGTTACGTCCTTGTTCGTGGAGCTGCTGGAGCGGCAGTTTCCCATCGAAACGCCCCAGCAGAAGCTGCAATTGCGCACGGCCAAGGACTATGCCGATCGGCTGGCCGTGCACGTCAACCACCTCAACAAGGTGCTCAAGGAGAACACCGGCCGCACCACCACCGAGCTGATTGGTGGGCGCGTTATTCAGGAAGCCAAGCTGCTGCTCAAGCAAACGAGCTGGAACATCTCGGAGATTTCCGACAGCCTGGGCTTTGCCGAGGTGGCGCACTTCTCTAACTTCTTCAAGCGCCAGACAGCCGTTTCGCCCGGCGCGTTCCGGAGCTAGGACGGGAAAGCGGGGGCGGATTTGAATTTCGCAACAAACGGATTGGCTGCCGCAAACGCGGTGGTAGGGGCGTGGGGGACATTTGTATAGTCATTCATCCCCCCCCCCCCCAACGTCATGAAGTTGCATCAGCGCACCATTCTGCTCACCGGCGGCACCAGCGGGCTGGGCCTGGAGTTTGCCCGCCAGCTAGTAGCCCTAGGCAACACGGTCCTCGTGACGGGCCGCGACGCGGCCAAGCTCGCCCAAGTGCAGCGCGAGCTGCCGCAGGTCCACACCTTCCAAAGCGATGTGAGCGACCCAGCCGCCATCGGGCAGCTCTACGAGCAGGTAACGACCCAGTTTCCGGCCTTGAGTATCCTGCTTAACAACGCGGGCGAAATGCGCAAGCTCAACCTGCAAGACCCCACGCGGAACCTGCACGACGTGACACGGGAACTGGACACGAACCTGGCGGGGCCGATTCGGATGGTGCAGCAGTTTTTGCCGCACCTGCTGGCCCAGCCCACGGCCGCCGTCCTCAACGTCACCTCCGGGCTGGCCCTCGTGCCCTACCCCCTGGCTCCGGTGTACGGGGCCACCAAGGCCGGGCTGCGCTCCTACACCAAGGCCCTGCGGGTGCAGCTGCAAGGCACCCGCGTGCGGGTGTTCGAACTCATCGCGCCGGGGGCTAAAACGCCGCTCAACGACGCCTTTGTGGGCGATGTGCGGGAAAAGGATTTGATGGACCCGCGCCCGCTGATTGCCCAAGCCCTGCGGGCCATGCAGCGGGATAAGGAGGAGGTATACCCCGGCATCGCCACGGCCCTGCGTTACCTAAGCCGCCTGGCCCCCGGCCTGCTACTGCGGCAGCTCAGCAAGGGGGTAGCCGAGTCGCTGGCCCGGCTCCGCCCCCCTGCCCCGACTACCCGCTAGGCCGGGCAAGTAGCGTCCCTTTCAGTTTTCTATATGCGATTGTTTAAAAATCTGCTAGTCACTGCACTAGCTTGCTTCAGCCTGCCCCAGGCTCACGCAGCCAGCCTCCGGCCAATCCCCATGCACCCCTCAGAAATTGCCCGCGCCGGTGCGCCTGGCCAGCCCGCGCTCGTGGCCGACCCCGCCTTTCGCGTGGACTCGGTTGCGTCGAAAGACGGGACTAAAATCGGCTACCGCATTTACGGCCAGGGGCCGGGGCTGCTTATCGTGCAGGGCGCGATGGGCATCGCCACCAACTACGACCAGCTGGCGCGGGCAATAGCCCCCTATTTTACGGTGTACTTGCCCGACCGCCGGGGCCGGGGGATGAGTCCGCGGCCGTTTACTGCCGACCACACCGTCGCGCGGGACGTGGAAGACGTGCAAAGCGTGGTGGAGAAAACCGGAACGCACTGGCTTTTCGGGCTTAGCTCGGGGGCCATCATTGCCCTGGAAGCCACGCGGGTGCTGCCGGCCATTCACCAAACGGTGCTCTACGAGCCGCCGTTTTATGTGGATGGGGTGCCCGTGAAAAATATTGCGCGTCTCAACCAGGAAATCGCGGCCGGCCAGCTCAACGCGGCCCTGGTCAGCATCTTTCGCACCACCCGGGTAGGCCCCCCGATTTTTAACGTGCTGCCCCGCTTCGCGCTGCTGCCCCTCACGTCGGCGTTCCTGAAGGCCGAGGCCAGGAAAACCCCCGGCCAGTACGCCCCGATTCCGACGCTGATTTCCTCGACCCGATACGACTTTCAGGTGGTGCTGGACCGGGGGGGAGCCGTGCAGTCGTACCGCTCGGTCGAGCAGCCCATCCTGCTGCTGGGGGGCTCTAAAAGCCCGGCTTACCTGAAAAAGGCCCTGGCCACACTGGCCACTACTCTGCCCCACGCCCGCCGGGTCGAGCTGCCCGGCCTCGACCACGCCGGCCCATGGAACGCCGACCTCGGCGGCCAGCCTACCGTTGTGGCGGAGCAGCTACGCCAGTTTTTCCAGCCGCAGCCGTAGGCCGCACCTACTGCCACCGAGGATACGGCGCATAAATTATAACTTCCTACTAATCAATAGCATGAAAATTATCAGTGGCCTGTTGCTCCTGGCTTCCATCGGCCTCACGGCCCGGCATGGGTGGGCGGGCGTAACCGGCCACGTCAGTCCGGCGGCGGAAAAAATACTGGGCGGGTTAGGCATTGCGCCACCCATCCTGGTCGGCCTGAGTTGGCTGAATCTGCTAGTGGCGGGGCTGGTGTTCTTCCCAGCCACGTTTTTTGCCGGTAACCTGCTCAACGCCGCCACCATTCTGCTGCTCATCGCCTACGCCCTGCGGGCCGGCAACCTCCCGACGGCGCTGGTGGAAATGCCCTTTCTGCTGCTGCCGCTGGCCCTGATTTGGCTGAAGCACCCCCTGGCCAGGTAAGGCCCCGGCGGGCCGGCAACCCGACCTACGCCCACATTCTTTTTTACCCGCTTCCTCCGCGGTACCGGCGCTGGGCAGGTACGCGCTGGCAGCCTTTTACCCCACCCCAATCTCCAATGAGCACTCCCAAAATAGCGTTGGTAACCGGCGGCAGCCGGGGCCTCGGCAAAGACATGGCCCTGAGCTTGGCCTGCGAAGGCACCGACATCATCCTCACCTACCTGACCAAGCAAGTGGAAGCCGAGGCGGTCGTAGCCGAAATTAAGGGCCTGGGTCGCCGGGCTGCCGCGCTCCCGCTCAACGTCGCGGAGGCCGCCGGCTTCGAGGCCTTCTTAACGCAAGTCCGGGCAACGCTGCGCGCTACGTTTCAGGCCGACCAGCTTCATATTCTTCTCAACAACGCGGGTATCGGTATCTACGCCCCGTTTGCCACGACCACGGAAGCCCAGCTCGACGAACTGTACGCCATCCATCTGAAGGGCCCCTTCCTGCTAACCCAGCAAGCGCTGCCGCTGCTCGCCGATGGCGGGCGCATCGTGAATATCTCCACCGGCCTGGCCCGCTTTAATGCGCCGGGCTACGCGGCCTACGCCGCTATGAAGGGTGGCCTCGAAGTGCTGACCCGTTACCAGGCAACCGAGCTGGGCCAGCGGGGCATTACCGTCAATACGGTAGCCCCCGGCGCCATCGAAACCGACTTCGGCGGGGGCATCGTGCGCGACAACGCGGACGTAAACGCCTACGTGGCTGCCGGTACGGCTCTGGGCCGGGTAGGCTTGCCCGGCGACATCGGGGGTGTCGTGGCCTTCCTCTGCTCGGACGAGGCCCGCTGGATTACAGGCCAGCGGCTGGAAGTATCTGGGGGACAGCATCTGTAAGCTACCCTGAGGCACAACTCGTACGCCTGCTGCTACCACATAGCAGCAGGCGTACGAGTTGTTGCCTGTATCCCCAGGTCTTCCAAGCGGCCTACTGCCAAAAGATACTGTGATAAAAAGCAAGGAATTAGGCAAGTTTTTTTATCTTTAGTCACCTTTAAGGAGGGCCCTCGGGTCCATCCTGTGTAGCCTCGGCCGGTTAACTGGTCGGGGCTACTTCTTTTTCCAGGCAACGGGCCGGATGGTAGTGCGGATCATAGGCGCAGTCGTTTTTCCACAGGCAGTAGCAGAGCAACAGCAGTTTACGCATGACGGCAATGACGCCGGGCTTGCCGCTGGACTGGCGTGCGCGTAGCCGGGCATAAAAGGCTATTTGCTGCGGATTGAAGCGTAAGCTGCTGACAGCAGGTAAATAGAGGGCGGTTCGCAAGCGCACGTTGCCGCGACGGGAGATGCGCGTGGCCCCCGCCGAGAGGCCACTTTGCCGCTGCACTACATCCAGCCCGGCGTAGGAGGCGAGTTGCCGTTCGTTTTCCATCAACCCGAAACCGCTGGTTTCGGCGACCACCACGATAGCTGTCGTGCGCCCGATACCCGGCACACTGGTCAGGTGGGCCAACTTACGGGCCAGTTCCGGTTCGGTCTCCAGTAGCGCAGCTAAATCCTGGTCCACCGCTTTTAGTTGTTGGTCAAGTAGTTGTATGCGAACCGCCAACCGGTCCAGGGTGCGCGTATCCGGTTGATAACTATGCTGGTAGGCATGACGTTGCGTTTTGAGCCGGGCGGCTTGCTGGGTAAGGCTCTGCCGTTCGCGGGAGAGGGCGCGCAGCTGCCGCAGGGCGGGCGTGGGGGGCTGCCAGGCCGGCAAGGCCCGCTCTAAGCCCAGCCGGCAAAGCAGGCGGGCATCCAGTTGGTCCGTTTTGCTCTTCTGCTCGGTGCTCTGGGCGAAATGCTTGACTTTGTTGGGCAGCAAGACGCTTAGGGCAAAGGTATTATCAGCTAAAAAGTAGGCCAGCTCTTCGTAATACACGCCCGTCGCCTCCACGACGAACCACTGTGGCGCGGCAACCACCTGCTGCTTGGCGGCCCAGACCAGCAGGGCGGCAAAGCCCGCCGGGGTGTTGGCAAAGGTGGTTTCTTTGCCGAAGGCTAAGTGCTGGCTGGTGTCGATACGGCCGAAACAGGCCACAAAGGTGTCTTTGGCAATGTCAATTCCCACCACGTATTTGAGGGGAGCTGTAGACGAACGCGCAGAAGCCATACACAAGGGTAAAAAGTGAGAAATAGCTCAGCCAGTCAGGTTTTTACCGTAACTCTCCTTGTACAAATACGGGATACTGGGGCGAGCCTAGCTCCCTCCATACTGTGCAGTCTTCAGGCAAAACAGAAAATGGGGCACCGACTCTTGTGAACTCGGTCAGTCCCGAAAGGCTGCCGTTAGGGCGGATGTGTGTCCCCATTTTCCTTTCTGGCTACCTTTTAACTGAAAGGCAATGCAATCATACAAGGGCGGATTTATACGCTAAGCAGTCTTTAGCTTCTGGACGTAATTGTAAACCCTGCCGTAGGCTACACCTAACTGCTTGCTGACTTAGTTCATGGACAAGCCTTCGCCCATAAGCTGAGCAATAACTTCTTGCTTGGTTTGGGCCAGCGGGGGACGGGCTACGGGCTTGCCCTGGGCCTTGGCCCGCACCATGCCAGCGCGCACGCGCTGGCTGCTAAGCATGCTTTGTAATTGAGCAAGCGAGGCCATGACGTGGAAAATCAATCCGCTGGTGGGCGTGGTGGTGTCGATGTTCTCCTGGTAGGAGATGAAGTCCACGCCCAGGCGCTGGAATTCCTTCAGCGCGTTGACCAGCGCCTGGGTGGAGCGGGCAAACCGGTCATAGCGCCAGACCAGCACCGCGTCGAGCTGCCGTTTCTTGGCCGTTGCCATCATGCGTTTGTACTGGGTCCGTTACTCGCTGGTGCCCGAGGCCTGGTAGACGTATTCTTCGATGACGGCAAAGCCCCGGTGCTGGGCGTATTCCCGCAGGGGCCGCAGTTGCGTCTCCGGGTCCAGCCCTTTGTCGAGGGTGGAGACGCGGGCGTAGAGGGCGACGCGCCCGGGC
This sequence comes from Hymenobacter coccineus, assembly GCF_001816125.1. GTDB lineage: Bacteria > Bacteroidota > Bacteroidia > Cytophagales > Hymenobacteraceae > Hymenobacter > Hymenobacter coccineus. Next base: position 10,248 of record NZ_MDZA01000110.1, on the reverse strand, counting down.
TGGTCGGTCAGGTTCAGGGGCATGGGGGGTTATCGAAAAGGAGTTCCTTTGCAAAACTACTTTTTGGAGTGTAAAATAGGCCTTGCCGCCCCCAAAAACGCGGGTGGTTTTGCCTACCCTGTTTGATAATCCATGCCGCAGGAGTTTCTCACCACCCCCGAGCGGCTGCGCTACCAGACCGTGCCGGCCAGTCTGCTCGAAGCCGATATCCGCCAGCACTTCCATTTGACAGAGGCCGACCGCGCCTTTCTGCTGCCGTTTCGCGGCGCCGCCAACCGCCTGGGCCTAGCTCTGCAGGTGTGTTGCTGCTGATGGGCTTTCTACCCGAGGCCTGAGCCCGCCAGCTGCCACCCGAAGCGGTGGCCTTCGTGGCCACGCGGCTGGCAACGGAGGTGCCCCACTCGGTCGACTATGGCTTGCTGTACCGAGTCTGGAGGGGCCCCTAAACGACCGGCACCACTCCTCCGTCAATAGTGTAGTTTGCCCCTGTCAAATAAGCGGCAGCAGGCGAAACCAGGAAATGGACCAAAGTAGCTATTTCCTCCGGTTCAGCCATTCTGCCCATTGGAATCGGCGGGAATTGGGCTTGCAGCTGCTGGTACGCCTCTTCCACCGAAACGCCCGCGCTGGCGGCGTGGGCCGCTATGAATTGCTCTAATCCGGCTGTCCTCGTCGGGCCAGGCGATACGGTCAGTACCCGCACCTTTTTGCTGGCCAGCTCCAGCGCCAATGATTTGCTGTAGCTGTTCAACCCCGCTTTGGTCACCCCGTACGCCAAGCCCGTGTTCCACAAGGACAACAACCGACCGTTCACCGAGGAGACGTGGACGATGACGCCGCCGCCTTGTTCGAGCATCTTTGGCAACAGCACCCGGTCCAGGCGAACAGAAGCCAACAGATTTAATTGCAGCTCGCTTGCCCAGTGCTCATCGGTTAACGAGCCGTAGCCCCCCCCGGGGGTAGTAATCCCCCCCGCGTTGTTGATCAGAATATCAAGGCCGCCGAAACGGGCGTTGATTTCCGCGCTTAACTTGGCCACTTGTTCGGGTTGGGTCAAGTCGGCGGCGATAAAATGGAGGGCGGCATCGTCTTCGTCGCCCTTGCTGCGAGCGGAGACGATTACTTTGGCCCCCGCGTGGGCTAATTCCGCCGCGATGGCTTTCCCGATGCCTTTGGTGCCGCCGGTTACCAACGCTCTTTTGCCCTTAAGATCTGGGGTGATGTTTTCGTTACGCATGGTGAGGTTGACTGGTGAAGTGAAGGAGTTGAAAAATAGCTGCTACAACGGGTAGCAATTTTGAAGCGAATGTTTCAGAATTGTTGAAAAAATTAGTTGGCTATGCTTGCAATAAAATAGTGCGCCATTTTCTTAAGTTTGGGGGGGTCGTTGTTCAGGATAAACGATTCGTGCCACCCTTTCCAGATGCAGATAAAATACTCGGCTAAAAAGGCAGGTTCCTCATCCGTCCGCAAGGCCCCCTGCGCGATGGAACGCCGGATAAGCTCCCCTACAAAATAGGCATCGTAATCACTGCCTGCTTTAAGAATACTCTTAACGCGCGGGTCGTTAACAGCCACCTCAAAAACTGTTTTGATTGCCAAGCAGCTATTATCCTGGTCGATAATCATTTCTACAGCATCGTGAATATAGCTGACTAAAACCTCAAGCGGTGCCCGGCCGCTCACCAATCGTTTTTGCAGCTCCTCCCTGCGCACCGCAGTGTAGTGCTGAACGCATCGTATAAAAAGCGCGTGTTTGTCGCCGATGGTATTATATAAACTGCTGCTGTTGATTCCCATGGCACCGGTCAACTCCCGAAGCGAAGCGCCGTGGTAGCCCTTTGCCCAAAAGACTTCCATTGCTTTCTGAATAGCTTCCTCTTCATTGAACTCGACGCTTCTGGCCATACATAATTGAGTTGCGTTGCAAAGGTAACATAATTCTGAAACAATCAATTCAGATTAACCTTCTTTTTGGAGTGACTCTTTGGAGGGGTACGTTTCCGCATCGGCAAAATACCACGCGAGCCGCGTCCCGGCTGGCGGCCTAAATCCACTACTTTTCCAAGGTTCCGCGTATAAGGGAATGTTATCCTATGTTCAGGCACCGCTTGTAACTTGGTTGAGCAAGAAGGAAAAGGGCGGAATAAGATTCCGATGTTATGGGGCGTTGGAGCTCGTCTGACATGACAATCCCCGTCCTTTTCCAGGGCCACTTTGAACAGTTCCAGGAGGCCTGAGAGCCCGTATTAGGATAGCGAAAGATTCCCTGGAAGTCCTTTTTATTCCTTTTCTCCACTTCAAGCTGCCTCGTCCTGACTCCCCAACTGCCGTTGCCGGTCGTCGGCATTGAGGTGAGCAAAGCCACGCGCGCCGTTTGTTACCGCGCGCAGGAGCACGTCCAGTACCTGGCAGTGAGCAATGGTAAAGCCGGCTTTCAGCCGCTGGTGGCGGCCTGCGGGGCGCACTGCCAGTTTGTAATGGAAGCCACGGGTACCTACCATCTGGCCCTGGCGTACTACCTGCCTGCGCAAGGCGGCCAGGTGGCCGTGCTCAATCCGCTGGTCATCAAACGCTTCATTCAACTGCATCTGAGCAAGGGCAAAAGTGACCGCAATGAGGCCCAGCGGCGGCTGCGCTATGGGCAGCAACAATCGCTCAAGGTCTAGCAGCCCGATGAAATGACAATGGTCGCGTGTCGACCGCTCGAACAAGAGCCGCTGCTCAAGCAAAAAACGCTGGTGAGCAACGCGCTCGAAGCGCGCCAGCAGCATCCGGTCATCCGCAAGCTTGCGCTGAAGCGCCTCCAGCACACACGCAGGGCCTTAACCAAACAGGTAGAAACCGTGGGAGCGGAACTACTGGCGCTGTTAGCGCAGCGCTTTGCAACCGAAATGCGGCTACGATGCGCTATTCCCGGCATTGGGCGCAAAACCGCCGGCATGTTATGGCGCTTTGCTGGGGGCTTTACACGCTTGGATAACGACCGCCCGCTGATTGCCATGGCCGGCTTGTCGCCCCGCGAGCATACCTCGGGCACCAGCATCCGCGGCAAGGCACGCATTACCAAAATGGGCGGGGGGCTGATTCGCGGTAAACTGTTCAGGTGCCGCTTCTCAGCTAAAAAAACGAACGCGGCCTGCCCGGCGCTCTTTGACCGGCTGGGGGCCGAAGGCAAGAACAAGAAATTAGCCCTCATTGCCGTGTGCAACAAGCGCCCCAGGCAAGCCTTCGCCATCGTCAAATCGGGGGTTCCTTACCAAGCTGATTTTACTAGCTCTCTTGCTTAAAGTCTGGCCGTTCAACACAGTTCATCTTAGCTCGGTATCCATTTGCGCCCGACCACCCCGTGAATGGTGAATGCCATAGCCTTGTTACTAGCCTATCCACCACAGACTGGGTACTGCCACAAGCTGTACAGCGTACGGGCTGGCCGCCGGGGTTAACCCAGAAGATTTTAGCCGGGTGGCGGTGGGCCTAAAACCGCTTGCGAAACTGCTTTTTTTGGCTTCCTGTCATACAACAAGGTACGTTGAAAGCCTGTGTTCGCTCCACAAAAGCTTTTTTGGGCAAGAGCGATGCGGTTGTCGCAAAAAACAAGGGCCCCGACCGGTCACCCCACGTTCGGCCCGCAACTTACGCCCCCGCCACCTTGGCAAAGGCCCGCACTGGAAAGGTGCCCATGCCCTTCACTTTGGGGGGCACGGCCGTAAACCGGAAGCCCTCGTCTGGTACCTGGTCTAAGCAGCACAGGTGTTCGACAATCAAAATACCGGCGCCGAGCAACGTGGAGTGAACCGGTCGGCTTTTGCCGGTCGTGTCGTCAATGTTGTGGCTGTCGATGCCAACCAGCGCCGCGCCGCTGTCCCGTAAGTACTCGGCGGCTTCGGCGGTCAAGTAAGGGTACTGTTCAAAGTATTGTTCCGTGTTCCAGTGCTGTGCCCACCCGGTGTGCACGAGCACGGCCCGGTTGCGCAGGGCCTTGCCTTGAAAATAGTCCGCCCCGATGGCGGTGGCGTGGGGCGCCCGCACCACCAGTCCTTCCAAGTCCGCCACGTCGGCCAAGGCCAGTTGCGACAAGTCGGGACCGTCGGCGTAGCGGTGAAACGGGCAATCCAAGTACGTGCCCGTGTTGGCGACCATGTCGAGCCGGGCAATTTGGAACTCCGTGCCGGGCGCGTAAAATTTTCGGGAATCTTCCCGGCTCAGGTAATCGCAGATGATGGGGGCGGGCAAGCCTTTGTAAGTGACGAGGCCATCGAAAATGGTGTGGCTTAAGTCAACGTAACGGGCGGGGGCATTAGGAATCATGTTTAAGCAGTGACGAGGTAAGGTTAAGGCCGGGGACATGTGGTGCGCCTACGGCGGTTCTCTGACGAACCGGCCCGAGTGGAGCGGCCCGTCCCTTGTGGTGCGGCGTGCGCGGTTTTGTGCCGGCTCACGGCCCGACCCCCGCAACGAATTTATGCACTCGGCTGCCATCTCACTAGATGGAGTTGCATTAGTGGTTGAATCAAGAATCCTTGTAAGCGAGTAAAATTTTGTAATACAAGACGTTGTGAATAAATACTGTTTTGCCTATTTGCCCTCTAAAGTAGGCTTCGTTGCATTCCAACTATTTGACGTGGGCCCTCCCACTTCACCTTGGTAGCTGGTTTCTACTTTTTACCTACTTACAGTAAGTTTTAGTCCAGCTGGTAACGCAACCCCATGACAGTAGACTAAGCGCGTCAGTGCCTGTACTACGCAACTGGTTGGCAAGGGAAAATTTAATTTCCACGCCTAGCAGCCGACGGCGGTAATCGTCGAGCACATTCAGGGCCCGAAATCGTCGGCCATCCATCAATATTGCCCATAGAGTCGAGCGATCAGCACACGTTGGCCGTCGTCGATACCGTTCAGGGCTGCTTGACACGGGCCGGCACGCACTTTTGCAGGTGTCGGGTTTAGGGCCAGGGCCCGCTAACTGTGTAGCGTGCGCAAGTGCGGTGCATTTGTCAGAACCACCAGCCCGGGTGCTGCCCGCAACGCCGACTGGGTTTGGCAGCGATTTGTTCCCCTGTTGCCTCAACCTTTGGTTGCGCTCAAACAAACAGCTACTGGCTGTTGCAAGTAGTGCAGGTGCACTGGGGAAGCTAGCGGCTACGCTAACACCGAATTAGTTTCGCCGTCCCAGAACTGGCCGCTGGCCAGCGGCGCCGTAATGCCCTGGTAAATGGCTTCGGCCGCCTGCTCGGGCGTCATCGGGGCCTGGTCGCCGCCCAGGCGAGTCTGGACCCAACCGGGGTGAATGGGCGTTACCCGGATATGGCGGTCCGCCACGCGCTGGGCCAGTACGGCCGCGTACATGTTAATGGCTGCCTTGGATACGCGGTAGGCCGTGCCGTTGGGACCAGCATTTTGGGGGGTGCCCATCTTGGTGGTAATGAATACCACTTGTCCTTTATCGGCGAGCAATTCCAACAGCGCTTCGGTGAAAAAGATGGTGCCCTCCGCATTAGTAGCAAACGTGTCGCGCAGCGCCTCCCGGCTGGGGGGGGCCACTGACATGACTTCGGGGGCTACGCCCGCGTTATTAACCAGTAGGTCGACATGGGACGCAAGCTGGCGGATTTGGGCCACCGCGCCACTAATGCTATCCGCTTCGGTTACGTCCAGCGGCACTACTATCAGGTTAGGATGGGTTATATCGAGCTGGCCCGCGCGGCGTGCCTACTACGCGGTACCCTTCGGCAAGCAGTTTTTGCGTCAACGCCAGGCCGATGCCCCGGTTGGCACCCGTGACGATGGCAGTTTTCAAAGCAGAATTCATGAGGAAGAAAGAAGTGGTAAAAAGCTTACTGATTGGAAGGGGAAGGTATTGCGCGGGTTGTTTGCCGGTACCCGGCCGGCTAATGAGCAGGCGCTAGGAGAGCCTCCAGCCTAGGCTGGCAGGGAGAAGCGACGGCTTTTAAACGTGTTAGTTGGGTCGTAAAGGTACGTAGCCGCTCGTCTTGACTAAGCAGGTGTTCAAGGTACTAGAGCGGGGCCGGAAGGTAAAAGCCATGGCCTCGCCCTGGCGGCCGGCTTGGTCGTAGTGCCAGCGCTCGGTGCCATCGGCCAGGCGGCGCACGCTCTGGGGCGGCCCCAGCACCACGTACGGGATGCCGCGGTCGGTGAGCCAACCGGCCTTGTGGCCCGTAATCACCTCATTGGCAGTGGTTGCCCGGCTGTAGTGGCGCCTTATCATGTCGCGCCCCCGGGTTTGGTCGCCCCCGGCCGCGTCGAGCCATAAGCGGTCGATGGCCCGCTTGGGGCCTGATGATTTTAATAACGCCTGGCGCTCAGCGGCGGTGGTGGGGTACAGCAGCGGCTCAATGACTTCGAGCGCGGTGCTTTGGCCCGGAAAGCTGGCCGGCACCACCAGCAGCGGCAGGGTACGCACCGGCTCGCCTCCCTGGCCGCCCACCTTCAGCGCGTACAGCCCGATAGTAGCGAAGCGCAGCAAAGTGCCGGCCGCCACCGGCGTGGCCGACGAGTCGAGCACGTCTAGTATGCGCGGGGCCGCCGCTTGGCGGCGCGGGTCGGTGAGGGGCGGCAGGGCCGGCGTGCCCGTGGGGTAGCGCCGCCACCGCACGGGCTGCGCCAGTCCATAAGTGACCACAGCAACTCCTTCGCCGACATCGAGGTAGGGCCGAACCAGCACAAAGTGTATAATCCCAGCGTGAGGTGGGTCGGGTCTCGGGTAAAGATAGCCGGGTTCTTTTGCCACTGGGCACAGATAAATTCGTGTGGGGTGAGCCCGCGCAAGGTCTTCAGACGCTTGGCGTGATTGTAGGCCAGCAAAAAGGCTTGTAGGTGCTCATGAAGCTCGTCGGTGGTTTGGGAGTGGAAGCGCTGAACAGTTGCTTCTTTAATCGTGCGGTTTAGGCGCTCGACCTGGCAGTTGGCCCACGGGTGGGCTGGTTTGGTCAACCGGTGTTCAACGCCGTATTCCCGACAGATGCGGTCGAAGCTGTGACCGCCCGGCAGGAACTGGTGGGGTTGGGGCGTGAACTGCACGCCGTTATCGGTCAGCACAGTATGGACTTTGTAAGGTAACTTATCGAGTACGCGCCGCAGAAATTCGGCGGCTACGACGCGTTTGGCCCGTGAATGCAACTCGGCAAAGGCCACTTTGCTGGTGCGGTCAATGGCCACGAAGAGGTACTGTTTGCCCTCTTCGGTCTGCACTTCCGCGAAATCGACATGCAGGTAGCCGATGGGGTAGTCCTTGAATTTCTTTTTCGGTGGGCGCTGCCCGTCTTCGCTCAAGGGCAGGCGGCTGATGCCATGGCGTTGGAAACAGCGGTGCAGCGCGGAGCGCGACAGGTGCGGAATCGCGGCCTGCAACGCGTACAAGCAATCATCCAGCGCCAGCAAGGTGTGCCGACGGAAGGCCACGGCGATGGCTTCCTGCTCGGCGCTGAGCACCGTCGAAGCTGGTTCGGGGCCCATGCGCGCATCCAGGACGGTGGGGCGCTTGCGTCACTTAGCCACTGTTTTCGGATTGATGCTGTACCGGGTAGCTAAGCTTTGTAGGCTTTCCTGGCTGTTTTGGATAGCGCGCCCGCCGTATTGCCGCCGTTGTGCGGGCGCTGCCGTGGAGTACTTGTCCTATAGGTGTGTGCGAAATTCCAGCCCGGAAAATACACCATCACTCCTTGGGATTATACACCTAGTCCGTCCGTCTGGGGGCGCGCCTGGAGCGAATCTTGGCATTGTTGGAAATAGCGACGTTGTGCTTGCAGGTAAGCGGGGGAGACGGTGTGGCTACTGGCTAGTACATGTAAGTAGTCCTCGACCGCGTGGAAATCGACTGCAAAGACCCGGGTAGTGTCCTCGTCTAGGGCAGCGGGCACGACGGGCAGGGAATTGAGTTGCGTTTGATGGTGCGCGTACCAAGTTAAAAACGCGTGCACCACGGTAGTAGGCGACTCAAGCGGGGCAGCAACCGTAGCGGGAACAGAAGGCAGGGTATGAGCGGGCGGTTCTGTCTGACAGGAAGCGGTAAGAACTGCTAGCAGAACGATACTTTCGAGTAAACCACGGGGCATTAAACTTCCTGTCAGTTGGTGAGGCCGCAAAGCTATTCACTGCAAACCGACTAGGTAAGCCTAAGTAGGCGCTGCTCGTAATGGGACTGCTTATCGCGCTAAAGTACCACGCCGGACGCAGTGGCAAGAAAGGCGAAACCTACCACTTTTCCGCGACTTATTCGACAATATGCATTACGTTAAGAGACTTTTCTAAGTGAGAAGAAGGGAAGTAGCTGCCCCGCTAGTATCCTCAACTTCCCATTCACGCATTCTATAAAAAGGAGTTGGCTACACTGCTCCAGTGCTCCAGAAACCAGCCCAGTGCGTTATTTGGCCCACTTCATTTACTTGCACATAGCTATGGGCCGTCAAAAGTGCCGCGCCCTGTTGGTCGAGTTGGGTCCACTCGGCGAGCGCTTGCTGGTGCTGGTGCCGCACCCAATGTAGGCGAAAGCTGCCGCCTGGAAATTTCTGTTGGAACCCGTCGATGTGGGCCAGCAGGCTGCTCAGCCCGCGGCCGCTCACGCCGGGGTTGGTGTAGACCACTTCCTCCGCAACGCTCGCGCGCAGCAGGCGCTGCTGCTCGGCCAGCGAGGGAGCGGCGAAAGCAGTAAGGTACTGTTCCACTAGGGTTTGAAATTCGTTGTCCGTCATCAGATAGCCGTTGCTGAAGGGCCGTTAGCGTTTAGGGAAGGGGTCGTTGCGCCGACAAAAGTCCCCCGACACTTTTTCATATAAAAGGTTAATCACCGCCTTTTTAAGGTAGAAAACTGCCCTCCCCCACGGGGGAGTGGGATAAATTAAGCGACGTGTCTTTCCCGAAACTCGGTAGGGGTCAAGCGCGTCTGGCGCCGGAAATACTTGATGAAATTCGTCGGTTCCCCAAAGCCCAACGCGAAGCCGATTTCCTTGACGGAGGCGTGCGTATGCGCCAGCAGGCGCTTGGCCTCCAGCGTTACCCGCTCGTCAATCACTTGCTTGGGCCGCTTGCCCAAGAGGCTGGCCGTGGCCTGTGCCAAGCGCTTTTCCGGTAGGTTTAGCTGCGCGGCGTACCCGCGCACCGACCGCTCCGCCTGGAACTGCTGCTCCACTAAGGCGCGAAACCGCACCGTGGCGGTTAACTGGGGGCTGCGGTCCAGGGGCCGATACCCTTGCTGCCGCTGCGCTCTTTCGGCCAAGAGTAAGAAGGTGTGCACCACATTTTGTAACACCACGGGCTGGTAGGCATCGGGCGCTTGGCGTAGTTCGGTGGCGAGCTGCGCCAGCAAGGTGGCGAAGACTGCGGCGTCGCGGTCGGCTAGCACGACGGGCACGTCGCGCAACTCTTGAAAGAGACTCGTAGTGTGCAGAAACCGCGTCGCGGCGTCGCTGCGAGCGAAGAAGGCCTCGGTAAAGAGTAGCAATTGCCCCTCGTACTCGGCCGTCAGGTCGAAGGTGTGCACGCGGCCCGGCCCGACAAAGAGCAAGCTGCCCGGTCCGAGCACGACGCGTTGAAAGTCAACGGTGTGCAGCGCTTGCCCGTGCCGCACCCAAATAACCTGATAAAACGCCGCCCGCACGGGTACCAGCAAGGTGGGGGCCTTACTAGCCAAGAGGCGTCGCAGGGCAACCACCTCCAGCCCTACGGCTAAATCGGGTCGAAACGCAACGGTGGGCAGGGAGGCAGCCATCAGACAAAGCACGGACTGGCAAGTATAGAAGCAATCGCTCCAGCTGTACGCCTCCGTCCGCAGCTAGGGCAACAAGATTACCCTAATTCTGACCTCCTCTCAATAAACTAGGCCAATCCAAAGGAGAGAAAATCGGGTACTTGTCGTACCTTAAAACCCCAGACAATGCCCTGAAAAAGACCAAGTTTACCGAAGCTCAAATCGTGTTTGCCCTGCGCCAGGCGGACACGGGCATCACCGTCGCCGAGGTATGCCGGAGGATGGGCATCAGCGAGGCCACCTACTACAACTGGAAGAAAAAATACGGCCGACTGGGCGTGCCCGAAGTGCGGCGGCTCAAGCAGTTGGAAGAAGAAAATCAGCACCTCAAATAGCTCGTGGCTGACCTGGGCTTGGACAAGCAGATGCTGCAAGACGTACTCAAAAAAAGTTCTGAAGCCCGTGCAGCGTCGCCACGCGGCTCAACACCTCCTCGACGCCTACCGCATCTCGGCTCGCCGGGCCTGCCGGGTGCTCCGCTT
>NZ_MDZA01000109.1 GCF_001816125.1 Hymenobacter coccineus | reverse complement strand
TGGCCGGCGGGGCCCACCGCCCCAAGGTACTACCTGGCCGCTAGGCCGGCGGGGCCACCACCTCCACGCCCAGCAGCACCTGGCCGGTGGGCTTGCCCCTCGTGCAGCAGGCGGCGGCCGTACAGCACCACGCGCCGGGGCCCCAGGCCGGCAAAATCGGCCGTCAGCTCCAAGCCATCAAATTGGTCCTGGGGGTGGGCGGGGTTCAGCAGCTGGGCCAGCTGGGCCAGCAGGGCCGGCTGGTTCCAGGCCCCGCCGCTGAGCACCACCAGCGGCCGGCCGCGCAGCTCGGTGGCCACCAGCCCGAAGGCCTGGGCAAAGGCGTGGTTGGCCAGGCGCACGTGCAGCTGCGCATCGAGGGCCACCGAGGGCTGGGGCACGGCCTCCTGGAGGCTGTCGGCGAAGCGGGCGGTTTCCTGGAGGCGGGCTTCGAGCTGCTTGAGGGCCGTCACGTCGGTGAAGGTGACGACGGCCCCGTTGATGTAGTTATCGAGCGAGCGGTAGGGCAAAATGCGCATCGCGTACCACTCGCCCTGGGTGGTCTGGATGTTGGCCTCCACGGTGGTGAGGCGGTCGAGCACCTGCTGGGCATCGCGCAGCAGGTGCTTGTAGCGCAGGTTGGAGGCGACGTGGGCCAGCGGCCGCCCCACGTCGGTGGGCAGCAGGTTGATGATGTCGCGCACGTGCGGCGTGAAGCGCTTGATCAGCAGGTCGTTGTCGAGGAAAATAATGGCGATTTCGGTGGCGTCGAGCAGGTTTTTCATGTCGCTGGCCGTTTGCGAGAACTCCTCGGTTTTGGCCAGGTACTGCATGTTGAGGGTCATCAGCTCCTCGTTCAGGCTCTGCATTTCCTCCTTGTTGGTCATGGCCTCCTCGTTGGTGCTTTGCAGCTCCTCGTTGGCGCTTTGCAGCTCTTCGTTGGCGCTTTTCAGCTCTTCGAGGCTGCTTTCCATCTCCTCCACCGTGGTTTGGAGGCGGCGCTTGGTGTACTGCAATTCCTGGTCGAGGGCGGCGGCGGCTTCGCGGCTGGCATCGGCGGCGGGGGCCCCGTCCTTGTCTTTGTCCTTGGCCCGGCGGCTGCGGCGCGGGGTGGGCTGGTCCTCAAACACCACCAGCAGCAGCCCGGCCAGGGCCTCGGGGGCCCCCAGGTGCCGCACGCTTAGGCGCACCAGCTGCAGGCCGGCGCCGGTGGCCACGCGCGCGCGCTCCACGGTCACGTCCTGGCGGGTTTGCAGGGCCCGGTGCACGGCCCCGCTGATTTCCACGCGCAGCTCGTCGCGGGCCATTTCGAACAGGTTGAGGGTGCCCACGCCGGGGGCGGGCTCCAGGTACTTGCCGGTGCGGCCGTTCACGTACAGGATTTCGCCCTTGGGCGTAATCACCACGGCGGGCGGGGTGTAGGTGGTGAGCAGGGTTTTCTGCACCAGGGCGGCGAAGGGCCCGTCGGGGCGGGCGGCGGCGGCGGATGGCATGGCAGCAAGGTGAGCCGCCGCCGGGGGCCGGGACGACAGGGCGAACGGAAAGTTGAGCAACCGGCTGGGCAGGGCCCCGGTTTCGAGGCGGCGCGAAATCTTCCACTTGCCATCCAGGGGCTGAAACAAGTCCTGGAAGCCGGTCAGGTTTTCGCTGGGGCCCAAAAACAGGATGCCGCCCGGCCGCAGGGCGTAGTGAAACACGGGCAGCAGGTTTTTTTGCAGGTCGGCGTTCAGGTAAATCAGCAGGTTACGGCAGCAGAGCAGGTCGAGCTTGGTGAAGGGCGCGTCCTTGTTCACGTCGTGCAGGGCAAACACCACCGCGTCGCGCACGTCCTTGCGAATCTGGTACTGGCCCTCTTCAAAAGTGAAGAAGCGGGTGAGGCGCGCGGGCGTCACGTCGGCGGCAATGGTGGCCGGGTAGCAGCCGGCGCGGGCAAAATCGATGGCGGCGGGCGCAATGTCGCTGGCGAAGAGCTGGAGCTTCACGCCCCGGCTGTGGCCCACGGCGTCGAGGCACTCGAGCAGCAGCATGGCCAGCGAGTACACCTCCTCGCCCGTGGAGCAGCCCGGGGCCCACACGCGCACGGTGCCGCGCGGCTCCTTGGCCAGCACCAGCTCCTGCAAGGGCCCCTGGAGGCTCTCGAAGGCCGCCGCGTCGCGGAAGAACTTCGTGACCCCGATCAGCAGCTCCCGGAACAGCTGCTCTACCTCGTCGGGGTTGTGCTGCAAGTAGCGCACGTAGTGCGTGAACTCCTTGATTTGGTGGGCGTTCATGCGGCGCTCGATGCGCCGGAACATGGTGTTGCGCTTATAAAAGCTGAAGTCGTGCCCCGTGCGCTGGCGGATGAGCAGGAAGATTTTTTGCAGCGCGTGGGCCGGCTGGGTGGCGGGGGCGGGGCGCGGCCGGCCGTGGCTGCCGGGCACCTGCAGGCGGGCAGCGTAGGCCAGCAGCTCGGCGGGCATCTGGGCGGGGCCCAGCACAAAATCGACGAACTCGGTGGCCAGCGCGCGCGCGGCATGGCGTCGAATTTGGCCGTGGCGGGGTCCTGGGCCACCACCAGCCCGAAGTGCTCCATCACCGCCTTCAGCCCCACGCTGCCGTCGGCCCCGAGGCCCGAGAAGATGACGCACACGGCCCGCGCACCCGCATCTTTGGCGAGGCTTTCGAGGAAGAAATCGATGGGCAGGCGGTGGCCCGGGGGCTGGGTGGGCCGCAGCAGCAGCAGGCAGCCGTGGAGCAGGCTCAGGTCCGTGTCGGGCGGGATGACGTACACGTGGTCGGGGCGCATGCGCAGGCCGTCGGTGGCCTCGGCCACGGGCAGCGGCGTAAAATTTTGCAGTACTTGCGGCAGCTGGCTGTAGGGCGTGGCCCCCAGGTGCGTGACGACCACGAACGCCATGCCGGTGCGCGCCGGCAGGGACCCAAAAAACAGCTCAAACGCTTCCAGCGAGCCCGCCGAGCCGCACAGTGCCACCACCGGAAACTTGTCGGTACCAGCGGCGGAGCGCGCGCGGGCCCCGGTGGTGGTGGCGTCCAGTTCGGGCGAAGCGGGGGGTACGTCGGCCGGAGGCAAAGGGTGTTTCATCGAACCAAAATAATTTCCCGCGTCGGGTAACAAGCGGGTAACAAAACGAATTATCCTACCAAATTGCGCATAAATTGACTACCGCACTACCCAGCGGTCCGTATACCTTAGCACAGGGCCCCAGCTGGGAGCCCTTTATTTTTTTTGTTTCGTGGCCCTTCCTACCCACCTCATCGTCATCGGTACTTCGGCCGGTGGCATGCCCGCCCTCTTGCAACTCGTGGCCCAACTGCCCGCTGACCTCCCGGCCGCTGTGCTCGTGGTGCAGCACCTCGCTCCCGACGCCGACACCGAATCTTTGGTGACGCGGCTGGCTGGCCGCACCAGCTTGCGCTGCCAAGTGGCGGGCCATGGGGCCCCGCTGCTGGCCGGCCACCTGTACCTGGCCCCGCCCGACCGCCACTTGCTGGTGAAGGAAGACCGGGTACTGGTAACCAAGGGCCCCTTTGAGAATGGCTACCGCCCCTCAGCCGACGCCCTGTTCCGGGCCGCGGCCGTGGCCTTCGACTCGCACGTGATAGGCGTGGTGCTCACCGGCATGCTGCACGACGGCACCGCCGGCCTGGATTTCATCAAGCGCTGCGGGGGCACGGCCGTGGTGCAAGACCCCGCCGAAGCTGAATTCCCGAGCATGCCCGAAAGCGCCCTGCGCAACGTAGCCGTGGACCACGTGCTGCCCGTGGCCGCCATGGGGCCCTTGCTGGTAGGGCTGGTGGGCCCTACCCATGTTGGGCCCGCCCACGCCCTGGAAATTCCAGCCGACTTGCAACTGGAGGCCGCCATTGCCGAGCGCGTGGTGGGCTCGGCCGAACAGGTGGACCAGCTCGGCAACCTGGTGCCCTTCACCTGCCCCGACTGCGGCGGCAACCTTTGGGAGTTGAACCAAGGCAAGGTGCTGCGCTTCCGCTGCCACACCGGCCACTGCTACACGGCGGCGGCCATCTTGGAGGGCTCGCAGCGCAAGATGGAGGAAACCCTGTGGGTCGCCCTGCGCATGATGGAAGAGCGCAAGAACCTGCTCGCCACCCTCGCCGCCCGCGACGAGGTCTACGAAACCGACCGGCACACCGAGCGCCTCAACGACCTCAAGCGCCACGTGAACCGCATGCGCGAATTCCTGCTCGACGAATACGAGGGCGAAAACGAAGACACCGCCCCGGATTAGGGCCCCGGGGCCCCTGCCGCCGCGGGCACGTAGTCCAGGGGCAGGTTTTCGCCCACTTTCTCAAAGCTCCAGTAGCCGTCTACCTTCACGCTCAGCGGGTTGGTGAGGTAGCCGTTGGGCAGAATAAGCGCCGGGGGCCCCAGAAGCCGCAGCTCCGATACTTCCAAGATGGGGTCGTAGGAAGCCCGGCCCAGGGCAACGCCGCCGGCGCCCGTCCGGTGGGCCGCGGCGGCTCCTACCTGGCTGTTGCGGCGGGCCACCGCCACGTCGGCCGCGTACAGGGCGTCGGGCTGCTCGCCCTGGTAGGTTACCTGCACGGCGCCGGGGAACTGCAGTTGCACGCGCGGGGCCCCCACCGTGGCCGGCTGGCGCAGCTGCGTCGCGGCCAGTGGGGCCTTGTACACGCGCGCCAACAGGCCGGGCTCGGGCGTAAACACGGCCGCCAGCGAGTCGCCGGCCTGCGCCACGCGCTGCTGCGCCTGCTCCGATTTTGGCTCGACCACCATCGCCTGCACCAAGAAGCCTTCCTCCGGCAGGCGGCCTTCGCGCACGCTGCGCAGGAAGTGCGGCAGCGAGCCGGCGTAGGCCTTGCGGCGGTTTTCGTCCCAGCGCCGCTGCTGCCGGGCGTCGGCGGTGGGCAGGGCCTCAAAGGCGGGCGCGGCCACGAACACGCAGCGGTTGGCATTGTAAAGCACCTTGAAATCAAAGTTGTAGTACGTAATGCGGTAGCCCAGCGCCTGGTTGACGACGCGCACGCCGCGGGGCGCGGCGGCCGTCAGCTCGCGCCGCTGCTCGTCGTAGTACACCACCAGGTCCTGCGGGTTTTCGATGCGGCACTGCCGCGAAAAGGCGCTGCGGCCCAGGAACTGCTGAAGGAAGCGCTGATAGTCGGCGGGGCGGTTTTTGGTGGCGTGCACCACTACTTCGTCGAGCTGCGTGGTGGCCGGCAGCAGGTTGGCCGCCAGCGTGAGGGACTGCTGCAAGTCCACGGTTTTCTGGTAGAGCTGGTAGCCCACGTACGACACCATGATTTCGTAGTGCCCGCCCGGCACGCTGGCCAGCGCGAAGCGGCCCGTCGAGTCGGTGGTGGTGCCGTAGGTGGTGTTGGCCAGGAACACGCTGGCGTAGGCCAGCGGGCGCTGCGTGCGGGCGTCGCGCACTTGCCCGTCCAGCACCAGCTGGGCCCGGGCCGGCAGGGCCCCCAGCGCGGCGGCCAGCAGCAGGAAGGCAACGGTAAAAAGGCGCATGGGCAAGGCGAGCGGCTGGGCCATTAACATGGATGCAGTTTACAACATTTCCGCAGTGTTGCCAGCGCCGGCGGGGGCCCCAGGGCGGCGCGCGGCGGGCAAAGGGGCGGCCGCGTTTACCTTTAAGCCTCACCCGCTTTTGCTATGCTACTGTCAACTTTTCGCCACCGGCTCGGCGCCGCGGCGGCCGCCGTTTGCGCGCTGGCGGCCGCGGCGTTTCAGCTCCCCGCCGCCGACGCGCCGTTCCCGCGCATCGTCAAGAGCCTGGTCGAATTCTACGGCACGTCGCTGCCCGAAAAAGCCTACCTGCACCTCGACCGCCCGTTCTACGCCGCCGGTGAAACCGTGTGGTTCAAAGCTTACGTGGCCGAGGCCGATTCGCACCGCCCCGACACCCTGAGCAAAGTGCTGTACGTGGACTTGATTTCGGCCCGGGGCGGCTTGGTGGCGCAGCGCACCCTACGCCTGCGTGGCGGCCTGGCTCCCGGCGACCTGGCCCTGCCCGACACGCTGCCCGCCGGCACCTACCAGCTGCGGGCCTACACCAGCTGGATGCGCAACGCCGGCGCGGCGTTTTTCTTCGCCCGCCCACTGGTCGTCACCAGCGCGGCGGGGGCCCCGGCGGCAGCCGTGGGGCCCCCGGAGCCAAAATAGACGTGCAGTTTTTTCCCGAAGGCGGCAACCTGGTGGACGGGCTGGAGAGCGAGGTAGGATTCCGCGCCGTGGACGGGCGCGGGCACGGCGTGGCCATGCAGGGCACCGTGCGCGACGGCCAGGGCCGGCCGGTGGCCAGCTTTAGTAGCCGGCACCTGGGCATGGGCGCGTTTCGCTTCGCGCCCGCGCCGGGGCAGCCGTACCGGGCGGTGGTGGCGCTGCCGGGCGCGGCCAGGCCGAGTACCCGCTGCCGGCCAGCCAGCCCGCGGGCTACGCAATCGGCGTGAGCGAAACAGCCGACGATTTTGTGGTCGTCATCCGGCGGCGGCTGGCGGCCGGCGAGGCCCCGGGGCCCGCGCTGCTGCTGGCGCAGGTGCGCGGCCAGGTAGCCTATGCCGCCCAGGCCCCGGTGGGCGGCGCGGCGCCGGTGGTGGCCCGGCTGCCCAAAGCCAAGTTCGCCCCGGGCCTGGCGCACATCACCTTGTCGATGCGCAGGGCACGGCCCAGTGCGAGCGGCTGGTGTTTGTGCCCAACCCGCCCGGCGTACGCTTGGTGCTGACGCCCGACCAGCCCGCTTACGCGCCGCGCGCCGCCGTGCGCCTGCGCCTGGCCGCCACCGACGCCGCCGGCCAGCCGGTGGTGGGCGAGTTTTCGGTGGCCGTGGTGGCGGGGCCCGCCGGGCCGGAGGGCCCCACCATCGTATCGCACCTGCTATTGACGTCGGACCTGGCCGGCGCGGTGGAAGACCCGGGTTACTACTTCCGCGAGCCCCAGACGCCCGAAACCCGCCAGGCCCTCAACGACTTGCTGCTGACGCAGGGCTGGCGGCGCTTTGTGTGGAAGGAGCTGCTGGCCGGGCAGCGGCCGGGCCGCGACTTTGCCCTGGAGCAGGGCCTAAGCGTGCGCGGCCAGCTGCTGGCGGCCACCGGGCAGCCCGCCGCCGCCCACACTGTGGACTACCTGCAAACCAACCCTACCCGCCAGGCCCAAACGCAGACCGACGCCAGCGGGCACTTCCAGTTCCGGGGCCTCGACGGGCTGGACACGGCGCACGTGCTGCTGCAGGCGCCCACGGCCAAGGGCGAGCGGCCCCTCACCATCCGGCTGCTGGGGCCCCCGCCCGCCGGGGCCCCGCTACCCGCGGCAGCCCTCGCCGCTCAGTTGCCCGCGGGGGCCCTGGCCGACTACGCTCGCCGCGCCCAGCAGCAGC
>NZ_MDZA01000108.1 GCF_001816125.1 Hymenobacter coccineus | reverse complement strand
GCACGTCGGTGGGCCGCTGGCAGCCGGCCGCGCCCGCAAGCACGGCCAGGGCCGCGCCGGTCAGCAAAAGGGGGAAGCGCATCATACTTCGAAGCTACGCGCCCAGGGCAGGAAAATCGGCGTTTGGGCCTCAGTTTTTCTTATTTTTATCCAATGCGCGTTGGTGCAGTTGTGGTTGGCCAGGGGCGTTGAGGGGCCGGGGATGGCCGGTCAGTGGGGCCCTGTTGGGGGCGAAAGGCGGTACCGCCAAGCTGTATTCTTGGAGCGGTTTCGGCATTCGTGGCGGTAAGGGCGGGGCTTGCCCTCGCCCGAAAGTTCGCACCAGCCACCGATTCCAGGCAACGACGGGCGGGGGCAAGCCCCGCCCCTACCGCGTGCATACGGTGCACCAAACCTGGAACTACTACTCTACCGTACATAAACCCCAGGCCCGGCCGGGCGGTTGGGTTAGGGGCCCCGCGTGCTTCCGCTGCCCGCGGCGCGGGGCGTATTTTTGGGCCCACCCCGGCTGATGCCGGGCCGCTTCGCTTCCTCGCTCTTATTCGTGCCGCCTCCGCTGCGGCGTTTTGCTCTTATGGCCAAAGTCGCCATCAACCTCGCCACCGGGGCCCTCCAGCAGGAGGAAATCATCGTCGGCATCGACCTCGGCACCACCAACAGTTTGGTGGCCTACGTGCACCCCGAAACCCGCCAGCCGCTGGCCATCAACGACCAGGGGCGCGGCAGCATCGTGCCCTCGGTGGTGCACTTCCCAGCCGATGGCCACGACCCCGTGGTGGGCACCGACGCCAAAGAATACTTGCTCACCGACCCGCAGCGCACCATTTACTCGGTGAAACGGCTGCTGGGCAAAAGCTACCGCGACCTGGGGCCCCACGCCGGCCAGCTGGGCTACAAGGTGATTGACGACAACGCCGAGGGCCTGGTAAAAATCCGCGTCGCCGACCGGTTTTACTCGCCCATCGAGCTGTCGGCCGACATCCTCAAGGAGTTGCGGGCCCGCGCCGAGCACGCCCTCAAAACGCCCGTCAACCGCGCGGTCATTACGGTGCCGGCGTACTTCAACGACTCGCAGCGACAGGCCACGCGCGACGCCGGCCGCCTCGCGGGCCTGGAGGTGCTGCGCATTGTGAACGAGCCCACCGCCGCGGCCCTGGCCTACGGCATCGGCCTGAGCCCTGACGAGGAAAAAACTGTGGCCGTGTACGACCTCGGCGGCGGCACGTTCGACGTGAGCATTTTGCGCATCCAGCAGGGCATTTTCGAGGTACTGAGCACCAACGGCGACACGTACCTGGGCGGTGACGACTTCGACCGCGCCATTGCCGAGCACTGGCAGGCCACGGCTGGCCTGCCGGATGCCTTCGCCACCGACCCGCACCTCCAGCAGCAGCTGCGCCTGGCCGCCGAAATGGCCAAGCGCTACCTCAGCCAGCACGACGACTTCACGACCCAGCTCACCGACGCGGCCGGCGCGGTGCTGCCGGTCACGCTCACCAAGGCACAGTTCAACGAGCTGGTGGGGCCGCTGGTGGCGCGCACCATTGCCGCTTGCCGCCAGGCCGTGGCCGATGCCAAGCTGGAGGTGGGGGCCCTGGATGCGGTGCTGCTGGTGGGCGGCTCGACCCGCGTGCCGCTGGTGTTCGACGAGGTGTCGACGTTCTTCGGCCAGCCGGCCAACAACTCGCTGAACCCCGATGAGGTGGTGGCGCTGGGCGCGGCCATCCAGGCCGACATCCTGGCCGGCAACCGGCGCGACGTGCTGCTGCTCGACGTAACGCCGCTCACGCTGGGCATTGAGACGCTGGGCGGGCTGCTCGACCCCATCATTCCGCGCAACTCGAAGATTCCGACCAAGGCCGGGCGCCAGTACACCACGAGCATCGACGGGCAGGTGAACCTGAAAATCGGCGTGTACCAGGGCGAGCGAGATTTGGTGAGCCAGAACCGAAAGCTGGGCGAGTTCGTGCTGACCGGCATTCCGGCCATGCCCGCTGGCTTGCCCAAGGTGGACGTGAACTTCTTGCTCAACGCCGACGGCATCCTGCAAGTGGAGGCCGTGGAACTGCGCTCGAACACCCGCCAGCAGGTCGAAATCAAGCCCCAGTACGGCCTCACCGACGAGCAGGTGGAGCAGATGCTGATGGACTCGCTGGTGAACGCCAAGGACGACGTGGCTGCGCGCCTGCTCATCGAGGCCCGCACCGCCGCCGAGCAGCTGCTCTACCAAGTCGAGAACTTCACCCGCAAAAACCGCGTGCACCTCACAGAAGAGGAGTTGAGCACCACCGGGGCCCAAGTGGCGCAGGTGCGCAACGCCCTGGCCGGCACTGAGCGCGACCCCATCCTGAAAAGCATGGACGAGCTGGACGAGCTAACGCGGCCCTACGCCGAGCGGGTGATGAACATCTCCATCCAGCAGGCCATGGCGGGCAAGAAGATTGGGTAGCGGCGCGGTTGGCCGGCGGTGTGCTTTCTTGCGGGCCGCGGGCCGCGCCCGCGTGCCGTTTTAATGCTTACCGCCCGCTTATCGAAATGATTTTTCCGCGCTTTCGCTCGCTGCTGCTGGGTTTGTTTTACGTGGCCCTGGCCAGCCTGCCACTGTCCGTCAACTGGCTGTCGCCCTGGGGGCACTTTGGGCTGCTGGTGGCCGCCGAGCCTTTGATGGTACTTACAGTGGGCCTGGTGGGCCTGGGCGCGCTGGCCGGGTGGGTGGCCCGGCCGGCCCCGCCTCGCTGCTCGATAAGCTGGTGCTGCTGCACCTGGGGGCCCTGCTGCTGGCCACGGCTTTTTCGAGCGACGTGCGGGTATCGGCCAAGTACGTGGCCACGGTGCTGGTGTTCGTGGGCTTTGGCTACGGGGTGCCGCGGGTGCTGCGCCTGGGCCGCACCGAGTGGCGGCGGGCGCTGGCGGCGCTGGGCGCGGGCACCGGCGCGCTGGCCCTGTACGTGCTGGTGCGCCACGGGCAGGAAGGCATTTCGTACGAGCTCTCTTACTTCGTGGCGCAGCCGTTTTTGCCGCACGGCCACACCAACCTGACGGTGCTGCTGGAGCCCCTGTTGCTGGGCCTGAACCTGGTGCTCCTGTTCAGCCCCCGGGCCCAGGGGCCCCGCGGCCGCGTGCTGGCCACGGCCCTGCTCACCGCCGTGCTGATGGTGGTGGCATTTTCCTATTCGCGGGCCTCCTACATCTCGCTGCTGGTGCAGGCGGTGCTGTTGCTGGTGCTGCTGGGCCGGGCGGCCGTGGCCCGGCGGCTGTGGCTGCCTTGGGCAGTGGCTGGGGCCCTCACGCTGGGGGTCTGGCAGGGCATTACGTGGCGGCTGGCCCTGCCGGCGGAAGCGCCCACGGCAGCGGCCAAGGTGCCAGCCACTAAGGCCAAGGCCCCCACCCTGCTGCACGAGCTGAAATCCGTGAGCGATTTCACGGCCACCAACGAGTCGAACGCCGAGCGCCTCAACCGCTGGAGGTACGGCCTAGTGCTGTACCGGCGCACGCCGGTGGTGGGCATCGGGCCCGGCACTTTCCCCGACCGCTACCTCGAATTCGTGACCAGCGTGCCCATGCACGAACGGTTCTTCACCACCTTCCGCCGCATGAATGTGCACAACCTCTACCTCGGCTGGCTGATTGAGGCCGGGGCCCTGGGGCTGCTCACGGGCCTGCTGGTGCTGGGCTACGCGGTGCTGCGCCAGCTGCGCCGCGTGTGGCACGGCGAGCGGTCGGCGCTGGCCGTGGGCCTGGCTGTTTACTTCGTCTTCTTTTTATTGCATTCCTTTGCCCAGGATTTCTGGCAGGAGCCGCGGGTGATTGTGGTGTTCTGGCTGGCCATCAGCTTGCAGGACTACGCCGCCCGCGCCTCCCGGGCCCGCTCCATTACCTCGCGGCTGGCGTAGCCGCCGGGCCCCTGGGGCCCCATTTAGCGCCCCATTCTGGCGCAGCAGCACAAGCGGGCACAAACCTGGTTTTGTACCGAATAAAAGGTTCTTAAAGGTGCAAGAATGAACGCAGCCATTGCCCGCCTCTGCCAGCTAGCCCAACAACCCAGCCGCCGCATCGTGGGGCTGATGTCGGGCACCTCGCTCGATGGGCTCGACGTGGCGCTGTGCCGCCTCACGGGGCACGGCGCGGCCACGCAGCTGGCGCTGGAGCAGTTTGCCACGGTGCCCTACACCGACGACGTGCGCCGGCACATCCGGCAGGTATTTGCCCGCGAGCAAGTCAGCCTCGAATACCTAACCCTGCTGAACCCCTGGCTGGGCCGCCTGCACGCCGATATGGTACTGGGTTGCCTGCGCACCTGGCAAGTGTCCCCGGCCGACGTGGACCTGGTGGCCAGCCACGGCCAAACCGTGTACCACGCCCCCGCCCACCAGCACCAGCAGCCCGATTTTACGGGCCTGAACGCCACCCTGCAGCTCGGCGACGGCGACCACGTGGCCCAGGGCACGGGCATCATCACCGTCAGCGACTTTCGCCAGAAGCACCTGGCGGCCGGCGGCGAAGGGGCCCCGCTGGCCACCTACGGCGACTACCTGCTGCTGAGCAGCCCTGCCGAAGCGCGCCTGCTGCTGAACCTGGGCGGCATCGCCAACTTCACTTACCTGCCCCGCGCTGGGGCCGACGCCAGTGCCGCCTTCAGCACCGACACGGGCCCCGGCAACACCCTACTCGACGCCACCATCCGCGCCCACCGGCCCGAGCTACAGTACGACGAGGACGGCCGCCTGGCCCTGGCCGGCCGGGTGCACCCCGGCCTGCTGGGGGTCCTGCTCGACCACCCGTTTTTCGCCGCCGCGCTGCCCAAAACCACCGGCCCCGAGCTGTTCGGCCCCGCCTACCTGGCCGCCGCGCAAGCCCAGTCCGGCACCGCCGCCCTGGGCCTCGAAGACCTACTGGCCACGCTAGTGGAGCTGAGCGCCG
The DNA here is from genome assembly GCF_001816125.1 of Hymenobacter coccineus. GTDB lineage: Bacteria > Bacteroidota > Bacteroidia > Cytophagales > Hymenobacteraceae > Hymenobacter > Hymenobacter coccineus. Next base: position 2,521 of record NZ_MDZA01000108.1, on the reverse strand, counting down.
CGGGCGTGGCGCGCAGTGTGCGGCAGGTATTCGGGCCCGGGGGCCCGCTGCCGGCCGTGTACACCAGCGGCGGCGGCGCCCACAACCCGGCCCTGCTGGGGGCCCTACGCCGCCACTTGCCCGGCGCAACCTTCGCCAGCACCGACGCGCTGGGCGTGCCGCCCGACGCCAAAGAGGCCATCTTGTTTGCGGTGCTGGCCAACGAAGCCGTGGCGGGCCAGCCGGTGGCACTGGGCGCCGGACGGCAGCGCGTGCCGGCCGTCACGATGGGCAAAATCTCGTGGCCGGGGTAGCCCGCCCCGGGGCCCTGGGGCCCCGGGGCGGCAGGATTCGCCGTGCAGAACCAGCTATAGAATAGCAGGGGCCCCGTTTCAGCTAAAACGGGGCCCCTAGTGGTTGAGGACTAAGCGCACAGGCCGGCAGTTACGGCGCGGTGTGCACCACAATAATGCAGCCATCGGCAGCGGTGGTAGTGGCACCGCCCATGCATAAGGAGTCGGTGCTCGACCAGGCCACGAATTTGTCGCCGCCCACCTCAGTGGCGGTGCCCACGGCTTGCACACGGCCGGTGCCGCTGCCCGCGCTTGCGGCGGTCCAGACGGGCGCGGGTTCTTGCGCAACCCAGAAAAAGGCGGGTAAATAGTGCAGCTCAAACGGGCGCCCAGCAGCGGGGTGTAGGAGTACTTTCATAAAACGTGAAGCAAACGTGGAGCGACGACGAGGGCGCAGTTAAAACCTTGCGCTACACAAATTTGACCACGAACAATTCGTCTCGCAATACCTACTTATAAGTAATTTTTGCAGCCCCGCCCATCGGTTACAAGCTGTGCTGGTGGGCAAAGTGAATCAGCTCGGCCACGCCGTGGAGGCCCAGCTTCTGCATCAGGTTGCGGCGGTGGGTGGCCACCGTGGCCTCGGCCAGCGAGAGGCGCGCGGCAATGGCCCGGGAGGAGAGACCCTCGCACACGAGGCCAATAATTTCGCGCTCGCGCGCGGAGAGCTGGTGGCGGCGCAGCAGGGCGTTGGCGGCCGCCTGGGGCGGGTTGGTGGCCCGGGGCCCCGGGCGGGGCGGAAACACCCGCTCGCCCGCGTGCACGGCCCGGATGGCGGCCAGCAAATCGGGGGCTTCGGCCGATTTATCGAGGAAGCCCTGGGCCCCGGCCGCCGCCACCTGCGCCACCAGCCCGGGCGAAGTGGCGCTGCTGAACACCAGCACCCGCAGCGCCGGCCACTGGCGGCGCAGGCGCGGCAGCAGGTCTAGGCCGTCGTGGGGCGGCGGCAGGTGCAAGTCGAGCAGCAGCACATCGGCCGGCAGCGTGGGGGCGCCTTCCAGAAACGCCAGCAGGGCCCCACCGGTGGCAAACTGCCCGTTCACCACCAGGTCCGGCTCCTGGCCGAACAGCGCGGCCAGGCCCCGCGTCAGGGCGGGGTGGTCGTCCACGAGGATTAAACGACAGGACATAGGCGAGCAGCAAATAAAACGTGGCAATAAACGCCAAAATTGCTGATAATCAATGGCCCGGAGCCCCTAAAGCACGGGCAGCTCGACGGTGACGACCGTGCCCTGGCCGGGCTGGGTGCTGATGAGCACCCGGCCGCGCAGGTAGCTAGCACGGGGCCTGCACGCCGCGCAGGCCCAGGCCCCCGCGGTGCGGGGCGGGGCCCTGGGGGGTCGAAGCCCCGGCCGTCGTCGGCCACGGTGAGGTGCAGGCCGGTGTGCAGGCAGCGCACGCCCACGCGCACGTAGCTGGCCTCGGCGTGGCGCAGGGCGTTGTGCAGCAGTTCGGCCACAATGCGGTAGGCGGCCTGCTGCACGGGGGCGGGCAGGCCGTCAGCGTCGGGGTCGCAGCGGGCCGTTACGCGGGGCCCGTCGTCGGTCAGGCCCAGGGTTTCGACGAGCAGGGCCAGGGCCTGGGGCAGGGGCAGCAGCTCATCGGCCGGGATGGGCAGCAGCACGTGGCTGAGGGTGCGCACGTCGTGGCGCAATTGGCGCAGCAGGGCCTCGGTGTGGGCGTGGGCCTCGGCCAGCAGCGGCGGGGCCAGGGCCAGGGCCTGCCGCACCAGCCGGCCCTGCCAGGCCAGGTGCAGGGCGGTGAGGCCGGGGGCCAAGGCGTCGTGCAGCTCGCGGGCCAGGGCCGCGCGCTCCTCCTCCTGGGCCCCAATGAGGCGCTGGCCGGCCACCGCCCGCTCGCGCAGCTGGCGCACGCGCAGCTCGGCGTTCTGGCGCAGCGTGTGGCGGAAGCGGCCCATGAGCAGGGCGCTCAGCGCGAGCAGCTCCAGGGCCAGGCCCCAGGCCAAGCCGTTGGGGTCGGCCAGGTGGATGTTGGTCAGCCCCGAGCGGTTCAGCAAAAAGTTGGCGCTGCCCAAGCAGAAGAAGCTGTACGTGAGCCCGTAGAGCGCCGCCAGCCGCCGCTGCGGCGGCCGCCCGCGCGCCCACACCGCGCCCAGCAGCCCCAAGCCGGTGGCCAGCAGGGCCCATAGCAGGGCCTCGCGGCCCGTTCAGCCAGGCCATGCCCGCTGG
>NZ_MDZA01000107.1 GCF_001816125.1 Hymenobacter coccineus | reverse complement strand
CGCCCGCCCGCTGCCCCGTGGGTGCGCCTGCATCTCGACCCGCACCTGGCCCCCGCGCTGGCTTTGTCGGCGGCCGTGGCGGCGGTGCCGGCCAGCATCAACCAGCCGCCGCCGGCCCACCACGCCGTGGGGCCCCCGCCCGTTTTATTTGCAACAACCCCCGCCGCCATGCCCACCACCCGCCCCGAAGCCGGCGATTTTGCCCCATTCTACGAAAACTACGTGGCGCTGGTGCCCGTTGGCCACGACCCGCTGACGGCCCTGCGCAGCCAAACCGCCGAGGTACAGGCCACCTTCGGGGCCCTCACCGAAGCCCAGGCCCTCACCGCCTACGCCCCCGGCAAGTGGACGCCCAAGCAGGTGCTGCTGCACTTGGCCGATGCCGAGCGCGTGTTCACTTACCGGGCCCTGCGCTTCGCCCGCGCCGATAACCAGGAGCTAGCCGGCTTTGATGAAAACGCCTACGCCGACACCAGCGATGCCAACGCCCGCTCGATGAGCGACTTGCTGGCCGAATACACCGCCACGCGCGCCGCCACGCTGGCCTTGTTCGAGGGCTTCACGGAGGTGCAGCTCGACCGGCGCGGCACTGCCAACGGGGCAGCCGTGACGGTGCGGGCGCTGCTATTCATCCTGCCCGGCCACGAGCGCCACCACTTGCATGTGTTCCACGAGCGGTATGCCCCGGTGCTGCACTCGTAAATAAATTCCAAAGATTTTTTACCTTCGCCTCACACAACACGCGGCACTCGGCCGCGTTTTCCACCCGTTTCCATTCCTAACCCTGCTTTTCAACCATGGCCAAGAGCACCGACGCCCGCAAAGAGAAAAAGAAAGAGCCCGCTAAAACCACTAAAGAGAAAAAAGTGGAAAAAGACGAGAAGAAGCGCCAAAAAGACATGCGCCAGGACTAAATCCGAACCACGGATTTATCAGATTCGTCGGATTTTACGATAATTGCTTTCCGCATCCTTGTCCTGCCAACACAAAAAAAGCCCGTTTCAACGGGCTTTTTTGTGTCTAGAATCGTCAAATGGTGATCGTCCCCAAAATTCGACGAATCCGGCTAATCCGATAAATCCGTGGTTCAGACGGTGTAGTAGGGCTCCTTTTCCTTGTCGTGGTAGCGCAGGTAGCCGTGCAGTACCAGTTTTATCAACGTTTGGTAAGCGCGGCGCTTGCCAAAATTTACCAATTTCATGAACTGCGGCAGCGTGAGGCGGGGGTGGGTTTTGGCGTACTCGATGGCTGCTAACTCGTGCCGGGTTAGCGGAATGCGCTCGAAGCGCGGTTCAGTATCGGTGGGAGGGGCCTGGCGTTCGAGTACTTGCTCGGTGAGGCGGCTGGTTTGCACGCTCTGGTCGCGCACCCGCACGTAGCCGCGCCAGTCGCCGGGGGCCACCTGGGCCCGGTGGGGTTTGGCAGGGCTTTCGGGCACCGTTACCACCAGCACCGTACGTCCGTCGGCCTCCACCTCGCGGAAGTGCAGGTCCATCAGCGGTGGCTCAATATGGTGAACTGCAGCATCGCGCAGCACAAATAGCTCCTCTTCGGCATCGCGCACGCCCACAACCCGGCCCGCATCGTCGACGCCAACCAGTACGTGGCCCCCGCGCGTGTTGGCCAGCGAGGCCAACGTGCGCGAAATGCGGTGCACGTGGGTGGTTTTCTGCTTAAACTCCAGCGTTTCACCCTCGCCGCGGGCAATCATCTCGGCTAACTCCATGGGCCCCTATACGCGGGCCGCAAACAAAACGTGCCGCCCCGGCAAAACTGGAGCGGCACGTTTCAATAATCTTCTCGCTTTTACGCAAACCCGGTTCAATCTGACCGAGTAACGAGCTAACAGCTAACAGCTAACAGCTAACAGCCTAGAAGGGCAGGTCGTTGTCGTCGTCGCTGGCGATGGGGGCGGCCGAAGGCTGAGCCCGCAGGGTGGGGTTCTGGTTTTGAGCGGCGGGGCGCGGGGCGGCTTGCTGCTGGGGCTGGCCGCCGTAGTTGGCCGCGCCGCCACCACCTTGGGCGGCACCAGCGGGCTCGATGCGCCAGGCTTCCAGGTTGGTGAAGTACATCATCTGGCCGTTTTTGTTGTAGCCGCGGCCACGCAAGTTAAAGGCGATTTTCACCTCGTCGCCCACTTTAAACTGGTCCACTAGGCTGGTTTTATCCATCACCAGCTGGAACTTGATTTGCTCGGGGTATTGGCCATCTTGCACTTCCAGCACAAACTCGCGCTTGCGGAATTTCTCGCTGATTTGCTGCTCGTCGAAAATCTCAATCAGGCGGCCGGTTACGTCGTAAGCCATAAAACTTGGTCTTTTGGTAGGGTTGAAACTAGAACATCAAACCTACGAAAAAAATCCCTGTTTTGCCCGATTTTGGCTGGCACGGGGCCCCCGCCGCTGGCCCGTTACCTTTGCTACCGTTCGCCTTTTCCTTCCATAAAAGCTTCCCTATGCTCGCCCTGGCCATCCACGGCGGCGCCGGTACCATTGCCCGCGCCGCCCTCACGCCCGCCGCCGAAACCCAGTACCGCGCCGCCCTGCAAGCGGCGCTGGCCACCGGCTACGCCGTGCTGGCCGGTGGGGGCCCCGCCCTTGACGCCGTGGAGGCCGCCGTGCGTAGCCTCGAAGACTGCCCGCTGTTCAACGCCGGGCGCGGGGCCGTGTTCACCCACGAGGGCCACCACGAAATGGACGCCGCCCTGGCCTGCGGCCGCACCGGCCGCGCCGGGGCCGTGGCCGGCGTGCGCCAGGTGCAAAACCCCATCCGTGCTGCCCGCCTCGTGATGGACGCCACCGAGCACGTGCTGCTGGCTTACCCCGGCGCCGACGAGTTGGCCCGGGAGTACGGCCTGCCCGTGCAGCCGCCCGCGTACTTCTTCACCCAGCAGCGCTACGACCAGCTCCAGGAGGCCATTGCCGCCGGCCGCATGCAGCTAGACCACGCCGCCGCGCCCGCCGCCGACCCGAACTGGAAAAAAGGCACCGTGGGGGCCGTGGCCTGCGACGCCCGCGGCCACCTCGCCGCCGCCACCAGCACCGGCGGCATGACCAACAAGCGCTACGCCCGCATCGGCGACACGCCCCTCATTGGGGCCGGCACCTGGGCCGATGCCCGCTGCGCCATCAGTTGCACCGGGCACGGCGAGTACTTCATCCGGGCTGTAGCTGCCCATGACGTGGCCTGCCTGATGGAATACCGCGGCTTGAGCCTGGCCGAAGCTACCCGTGTGGTAGTGCACGACAAACTAGCCCCGGCCGGCGGCGAGGGTGGCCTCATTGCCGTCGACGCCTTGGGCAATTTGGCATTGCCTTTCAACTCGGAAGGCATGTACCGGGCCACCCTAACGGAGCAAAGCGAGGCATTGGTGGCTATTTATTAAACCGCTGGGTCCCGTAATTAATTGCGTCAGCTGACTAGTTATAGCTGTCTAGCACGTTTTGCAGCGTATTGGCAATTTCAACATTGTGGGGTGGAGCAAACAATAAATTGTGCTCACCGAGAATTTCCTGGGCGTCGAGCAGGCGGGCAAATTTCGCCACGGCCCCGATAGGCTCGCGGGTAGCAGCGCGGCGAGCCCGTCAGCCGCAAGCCGCACCGACAGCATGCTACCGCCGGGCAGCTAGCCCACCAAGCGGCCCCTAGTGTAGGGGGGCGGTCGAGCCGGAGGTGAACAGCACGTAGGCCAGGCGCGGGGCCCCTACTGGCCGGCGCGGAAGACTTTGCGTCGGCCACCACGCGCAAGCCGAGCGCCGCGAAAAGTGCCGTTTCGGCCGTAGGGGCCAAGCATATTTCCAGGTGGGCACTGCCGACAAACTGCTGCAGGCGCGGCCCTGGGTACGTGGGATCGAGCGACGAATAGGCCTTGCCCGCCTTTAGCACGCCCAGCACGCTCACTACCATGTCCAGGCCGCGAGTGGTGCTGATGCCCACAAATTTGGCCGCGGGCGCGTGGTGCAGCACGGCCTGGCAGAGGCGGCAGGCGCGCTCGTTCAGTTGCTGGTACGTGAGAGAAGCGGTTCCGAAAACGACGGCCACGCGGCCCGAACAAGTAGCTGCGGCTTACCTAAATAAGGGGTGTACCAGCCGCGGTGAGAGCGATATTTTGCCCTTTTTTGGGCTGTCAGCATCGATAGCATCCATATTTGATAGGGGCGGGTCAAATCAAACTAAACAAAAACATAGGCAAAGAATTGTGTTGTTTTACAAATAATATAATTATAACAAGATTTGCTAAATAATTTAAGCGTCATAGAATCTGTAGATGTAGCATTTAATTCGTTTTGTTTTCTACAGAAAATAAGTGGCCGGCTACATTCAGATTACGCACCCGCAGTTGCCTAAGCGCGGCGTAGGGTCAGCAGGTGCCCTGTGCCAGGACAGTAGAGGGCGCGAGGTAGATAACAGGCCCCTTATTGTCTCTTAACCTATTAGCCCTCTGCATAGAGCTGCCAATTCAGTTGCTCCCATTGCTGGTTGCCGCACCGCTCACTGGGGGGCCATTAAGGAATGCACGGCGCTGTGATAGTAGGAGTAATAAAAATGCCTCAGCGTAGCCATAGAATGGCTACCGCTGAGGTACGGAAACAAGCTATTTAAATAATTAAGTATATAATAAAATTAATTAAAATAAATGTAATTAAAAATGATAGCTAACAGGGTTTGCCTTTAGGAAGCCTGGCTGACGTAGAATTTCCGCTCATCGATGTGGTATACGTTGCCCTTGGCTAGCACGTGCATGGTGAGGTTTTCGATGGATAAGGCCGTGCCTTTTTTGGCGGCGGCGGCATTGTTGTGCACGATGTTGTGGCCGTCGAGGATGATGACGAGGTTGGAGCCGATGGTTTCGACCAAGTTGCCGCCGGTGATGAGTACGCCGGTGTCTTCGCCCAGGCCGATGCCGATGAGCTTGGGATAGAGGCTCACGGCCTCGATGAGGCGGCCGAAGCGGCCGCGCTTTACGAAGTGCGAGTCGACGATGGCGGAGGGGAGCAGGCCCAGGCCGGGGCCCATCTTCACGGCGCCCTTGAGCAAGGCGTCGGGCACGGAACCGCCCCGGATCATGTGCTGCGACATGGCCATGGCCCCAGCGCTGGTACCGGCAATCACGAAGTGGGTTTCGGCGTAGTAGCGGCGCAGCATGGCGTCGAGGAAATCGGTTTCGCCGAACATCTCGCGCAGGCGGCCCTGGTTGCCGCCCGAAAACATGACCACATCGGCGGCCAGCAGACGGTCGAGGTACTCGGGCTGGCGGGCGTCCGCCGGGGTGCGGATGTCCATGATGCCCACGTTGTGGCAGTTGAGCATAGCGAAGGAGGCCGTGTAAATGGGCCCCACTTCCTGCGGAATCATGGAAGCGGTGGTGACGACCTCAATGCGCGGGTCGTCTTTGCCCGACTCGGACACGACGCGCTTGAGGATGCCCAGCTCGAAAAAATTCAGGTAGTACTGGCGGCGGGTGCGGGGATTGGGATAGGTGCCCTTGTCTTCGTTGCCGCCAATGGCGATGAGCTTGCCCAGGGGATGAGTGGTTTTCAACGGAAATAAATGTCAACTGAAAAAATAACAACCGGGGCGGGGCCCCGGGGTTGAGCTGGTTGCGGCAAAGGTCGGGCCAGCCGCGGGCAAACCCGCACATAAACTGCTACAGTTGCCCACCGGCTCTTGCCACCCCGGTCGCTAGGGCCCCAGACCGGCCCAAATTGAGTGCCCAATTCCCGGCGTTCAGAATGCACCCTATATATAAGGAGTAGCAGCGCCCGCCGCCGGCCCCTCGGCCAGGAGCGCGTCGAGGGTGGTGGTGGCCACGGCGTGGTAGTTGGGGCGGGCGGCAGCGTAGAGCCGGCGGGCGCGGGCGGGGCCCCCGGCCGTGGCCAGGAGCGCCTGGTACAGGGGCACGATGAACTTGCGCCGCCCCACGCGGAGCAGGAAGTTTTCCAGCGCCACGTCGGCACTGCCGTAGCCGGCCCGCACGGTGTGCGGAAACCACGCCGCTAAAAGTTCAGCGTTGCCCGAGGCCGTGAAGTGGAACGCGTCGTCGAGGGCCCCGAGGCTGGCCGCCGAGAGGGTGGGCGGGAGACCGCCGAGAAAGTGTACCCACTCGTGGCTGCTCCACCCGGCGGTGGTGGGGGCGAGGGCGCCCGGCGCGGTGCCGGCGGCCAGCTGGGCCAGGGCCCCGTCCACGGCCGCGAAGCGAGCAGCGGCTACAGGCACCGCCGCCGCGGGCAGGCCAGGGCCATCTACCCAGGCGGCCAGTTCGACGTCGGCTTCGAGGCCGGGGGTGGCGTCGAGCAGTTCGGTGCGCAGGTACGCAACGAAGGCGTCGGTGCTCATCGCCTGGAAGCTGAAGCGGGCGAAGTACTCCGTAATAAAGTCGTCGAGGCGGGGGCGGCCCACCCGGGCCTCCAATGCCAGGAGCAGAGCGCACCCTTTCTCGTAGGCAATTTCGGTGAGGCCGTCGTCGGGGTCGCGGCCGGCCAGGTGCAAGCGCAGGTGGGTGTCGGGGCTGGTGGGACCCAGCTCGGCAATGGTGTGGGCGAGGGCCGCGCGGCCCAGCACCTGGAGCATGTCGGCGTAAGGCCGGCCGTACAGCTGTTCCATGATGCGGCGCTCGAAATACACCGTGAAGCCCTCATTTAGCCAGAAATCGTTCCAGTTTCCATTTGTAACCAGGTTGCCGCTCCACGAGTGGGCCAGCTCGTGGGCCACTAGGCTCGTCAGGCTGCGGTCACCGGCTAGAATGGTGGGAGTTACAAATGTTAACCGGGGGTTTTCCATGCCTCCGAACGGAAAGCTGGGCGGCAGCACCAGCAAATCGTAGCGCTCCCAGCGGTAGGGCCCGTAGAGCTGCTCGGCGGTGGCCACCATTTGCTCCAGGTCGGCAAACTCGTAGGTGGCCGCGGCCAGCGTGGCCGGCTCGGCGTACACGCCGGTGCGCCCGCTGAGCGGGGCAAAGGCGAGGTCGCCCACAGCCAGGGCCATGAGGTAGGCCGGGATGGGCTGGGCCATGCGGAAGCGGTAGGTGCCGCTCGCCTCAAGGCGCTGTGGGTTTTCGGCGCTCATCAGCGCCAGCAGGTGGGGTGGCACCCGCACGGTGGCTTCGTAGGTGAAGCGGATGCCGGGCGAATCTTGGCACGGCAGCCAGGTGCGCGCCAGAATGGCCTGCGACTGCGTGAAGAGGAACGGCTCGGTGCCGGCCGTTTGCCCCGGGGCCAGCCACTGCAAGGCCGCCGCGCCGGGCCCCGTGCGGTAGCTAACAGTGACGGCCGCCGTGCCCGGCGGCAGGGCAATGCGCAGGGCCTGGCCGAGCACGGGGTCGTCGGGGCCCAACTCCCAGGCCAGGGCGGGGCCCCCGGCGTGGGGCCCCGCGGCCACGGCCTCGATGGCCAGGCCCTGGGTGTCGAGCACCAGCGCATCGGCGGCGCTGGCGGGCGCGGCCAGGTG